>CAZUAX010000218.1:0-6258 GCA_964618435.1 uncultured Solibacteraceae bacterium
GATCAAGGAGACCCCTCCGCCGTCGGAGAGTGCAAACCCGCGCGTGATCACCTGCACCACCGCCGGGTCCACCCGCACCACCAGGTCCTGCAGCATCTCGCTGAAGTTGCTCATGGAATCGGGCCTGGCAGCGTCAGGCCCGTTGCCACCCGCCGCACTGTTGTTCGTCATGCCACCACTTGTGCGCGAGCCCTGCGCAGCGGAGGGTTGGCATGGTGTGAGAATCAGGAGCGCGAACATCAAGAAAACCAGTAGATGCATCTTAGGCTCAGTATGGCAGAGCAGCCCTGCCTCACCAGCGAAACCCATCCCGAAAGCCATCACCATCTCATTTGCTAAGCACCCCTATCTCTGTTGTTAAGATGGTGCCCATGCCACTGCCCACGCGCCATACCGCACTGGTTCTCCGCCACGCCGCGGTTGCGATGCTCCTCCTGCTCACCTCAGCCTGCGGCAAGGAAAGCCCTTCCCGGGTAACCACAAACCCTCTACTGCAAGGCGCAACAGTGATCCCTCTGTTGCCACCCAAGCCCGGCAACCCTCGCAATACCGAAGGCGCGTTCCTCACGCTGCGGGATGGCCGCATCCTGTTCGCCTACACCCGCTTTACCGGGGGAGACGACGACCACGCCGCCGCCACCATCGCCGCCCGCTATTCCTCCGACGGCGGCGCCACCTGGACCCCGGAAGACGTCACACTGGTGGAACGCGAGGGCGAGATGAACGTGATGAGCGTCAGCCTGCTCCGCCTCAAGGATGGCCGCATCGCCCTCTTCTATCTCCGCAAGAATTCCGTGTTCGACTGCAAGCCCTTCGTTCGCGTTTCGAGCGACGAAGGCAACACCTGGAGCGAGCCCGTCCAATGCATCACAGAGCCGGGCTACTGGGTGCTGAACAACGATCGCGTGGTGCAGCTGGATTCCGGACGCCTCGTGATGCCCGTGGCCCTGCACTCCCCGCTGGAGAACAACTACAATCCCCGCGGCGTGGCTATGGTTTATCTGTCTGACGATGCCGGCCAAACCTGGCGACCTGGCCAGACCGTCCTGGAATGTCCCACTGACAGCCGCCGCGGATTTCAAGAGCCCGGCGTGGTCTCCCTCAAGGACGGCCACCTCCTGATGTTCATCCGCACGCGTCTTGGCAGCCAGTATCTTGCGATCTCCAGCGACGATGGCGAGACCTTCACCGAAGCGAAGCCCTCCTCCATCCAGGCGCCCCTTGCCCCCGCGTCCATCAAGCGCATCCCCAACACCGGAGACCTGTTGCTGGTGTGGAACGATCATTCGTCCGTTCCCGAAGCGTGGCGCGCCGACGAATCCGTCACCCCCGCGCGCGAGGGAAGGCGCACACCGCTCACCCTGGCCATTTCCAAAGATGAAGGGCAAACCTGGATCCACCAGCAGGACCTCCTCAACCACCCGGATGGCTGGTATTGCTACACCGCGATCCACTTCCATAACGATTCCGTGCTTCTCGGTTTCGTCTCCGGGGGAGCCGGACTTGCCGGGCTATCCAAAACCGATATCGCCGTCATCCCCATCCAGTCCCTCTATCCAGACTGAGCACTCATCTTCCTTCGGATCACCCCCGCCATCCCCGCCGCTAGCGCAGGCGGGAACCTTCGGGAATGACTGGTCCACTGCAAGATTCGAGGTGGAGGCGCCTGCGATCTCAGTGCTTCACGGTAATTGCAGGAAGAGCCGGGAACTTGTGTGCGAATCCTTCGTACAAGTCGGTATGAGCTCAACAATTGGACTGCCAGCGGATCCTGTTTTCCGCAATAACAAAGAACATCACACGCAATCAGTCCGAGCCCTCGCGATGTGCGTTTTGCAACTCGTTGCGTTGGCGGTGGCCGCTGGCGGGGTTTGGGCGCAGCCGACTTTGCCTTCGCTAATTGAAGGAGATTTTGACAAGATTGAGATCCATGGCGTGACGCTTCTGGTCGAGGGGGGCACCGCCACTCGTGCGGTTGTGACTGACGGGAAAGCGAGCCAACCGAGAATGGCGGTGAAGGCAGGCACGCTTCGCGTCGAGTGCGTTGCGCCGTGCGACCAGAACAGTCCCGCAACGGTGCGGGTGACTGCGCCCAGGCTCTCCGCCATCCGGATAGACAACGGTGGCAAGGTTCAGGTCCGTGAGGGCTTCCCGACCGCGCCTACATTCAGAATCTCTATTGGCGGGGGCGGTGTCGTTCAGGCTGCTTCACTTCACGCAGACACAGTTACGGTGATCATCGAAAACGGGGGCGAGGCTACCGTTTCCGCCATCCGACGTCTTAGCAGCAACATCAGAGGCGGTGGCAAGCTGCATTATTTCGGGGACCCTGAGCTTCTTACACACACCGAAGGAGGTGGATCCGTAACAAGGGTGGGCGCGATCTCCGCTCGACCAGCCGCCTCCACTTTTGTGGATCCTCGAGACGGATACCAATATGGGACTGTCACCATTGGCACTCAAGTGTGGATGCGGAAGAACCTCGCATTTCTTCCTCGCATTTGTCGCTCAGACGATACGGACTGCGGCCTTTGGGTTTACGGCTATTCAGGCGCAGATACCGAAGCGGCTCGAAAAGCTCCCGCGTATCAACAGTCCGGTGTGCTTTACAGTTGGGCGGAGGCCTTGCGCGCCTGCCCGGCGGGGTGGCACCTGCCTACCGACGAGGAGTGGCAACAATTGGAGACCGAGCTTGGCATGAGTGCGGCCGAGGCAGCTTCTTCGGTTTGGCGAGGCACAGACGAGGGCAACGCGATGAAGATGGGCGGCAGTTCAGGACTCGACGTGATCCTGGCGGGCTGGCGAGCATCGTTCGGCAAGTTCAATTTCGTGGGTGAGCATGCCAATTTCTGGACCGCCACGGAAGCCGATGCCCAGCACGCAATCGAACGATTGATCGGGGCCAGCAAGCAGCAGATTGGGCGGCATACCGGGATGAAGGGATGCGGCTTCAGTGTAAGGTGCATTCGAGACTGACGCGACGGCCTGCTTCGCCACGATGTGTCCGCATGAGCGGAGCAAGTTCCACTCGTAGACCCCTTTAACAAGCCAGGAGCCGAATGGCGGTGAATCTGGAGAGCGGGCCCAAGGATCGCGTGCGTGATGCCGTTTAGCGTTTGGAACTTCTGGAAGTTCGGCGACGGTCGACTCAACCCTAGAACTCTGCGGTCGGGGAGAGCAGGCGATCAGTTGCCTGAACCTGCTTCCCCATCTGGCTCCGCGCTGATGGCAAACTCAACGGACGTCCATTTTCTCTGTCGTCGCGATCGCGTACATCTCCCCAACTTCATTCACCAGCGGCGCCGCTATCAGACTCACAGGAACTACTTTCCCGTCCTTTCGAACTCGCGCAATGCGCTGCGGATCCAGGCCTCCGCTTGCGCAGTATTGGCGGATGGCAGCCAGTGCTTCTTCGCGGCCGGCTTCGGGCATGATGTCACGAATGTTGAATGCCAGTGCTTCTTCTTCGCTCCATCCGTACATTTTTTCCGCAGCCGGGTTCCAGGCCAGAACGCGACCAGTTAAATCATGCACCACAATGGCATCGCGGGCATCTCGAACCACCACCGCCAGCCGTCGAAGGGCTTCTGAATCCCGCAGCGCAACCTGCGCTTTCTTTAGCGCGGAGATTTCCGTGAAGGTCACTACCGCGCCTTCAATGACATTTTCCAGGGTCCGATACGGGCGAATGCGCAACAGAAACCATTCCCCGGTCTTGGTTTGTACTTCGAGTTCCTTCGGGACCAGACTTTCGAGGACTTCTCTCAAGTCCGCTGCCAGATGGTCATACCCCACCAGATTGGAACGGATCTGGTCCACAGGGCGTCCGACGTCGGATTCGATGAGATTCATGAGCACGGAAACAGTGGGCGTGAAGCGGAGGATGCGCATCAGATGGTCCACGAAAACAGTGCCGATGCCAGTGCCGCTCAGCAGGTTTTTCATGTCACTGTTCGAGCGCGAAAGGTCAGCCACCTTGGCCTGTAACTCACTGTTGACGGTGGCCAGTTCCTCGTTCACCGATTGCAGTTCTTCCTTCGACGTTTCCAGCTCTTCGTTCGCCGACTGCATCTCCTCATTTACTGATTGCATCTCCTCGTGAGCGGAACGCAACTCTTCGTTGGATGTCTCCAGTTCTTCAATTGCTGTCTGCAGATACTCATCCTTCGCGCGCAACCCTTGTTTCAGGCTGATGATGTACTCGTCCAGATCCGGCACCAGAGCCAGTGTGTCATCAATTTCGTCAACGGCAGCCTCCGTGGAGACTCTGGGTTCCCTCATCGGCGGCTCCTCGATGATTACCAGAAAGAGGCCTCGCGCTACCGCGCCCTCCGCATCTTCCGCAACCGGAAGCACAGTGAGATTAACGGTGGCAACGTCACTTTCGCCTTTTACGCGAAGTCCCGAATGCCGTGCCGCTTCGCCCATCGACGCGGCCCGATGCAGAGCAATCATCAGGTCTCCACGCAATCCCTCGCGAGCCATGCGGAAGATATTCATGCTGGCCTCGCCGGGGGTGGGTTCCAGGAACCGGCCAGTGCGGCCCAGAAGATAAAGAATGTCGCCATTCTCAGTCACCAGCGCACCAACGGGCGAATAGTGCGTCATCAGCGTTCGCATTACAATCTCTTGCAATGGAACCTTGTTCCCAGGCATCAGGACGTTCCCAGGCATCAGGACTCCCTTCGGACTTCGCACCACATCAGAGGGGGGCAGTTGGGGGAAAGTCCGCATAACACCCGCGCGCTGCAATCCATACTCGCCCGCCATCCGCCTGTAGATTTTGGCCTTGCGGTCCACAGTCGCAAAGAGATTGGTGAACTCACCAATGCTCTCCGAGGAGCCCAGCACCAGCATGCCGCCAGAATTCAGGGCGTAGTGAAACAATGGCAGCATCCGCTTCTGCAGTTCGGAACCCATGTAGATCAGCAGGTTGCGGCAACTGATGAGGTCCAGCTTTGAAAACGGCGGATCCTTGGTGATGTCGTGCTCGGAGAAGATCAGCATGTCCCGGATGCTTTTGCGAATCCGGTAGGTGCTGCCATCCATTTGCTCCTGGTCAAAATAATGGGCAAGACGTTCCGGAGAAATGTCAGCAATGATGCTGGAGGGGTAGGATCCGATGCGTGCGTGATCTATTGACTCACGATCTATATCCGTGGCAAAGACATGCACTCTGTAATCTGCCTTAATCTCATCCATGCGCTCCCTTAGCAGAATCGCCAGGGAGTAGGCTTCCTCGCCAGTTGAGCAGCCGGGCACCCAAACACGAATCGTTGACCCCGCGGGCCTGCCCTCGAAGAGCTTGGGGATCACCTGCCCCTGGATCTCCTGAAAGATATCCGCGTCCCGGAAAAAGTTCGTAACGCCAATCAGTAGGTCGCGAAACAGCGCATTCACTTCGGCGGGGGTTAGCTGCAGATAACGAACGTAATCTTCCATTCGCTCGATCTGATGGACGGCCATCCGCCGCTCCACACGACGCCTGATCGTGTTCCGCTTGTACTGTGAAAAATCATGCCCCGTCTGCGAACGCAGCAGGAAGAAGATGCTTTCAAACGAATTGTCCGGCCGGGAGCCTGGTGATTGAACCGCACGTTGGGCACCAGTGAACGTGTGTGCCACATAGGGAAGCAACTTGGCAGGCATGGCATTGGGGGCAAGTACAAAGTCCACCATCCCGGTGGCAATCGCGCTCCGAGGCATTCCGTCGTACTCGGTGGTCTCCGGGGTCTGCGCCATCACCATGCCGCCTTCGCCCTTTACCGCCCGGACACCAAGCGCGCCGTCACTGCCGGTACCTGAAAGCACGATGCAAATGGCACGATCCCCCTGGTCCTGCGCGAGGGAGCGAAAGAAGTAATCGATCGGGAGCCGCACACCACGGGCCAGAGAAGGCTCGTGCAGCCGCAACGTGCCGTCAATCAGTTCCATGTCGCGATTAGGCGGGATGATGTAGGCGTGGTTGGGCTGCACCACCATCCCGTCCTCGACCTCCAGGACCTTCATTTGGGTGTAGCGTCCGATCAATTCGGAGAGGATACTCTTGTGGTCACGGGCCAGATGCTGCACCAGCACAAAGGCGATACCCGGATCGCTGTCCGGAGGCATCGTTGAGAAGAACGCCTCGAACGCGGCCAGCCCCCCGGCAGAGGCCCCTATTCCGATAATCGGAAATTTGTCGTCAGATCGAGTTGGGACCGATTCCACATCCTGAGGCGCAGGTGCTTCGTCTGGCTCATGTTGGCCCTGCGGCAT
>CAZUAX010000219.1:0-1898 GCA_964618435.1 uncultured Solibacteraceae bacterium
GCCATCCACTTCAAGAGGGAACTCGTTATGAGCACACGGTTGAGATTGACGCTGATGCTGGCTGGCCTGACTGGCCTTGTGATAGCGCAGGGATTACCCCCCGGGGAACGCCTGACTGCGCGGGAACTGTTTTTTGTGCCTGCGGCGAAGCAGGCCACGATGGCGCGGGCCAATGTACCGTCACGGCCCGGACCCGTCACTGCGCCGAAGCGCCAGGCTCCGGTGGAGGTAGCGCGCAAGATTGAGAAACAAAAGGCGCCTCCCGCGGAAATGGCGAAGACGCAAAACGAATCTCAGCTGCTGCGGGCTGGGTATCTGCCGGCAGACTTGAAGCCGCTTGGCTTACGCTACACCATCATCAAGCGTGTGGGCGGAAACGCAGAAGAGGTTCCGGTAGATACCGTATTTCGTTCTGGCGACCGTATTCAGGTTGCGGTGGAAGCGAATGAACCGGGTTACCTCTACATCGTGGCGCGCGGGTCGAGCGGCGCATGGAAGCCTTTGTTCCCCTCCGCCGAAGTTGACGGAGGCAAAAACCACATTGCCGCCGGCAAGGTGACCACAATTCCCGCTGGCCATGTCTTTACCTTCGACGAGCAGGCTGGCGAGGAGAAGCTCTTTGTGGTGTTCTCGCGCAAGCCAGAGCCCAGCCTGGAATCCCTGATTTACGACTTGGGTACGGGCAAGGGCACCAGTGCTCCCACGGGAGACCCAAGGCCGAGCAAGGTGAAGGAGCCGGAAACTTCAGATGAGGGTGCGCCCAAAGTGCTATTGGCGTCGAACCAGGTGGAGATCCGGGACGATGTGGTAGGCAATATGCGCCGGGTCTACGCTCGCGACCTGATTGTTGAAAAAGTACAGGCGACGCCGGGTGCCAGCAGCTATAGCGCGCCGCGTCCCCTAAATGCGAACTATGAGCCGTCCATGCAAAACGCCGCGTATGTGGTGAATCCATCCAGCAGCGCGGATGCGCGCGTGGTGGCGGACGTAACGCTGGTGCACAAATAAAGGAGCGAACCATGCGTAGACTTGCCGATTTTTCTCGTGCCGCTGCCATTGCGGCCTGTCTGCTGGGGTTGTTTGCCGCGGTGGTACCGTCGGCAGCCGCCTCTGACGCCCGCAAGGTGGAGGTGCTACTGGAAAAATGGGTGAGCCAAAGCTGGAAACCCTTGGATCCTGGCACGGTTCTTCAAGTGGGCGACCGGGTGCGCTTTCGGTTCTCGTCTAACTTTGACGGGTACTTGTACGTAACCAATCTGGGCACCAGTGGACGCTACGAACTGCTCTTTCCCACGTCGGATACTGGGGCGGATAACCGCGTACAGGCAGGAAAGAGCTATCTGGTTCCGGCCACGCAGGCTCAGTTTGTGGTGGCGGGTCCCGCAGGGCACGACATTAGTTTCTGGATGGTGAGTCCGAAGCCGCTGGAGAGTCTGGAGTTGCTGCCTGCGGGCGGCGCGCCAGCAGCGCCCAGGGTGCCACCACATCGGATGAAGCCGCGCTGTGACGATTCCCTGTTCCGCGCCCGGGGCGAGTGCATTGACAGCTCGGCTGGGCTTCGCAGCGTACCTGACACCAAGACCTTGCCCGAAAGTTGGGAGAAACTCCCACGCATGCAGGCGCGCGAACTCTTCTTCATGCGCAACCAGGAAAAGCAGGTGATCAGCGCACCCGGCAAAATGGAAGGACCGATGATCTATGAATTCCGCATCGCGCACGACTAACCCACACGCGGCCACGCGCCAATTTCGCTATGCCGGTTGGCTGGCGCTACTGCTGGCCATCACGTTCAGTCTCACCGCGCAGACCCCGCAGAACGCGCAGCAGCGGGACCTGCGCGTCGAAAAGGATGTCCCCATTGAGGCTGAAGACATTGCCGGCAACAAGTTTGTAATTCC
>CAZUAX010000219.1:1998-6187 GCA_964618435.1 uncultured Solibacteraceae bacterium
CTGGGCGAGGTGATTGGCGGCAAGATTAACGCCCGCTGGAAGGTGCTGCTGACGGATAGCTGCCACAGCGGGGTGATTGCGCCAGAGGACAGTGCGCAGCTAAACAGCCGTTTGGTGAACCTGAGCACGTCGCTTTTCTCGCTTACCGCAAGCCGAGACCGGGAACGAAGCTTCGAAAGCCCCGATTGGGGCGGTGGCCATGGCGTATTCACCTATTACGTGGTGAAGGGCATGGAAGGGCTTGCTGACGAAAATACCGACAGCATTGTGACAGCCGATGAGTTGGCCGAGTACGTACGGCGGAATGTGCGGGAGGCGACGGGCGGCGAGCAGAACCCCACAGCAGACCGCGCGAGCTTCGACAAGGATATGCTGCTCGCCTACATCCCCAGCAACAAAGCTCTTGGTTCAGCCCCCGCTCCGAAATTTGGCACGTTGGTGTTTGAGGCAAACCGAGACGGTGTGGAAGTGTTCCTGAACAACAAGAGCGTGGGCGTGGTGAACAAGGCGGAACCATTGAGGTTGCCCGGTTTGCCTCCAGGAGTCCACACGGTGAAGGCAGTGAAAATGGGTTTTGAGCCCGATGGACCGCGCGAGGAAGTGGTTTATCCCGGTCAGGAGAAAACGGTCACCATCAAGATTGTGATTCCGCGCCGACGCAACCGGGCGGCGGTTGACAAGTTCGAGGACGGCCTTGAGAAGTACAACAAGGGCTACGCCAAGAACTATCAGGCGGCGGTAGTGGACTTCCAGCAAGCGCTGGCACTGGACCCCAAGTACAGCCAGGCCGCGCTCTACCTGGCGCGCACCTACAATGCGCTGTACGACCAGGATAAGGCGCGGCGCTTCTTTGAAAAGGCCATCGAAATTGACCCTGACTACATGGAAGCCCGGGCCAGTTTTGCGGGGATGCTCCTGGATATCGGCGACCTGGACGAGTCCATCCGCCAGCTAAATCTGGTGACGCAGCGCGACAAGTCCAATGGGATGGCCTGGTATCTGCAAGCCCAGGCCTATTGCCGCAAGGAGATGTACCGCGAGGGGATTAGCTCAGCGAAACGTGCCATAGAGATTACCCCGGAAAACGGGGAGGCTCATTTCTGGCTGGCGGAAAGCCAGAGGCTGGCCGGCAGCTATCAGGATTCGGTGGACTCCTACCAGAGCTACCTGCGGCTCTCCGATTTCAACAGCAAGCTTGCCGGAAACCTGAACTACTACGTGCTGGGTTTCCTTGCCGGCATGGGAAAGAAGAAGCGCGCCTCCCAGCAGGATATCTGGAAAGATCTGCGCAGCCTTGCCTGGTTCGGCATCTGCGACGCTGACCGGAAGTTGAATCAGTATGGCCAGGCGATTGAGGCGTGCCGCGAGGCACTGCGGTACGACTCGGAAGATCCCTACACGCACTACGTGCTCGGCCTCAGCTACGCCCGTCAGGCGAACCTCCAGAACGACCGCAGCCTGTGCGCCCCTGCCATCCGCCACTTTGAGACTATGCTGGAACTCAACCCCGACCTCGAAGAGGCCGATTTCGCTCGCAAGAACCTCACCGCCCTTCAGCAGGCCTGCGGCAGCGCTGCGCCGTAAGCGGTCTATTTTTCCTTGTTGCGTACCCAGACCCTCCTTGCCTACCTGGATCCCGGATCCCCCTTTCTTTTTGACCCCGCTTTCGTTAGAATTCCATCCCAAAGGAGGGGTTCTGATGGCACCCGTGTCCGATTCCAATGCGACAGTTCGCGCCCTGCTGGATAGCAAGGGGTGGCAAGTACACACGATTGATCCGCAGACTACCGTCTTTGAAGCGATTGCCAAGATGGCCGAACGCGGCATCGGCGCGCTGGTGGTGCTGGATGAGAACCGCCTTGTGGGGATTCTCTCTGAACGTGACTATACGAGAAAGGTGATTCTGCGTGGGCGGAATTCGCGGGATACGAAGGTGAGTGAAATCATGACACCGCCTACAGTAACCGCGGCGCCGGACGACACGGTAGCGATGTGCATGGCTGCCCTTACCGACACCCGCGCACGTTATTTGCCGGTGATGCACGAGGGGGCGGTGGTCGGCATCGTCTCCATGGGCGACCTCATCAAGTGGACCGTCGCGGAGCAGCGGGAAACGATCTCCCAGCTACAGAGCTACATCGTGGGTGGATATCCAATTTAGGGCGAAGCGTGGGAGTCGCGCATCCCTTGCGTGCGTTACCCGTTTTGGGATTCATTCAAAAAGAGAGGGGGCCGGTTTCCCGGCCCCCGTTTGATTTTGGTCTATGCCCGGCTGGGCTACCACTTAGAAGTCGTAGCGCAAACCGAACTGCATCACGCGCGGCGAACCCAATTGGCTGTTGTAGCGGCCAAAGGTACCGCGAGTGCCCAGGTTCAGGCTCACGTCATATACGTCAAACCGGACGCTATTCGTCAGGTTAAACGCTTCGGCGCGAAACTGCAGGGAGTGCCCTTCACCCCAAGGCATGGTGAAACGCTTGGCGAGGTTCGCGTCGATCTGGAAGAACCCATCTCCACGAACAACGTTGCGGGTACCGGAATCCCCAGGCAGCGTGAAGTCAAACGACTCGATCGCTTGTGAGGGGTTGCCGAAGATATTCGGTCCGGCGGAACCCACAATCGAAGGCGCATTCTTGAAGGAGCCTGATTCGGGAAGCGGTTTCACTGCGGTGGCAAGGCCGGTGATGTTCCAGTTGGTGGGCCAGAACCGACCATTGCCGACACCCGTGGGGAAGCCGGAAGACTGGCGCCAAATGCCGCCAAGCTGCCAGCCACCCAGGATGGCATCGGCGAGTCCGTTGAATCCCGTACCCCAGCGCTTTCCACGACCAACCGGGATGTTGTACACCGCGGAGGTGGTGAAGGTGTGACGCGTATCGAAGTCGGAAACTGCCCGAAATTGATTGCGGAACCAGGGGTTCGTAATCACGCCGGTAGTCGTTCCCACCCGCTCGGCAGAGGAGCCGAAGTCAATCGACTTTGCCAACGTGTAATTGAAGTCAACGATGTCGCCGTTGTTCCAAGTCTTACGGATATTGAACTGGCCGGAGTGGTAGCTGCTTGAACCGATTGAACGCCATACCGACAGGAACGAATACTGCGGATGGAACATCAGCCAGGGTCCCATTGCGCTGCAGGCCCCGCGGGCTTCGCAACTGCCCTGGATCGGATTATCCAAAAGGTACGCCAGGAACGTGGTGTCCTGGTTCCCTACAAAGACGTCATTCAGAATAGCGATATTCTGTGTAACGCTCAGCGAAGGATCACCAAAAACATTGGTATAGAGGCTTTCGCCGAAGTTGGGCCAGAGATTCTCGAAGAAGGGGATGGCCGGGGTGTCTTCCGGAGCAATGCCGTTCTTGTTGTACTGGATCAACTGCGAAGCAGCTTCGAAATAGGTCTGGCGAGACACCGGATCCCGGAAATTGGTGGGAGTCGCGGCATCTTCCTGCGTCAGCAGGCGGCGTCCGAAGCGCCCGATGTAGCCAGCCTGCATAAACCAGCCATTCGCGAACTCACGACCCCAGTTCACGTTCGCGGTCATGCTGTACGGAGGACGGATGGTGTCGTCGAGAGCGTTGGTGATTGCGAAGATATCCGGGGGAGTTGCCGGGAAGTCAGCAGGCGGGGCCGGCTGCACCAGCGACTGCGGAATCGAATTAACCCCGGCAAAGCGAGGGGCCGTGGCCAGCGTCTGTACCGCGGACGGATTGGTGAGAGAGGTAGAAAGGCCAAAAGCGGTCGCGTCAAAGCGACGCAGGATGCCCTGGCCAAAAACGTCGTAGAACATGCCCGCACCAATGCGGATCGACGACTTTCCCGCTCCGCCGAAAAGAAACTTCCCTAGGCCGTTTTCAAAACCAGGCGACCATGCAATCCCGATTCGGGGGGCGAAGTTCTTCTTGTGGTAGTCATACAGGTCCCGCCCGCCAGATTCTGCCGGTACGAAGGAAATGCGGCCGGCTTCCACGTTAGCAATTCCATTCTCGGCAAGGGCAGCGCGCTGGTGAAGCCAGTCGCCAATTCGCAGAGAGGGGGAAAGCTGCTGGCCATTCGCCTCAAACACTGGGGGCATCAGGCTCCAGCGGAGGCCCGCTGTGATGGTGACGTTTGATTTCACGCGCCACTCGTCGGAGAAGAACAACTCGTACTCGTTGTTGTTGAAATTGCGCTGCACGGGTTGGCCCAC
>CAZUAX010000220.1:0-5886 GCA_964618435.1 uncultured Solibacteraceae bacterium
AGTGCCCTCGAAGATTTCCACGTGGACATCCTGATTGGCACCGGAGTGGCGGCGCGCACCCATACGCTACCGATCCCGCGTTTCACGTGCATTGGGGCGACCACCCGCCAAGGTTTGCTGAGCGGCCCACTGCGCACTCGCTTCGGCATTGTTCTGCGCCTAAACCCCTATGACGTAAAGGAACTCACGGGAATTGTCGAGCGCTCCGCACGGCTATTGAATGTCACCATCGAACACTCAGGAGCAGCCGAGGTGGCCCGTCGCAGCAGGGGAACACCACGCATCGCCAACAGGCTGTTGCGTCGCGTACGGGATTACGCGCAAGTGCGCGCCAACGGCGAAGTGACGCAGGAGGTGGCGGCACGCGCTCTTGACCTGCTGGAGGTGGATCGTTACGGCCTGGATGAAGTGGACCAGAAAATTATGCTCACTATCCTGGAGAAATATAATGGTGGTCCCGTGGGGCTGAATACCATTGCTGCTTCCATTGATGAGGACGCTTCCACCATTGAAGAAGTGTACGAACCCTACCTGATGCAGCTTGGCTTTATCGACCGCACGCCGCGAGGGCGCGTGGGTACCTTGCGGGGCTTTGAATATTTCCAGATCAAGCCTCGAGGTGGATGGGGTGCGGTACCCGGTCAAGATACCCTCTTTGGCTAGAGACAAGACTAGCGCTCGCGCAATTCCGAGCGAAAAGCTGTCACCTTGCGTTTGGATTTCGTTTCATTCAGAGCAGAAAATCTGATATAAAGTCGGACACTAGCGTCTGGTATCGTGGCGCGATCATCCGGGTCAGATGGTCGAGGAGTACAGTCTGACAGGGAGGCAAGGATGGCAAGAAGCCTAGGCAGATGGTTGGCATTCGCGGCCGTCGTGGTTTGCGCGTGGTATGGTCCGCGCGTTCACGCGCAAGACGCGCCTGCTCCCGTTTCCACAGGAGACACCGTGGAGTACTGCCTGCGCTGCCATGGGATGGAGTCCATGGGGCAAATTGAAGCCCTTGGCCGCATTCGCAGCCTCGCAGTAAACGCGGAGGCATTTGAAAAATCCGTGCATGGCACAAGGTCATGCACATTCTGCCACTATGGGTTCGGCGAGTTTCCGCATCCCGCGAAAGCGGTTGCCAGGCGCAAGCCGCAGTGCAGCAGTTGTCATCGCGGAGAGAAGTACGAGAGCTGGGGTTTTCCGTCCGTTAAGGAAGAGTTTGACGCCAGCGTTCACAAGACAACCTTGGGTGATGAGTTCACTTGCTTTGCGTGTCACAACCCGCATACCTTCGACCCTTCTCGTGAAAACAGGACTATTCCGCTTACCGTGGAGTACTCGAACGCGATTTGCATGCAGTGCCATCAGGACCGCGAACAGATGATGACCCAGTTTGCGGTTGCGACGGCACCCCTTGAGGCAACCCATGCCTTCCTGCCGAACCGGGATGTGCACTGGCGCACCGTGCGCTGTCTGGACTGCCATACCGCTCCAAATGAGCGGATGGTGTCGCACAACATTTTGCCGAAGGCGGAAGCAGTAAGAAATTGTGTGGAATGCCACTCACAGGAATCCCGACTGATGAGCAAGCTATACGTCCACAGGGTGGAGGAAGAAAGGCAGACTGCGGGATTTCTGAATAGCGTGGTTTTGAACGACGCCTATGTGGTGGGGATGACGCGGAACCGGTATCTGGATGCAGCGAGTATCGGGCTGGCGGCGATCACCTTGATTGGCATCTTTCTCCACGCCCTCGGCCGGTATCTGGCAAGACGAAAGGTGAAGCAGCAATGAGGCAGCCCGTTCCACATTATCCGCTTTGGCTGAGGCTCTGGCATTGGATCAATGCCGCGTTCTTTGTGGTGTTGATCGTGAGCGGCCTCGCCCTGCACTATGCCACCCCCGCGAACACAATTCTTCCGTTTCAGACGGCGAGGATTCTTCACAACTTCACGGGCATTGCCCTTTCTATTGCTTATCTTGTGTTCTTGCTGGGGAATGTGTTCACACCAAACGGCAAGCACTATATTCCCTCTCGGCGTGAGCTTACCGAGGGGTTATGGGTGCAGCTAAAGTACTACTTGGTGGGTATCTTCCGTGGAGACCCGCACCCTTACCATAGCAACGATCACCAGAAGTTCAATCCCATTCAGAAACTCACCTACCTGGGCATCATGTACATGGCCGCTCCAATTGTGATCCTGAGCGGGATTGTTCTGCTGTTCCCGGACATGGTGCCGAGGCAGATCTGGAACGTTTCGGGGATGTTGCCCGTGGCCGTTTTGCATTCCATTGTCGGGTTCCTGCTCTCTCTGTTCCTGGTGGGCCACATCTATCTGGCGAGCACCGGGGAGACAATTGCCGCGAACTACGAGGCGATGTTCACGGGTTACCGTTCCGTGGAGTTCCACCCGAACGAGGGCGGGACTGCTGGCACGGGAGCAGCCAATGGTGATGTGGCAACGCAGGAGCCACCGCATGAAGATGCTGGAGATGCTGAGGAATTAGCCGATGAAAGCACTAAGCCGACTGAAACAGCAATGGAACCAGGTAGTCGAGACGTGGCACGGACTGATTCCTGACCGGCGCATTCGCCGCGTGGCCAATGTTGCGCTTCTACTTGTCGCGCTTTATGTCACCGTGGTGACGGCGTATCCGCCTTTGTTTGAGGCCTACACCGGCGTGGTGAACGCACCATTGCGCTATGACTCGTCTGTGCCGCTCACTAATAGGGAGTTTGAAGCCCTGGCGTCCCGACTGATGTTCGAAGCGGCCCAGGAGCGGGCGCATGAAGGCGATTCGGCGGAGGCTGATCACCAGTTGGTGAAGGACATGAAGACCGAGATCCTCCTGCGGACGAGAAGCTTTCAGCGCTCAACGGGTTATCGCCACGTAGAACTCTTCCGGCAGGCGGGCATTCGCCAGTATGAGGGTCCATCCACGTGCTTGCAGTGTCATCCCACGATCCGCGTACAGGACCATGTGGGAAATGTTTCTGATGTGAAGACACTGGACGATGTGGCGGGCTCAGTGCATTTTCAATTTCAGCGGATTGCATCCGGCTTCAGCACGTTTGGTTATGACGGGCGCGAGGTGAACGCGCCGGGATCGAGACCGATTCCTGTTGGCAAGATCGATCGTGCCTGTGGAATTCCAGGAAGTTTCTCCTGGACAGGATGGGCAGCGCTGGTGGAAACAAAGCCGGAAGATGCGGAAGGCAAAACGGTAATGCGCAGTGAAGGCTGCGGGCAGTGCCACATTGGTGGAGGCTATCATCCGGCCACAGAAAAAATGATGCCCTTCGGGGAGGTGCCGCGGGCAATCAAGGAGGGTATCGATTGCCTCATCTGCCACTCGCGAACCTATGACATGAACTACCGGTATGTGATTGAGGACGAGTATGGGATGCGATGGAATCAGGACCGCACCATGCGTGCTGCATTGACGGTAGGGATGCCTTCCAGCGAGAACTGTTTGCTGTGCCATCAGCACAACATGGGTGGTGATGCCTATCCGCAGAATGCAGCGGCGCATGCGCTGGGCTTCAAGAACCAGCGATTGCTGCACACAGGGTCGAAGCGGGGGAATGCCTGGCACTCCAGTAACGATGTGCATGCCAGCGCAGGCATCCAGTGTCTGGACTGCCATGTCCCGCAAGGGCACAAGATTCCGCGGGGCCCCAAAGGGACAGATCTCGTAGCCAATGACTTGCCCGGTGTGGATGTCTCCTGCGAACGCTGCCACTCCACTGCGCCCCATATCACGGGAACGGCGCGAACACTGTTGAATGGCCATGTGGCGCGGGTTGCCTGCGAAACCTGCCACATTAGTGACCTGGAGCCCTATAACGTGGTGCTGCGTGACTGGGTGGCTCCGCACTGGGACGCCAAGGAGGGCATCTACTCGCCCACCGATATCCTGCGTTCTGGTGAGACAGGGGTTGGCCTGACGTACCTGTGGTTTAACGGCAACGGAACGTTTCTGGCCAATGCGCTGGGTACAAATCCTTCGCATCCTAAGGCCTACAACCCCCTGATGGAACAAATGACGCGGATGGACCTGGGGCGGATTGAAGCGATGCTGGAACCGGCGCTGCAGCAAATGGAGGCAAAGGACGCCAACTTCAAGCGGGCCGACTATGTGCGAGCGTTTACAGAAACCCTCAGCCAACTGCCGAAGGAATTGCTGGACCGCCGGGACAAGGTGGTGGAAGAGAAACTACGCCCCCTCATGGAACTCGGGCAAAGCCGCATCTATCCGTTCAAGCTCTTCAATGCGCGAATGTATGAGGACATGAGCAATAAGGGTCCATTCGGAGCAATGATTCTGCCGTTTGACTACAAGACCTACTATGAAACGGGCAAACCGGCGGAAGCCGTGAAAGTGGCCATCTCGCATCCCATCGTGCGGCGGATGTATCAGGAACCGTTCAAACGATACATGATGGACGAGTTCATGCAGTACTTCGGGGTAGACCAGTGGAACACAATCTATCCGCTCGAAAATGGTGAGTTGCGCAACGTGGAGGCGCACTGGATGCGTCAAATGGGTACGTTAATGGTGAACCACGGCATCCAGGCGCGCGGGCGAGGTTGCATGGAGTGCCACAGTCCTTCGGGTATCCTTGACTGGAAGGCACTTGGCTATCCCGAGGACCGCGCGCAGCAACTGGCGAATCTGCCGGAAGCAGCTCACTTTCGCGAAACGGTTGCAGGCACCCCGTAGGCGTGGCGCAAACCGATTGAGAACTAACCAGATACAGGACGCTGATGTCCTGCCGAAGGCGTATCGCGTCTTTCGGTAGAATAGGGGCAACGGAAACTGCGATGAAGTTTGGTGTTGGAATCCTTTTGCTTGTTGCCTGCGTGACGTCTGGCGCGCTGCTGGCTACGCTGATGCCTGCGCAAGAACCGCCAGCGGTACCTGCAGAACAGGCCGTGGACACGCCTATCACGTTCGATGTGACTCGCGTGAATGTCCTGTTCAGCGTAAGCGACAAGCGCGGCAGGTTTGTAACCGACCTGGCACGTGAAGACTTTCAGGTATTCGAGAACAAGAAGCCGCAGGAGGTTTTGGAGTTCACCGCGGAAACGGATTTGCCCCTGCGTATTGCCATCCTGGTAGATACCAGCAACAGTATCCGCGAGCGGTTTCGCTTTGAGCAGGAGGCTGCGATTGGCTTCTTGAACGAAGCGCTCCGCCCCGGGCAAGACCGCGCGATTGTCGTCGGCTTCGATTCCATTCCTGAGATTCAAACGGAACTAACTGACAATCTGGAGACTCTCTCGAGCGGGTTGCGCGAGATGCGGCCAGGTGGCGGTACTGCTCTGTATGACGCGATTTTTTATTCATGCCGAGACAGGCTCGGCAAGGATCAACCTCTGTACAAGTTTCGTCGCGCAATGGTGATTCTCTCCGACGGAGAGGATACCCAGAGCATGAAAACCCGGGACCAGGCGCTGGAACTGGCCCAGAAAACTGACGTGGTGATCTATACCATTTCCACAAACATCAGCCGCCGCGCCACCACCGGGGACAAGGTCCTACGATACTTTGCTGAGGAAACGGGCGGGTTGAGTTTCTTTCCGTTCAAGGTGGAAGACCTGGAGCAGTCCTTCAAGAACATCGCCAACGAACTCCGGCACCAATACAACCTGTACTATCGGCCAGAGCCATTGAAGACCGATGGCAGCTACCAGAAGATTGACCTTAGGCTCGCAAACCGAAAGAACCTGCAGGTGCGGGCACGCAAAGGCTACTACGCTCCGCGATTGCCGTAGGCAAGGTTTTTCCTTAGCAAGCCCAGTGTGACGAGCGCGGTATGAGCCAAGGTGCCGCCTAGAATGGCCCGGTAGGCTCCAGGCTGCGCCAGAGATACCAGGAAGCGACGGAGGCGTA
>CAZUAX010000221.1:0-3926 GCA_964618435.1 uncultured Solibacteraceae bacterium
GCAGACACCATTCGCGAAGCTTTCGCACGGCGCATCGTCTGGGGCATTTACGGGTCTAGTGCCTTCGTGCTTGCGTTCCTTGCCTTCGTACTACAGATTGACGTGGTGTCCGGAGCCAAGGCGACCATTAGCCTGTTTGGGCAGGAAGCCATGAGCACGGGCAGCGTGGATCGCCTAAATGAATTCATCGGATACATCCAGGGTGCGATTGCGGCGTTCCTCTATGCGGTTTCCACCTTTATTGGCGTGTTTGTATGTGCAGGGCTAAGCGCCGCGGTTTTCGAGCCGGGACGGGCTGAACTGCTGCTCGCGCGTCCTGTGCCTCGTGGCCTCATTCTGCTGGGCCGCTACGCGGGCTGCGTCCTGATGGTGGCGCTGAACGTATTGTTGCTGATTGGAGGCAGCTACCTGGTTCTGGGGGCGAAATCCGGCTTTTGGAATGCGTCGTTCCTGTGGGCCATCCCTATCACCTGTTTCCTGTTTAGCGTGCTGATGGCGCTGGTGCTGCTGGTAGCTGTGGTGACGGAGAACGCGGCCGTGGCGATGATTGTGACGTTTGTTGTGATGGTCTTCAGCCCGATTCTGGCCCAAAACGACCTCGCCGTTCGCCTTCTCACTTCGAAGGTGGCGCGCGGGCTCTGGAAAGCGGGTTATCTTGCCTTGCCAAAGGTGTATGAGATGGGGGCCATGCTGCTGGACCTGGTGCGCGGCGGGTCCGTCACATCCTGGGCACCGGTGACGTCGTCGGCGCTTTTTGCCATGGTGGCGCTGGGCTGCGCATGGCTCTGGTTTTCTTACCGCGATCAATAGGCGGCAGCGTAAGGCGTACCGGCAGACTCCCTTGCCAGTCGCCACACCGTCCGGCAGATTGTGGATGGGTGCATCGCCCAGCGGCACCAGCGCTGGCCCGCTAGGGCTAACGTGCGTCGGGCATCTGCATCACCCGCCAACCAGGAAAGGGCTTCGCGCAGAGATGATGCCTCCGCTGGTCCGGTTTCTACTGTAAGATGGGTGCCGGCGGGGAGATCACTTTCCGCGAAGACACTGCCTCGGCTAAGCACCAGAGGGACACCCAAAGCCAGAGCCCGTGCCGCAATGCCGGAACTCTCACCGGCTGAAGGGTACTTGAGGTTTACGCAGACATCCGCCGCGGCCAGCATGCGTTCGAAATCTGCTGTACTTGACGGGCCGCGAATGATGACCGCCGGATGCGACCGCAGTCTTTGTTCCCAAAGGCGCTGGTAGTCCTCGGATGCAAAGGAACCCGCCACCAGCAGTCGCAGTGGCAACCCATTTGCACGAAGCGCTTCCAGCGCATCCATCACCACGGCCAGGCGCTTGGATTCCCGCAGATACCCGTAAACTCCAAGCAAGTGTTCGCCCGCACCAACGCCCAGCACTTCCCTGCGAAATCGGTCTCGTTGCAGCGCGGCGGCGGGGCTGGTCCAATGGCTGTCCGAAACGGGGGAAAGCGTGAGATGGGGAAGAACTGCGATGACAGCCGCCCGTTGATGGGCCAGCAGAGTATGCCGGGCCGCTTCGCCATGCACAATCAACAAGCGAGACCGTTCGGCAAGGCGACGCAGCATGGGGTAGCGGAAAAACTGCGGGTCTCCCATGGCGCTTGCCCGCCGCCGCCACAGGCTGTCGGCCTGAGACCGCTGCCACTCGCCGTAGTTGTGGACAAACTCTGCGAGGTACGCAGGTTCGTCCAGCATCCCCAGTAACAAGTGGTGCAGCATGGCGTCGTGCAGAATCACCACGCCGGGTTCTTCCAGCGCACGCTGGTAGATGGCCGCGTGTAAATGGTTATTGCCGATGTGGTAAAGGTTCACGGCTCCAGTTTGGTTTACCAGAACAGGACCTTCCGCCTGCAGGCCAGCAAGCATGGCCGCGGCGTAATCCGCAACGCCGGAACGCGCCGGTGGCAACGGAGCGAAATAGCCGAGCGTGAAGGAATCACCTGACATCAGTGACGCGGGCTCCGCTTTCCGAAGAGCACGGTACCCAGTCGGATATGGGTAGCACCCTCTTCAACGGCGACCTCAAAATCGCCACTCATGCCCATCGACAGCGCCTGTATCCCATGGGCGGAGGCAAGCTCCCGCAACCTGGCAAAGTAGGGGCGGCAGCGCTCAGGCTGGTCAAAGAAGGGAGGCATGGTCATAAGCCCGCGCAGGGTGAGGCCGGGCATCTCGCGGGCGGCGGCCACCAGGCCGGGAAGGTCGTCCGGGGAGCAGCCATGCTTGCTGTCTTCCTCAGACAATTTCACCTCCAGCATTATGTCCAGAGGAAGGCCCGTTTGCTGCAGACGCTTTGCGAGGCGGACCGAGTCCACGGTCTGTATGCATTGGAAAAGGGGTGCTGCTTTATTTACCTTGTTGCTCTGCAGGTGGCCAATCAGGTGATATTCCGCTCCATCGAGCGTGGCCAGGAGTGGGGATTTCTGCTCAAATTCCTGCACGTAATTTTCCCCGAATACGCGCAACCCCGCTTCGTAAGCGGCAATGGTGACGTCGGCAGGAAAGGTCTTTGTGACGGCAATCAGCGTCACCTCTTCACGGCGCCTGCCCGCGCGGGCCAAGGCCTTGGCCAGGCGCTCCTCCACAGCAATCAGATTCTCGCGAATGTGTTCCACCCTTTCAGTATCCGGGAAGGTTGGCGCTGTGTGCGAGAGCACCGGGATTTGGCCGAAAGGCAGACGGTGTTTTCGCCGATAGGTGCATAGGCGTGCAGGATTTGGTGAGATTTTTCCTGGCGTCTACCCACTATTCCCGTATGCTGTCCCCACACCCGAATTCCGGTAGCCTGGGTGGTTCTTCCGCGATGGAAGCCCTCCGTCAGGAACTGGTGAATTTCATTGAGAAATGCGCGTCGCCAGCACTTCTTGAGCCTGGCGAGGAGATTCTACCCCTGTCGCCGGGAGAGTACTCGCTGGAGTTGGATGGCGAGGGCCTTTTGCTGGAATGTTGGGGTGAGGCCCGTACCCTGCGGCGGCGCTTGCGCAGCATTCGCAAACGGGCGCGAAACCGCGTGGAAATTGATGCCGAGCGTTTTCCGCGGCGGCGGTGCTCGCTGAGCCTGATTGACCTGAAGGCGGACGCGACCGCGCAGTTCGAAAAGGAGTCGAACCGCAGCGTGGCGCGGGAGGAGCTTCGCCGATGGTGTGAACGGATTCACCCGAACTGGCGCATTGAGTGCCTGAGTGCCGCGCCGGATCTGCAACACGCTCTCTCTTCGCGATTTCCCCGCGCGTTGTTGCGCATGGGCAGCGAGGGTGTGTGCGCAATTGCCGCGCCCGAGAGTCCCGGCGCGGAGGAAATCTTCCCGTTCGGCCTGATCTGGCTGCAGCATTGCAGAGACCGCTGGAGGGAACTGCACGTTCGCACCCTGCTGATGTTCGTTCCAGAGTCGGCAGCCTCTGCGCTGGCACTTCGTCTGGTGGCCTGCAATCACGCGAAGGTGCAATACCGCCTGGTGGTGGTGTCGGCCGAGGGTGCATTGCGTGAACTGTCGCCGCGGTCCTGGGGAAATCTGGGAACCCAATTTTCGCTGAGAACAGGCGTCCCGGCCAGCCAGAGAGCCCGTAGCTTGTTCCAAGATGTCGCGGGCAGCAGTGAGGCGGAATGTGTGGAGGACCTGCGAGGCAGCCTCAGCCTGGAATTGCACGGTCTGCCTATTGCGCGTGCCGAGGGTGACGAGCTGCGGGCCGGGCTGAAATTGCGGCGCACGGACACCTGGCCATCGGCGGACTCATTGCTACGCCTAACCAGAAAGGTGGCACGTTTCCGTTGTGCGGATTCCAGTAACCCACGCCATTCGCTCTATCGGCTCTATCCGGAGCGCTGGCTGGAAAGCCAGGTGAGGCAGCACATCCGCGCTATCGACCCCACATTGCAGCCATCGCTGGTGCGTCGTCAGGTAAG
>CAZUAX010000221.1:4026-5858 GCA_964618435.1 uncultured Solibacteraceae bacterium
CGTCAGGTTGGGGTCGCGCTAGAATGGCGTAAACAGTTGCGCGTCGTTTTCCAGCATCCGATGGGGAGCGCCGTGCCAGGAGGAAGTGCCAGTTGGCCGGCAATATTTTCCAGCAAATCCGCAAAGCACTCACCACGCTGAATCCAGCGGAGGTGCGCGACATTGCACAACGCCCAGCGAGAATCGTCCTGCACGCTACCAGCGAGCAGGCTTATCTGGAGATGGAGCGATTCTTTGTGCCTCCGGAGCTATCGGAGCGCCGTCGCGCGGCGGTGCTTGGGAGTATCTTTCGCGCTGGCAATCCGCAAGCTCCGGCTGGGCCGGAGATTGAGATTTTTGAGCAGAGCATGATGCCCGGCGAACACGGCTTCACGTTTTATTCCTACGACCCAGGTGATACCGTGCTGGAGATTCTGGACGCGCACCCGGAATTGGACATTGCGCTTGCCCGGAATTTCGCGCCGTTCCGCGAGCCGGTGGTGGATGGGCTGATCCACAAGATTTCCTCGGAGAATGGCTGGTTCAGCGTGATGACTGCACTACCGAACATCGTGCCCAGCGCCATTATGGTGCCCTGGGCGGTGGGTGAGTTTGCCTCAGATACGGCCATCATCACGGCAAACCAGATCCGTATGCTGTTCCTGATTTCGGCTGCCAGCGGGGCCTCCGTGGGTTATCAGGAGCAGAAATCGCAGATCGCCTCTGTGATTGCCGCCGCGTTCGGCTGGCGTGCCCTGGCCCGCCAAGCCATTGGTAAGATTCCCATGGGTGGCGGGATTGTTCCCAAAGCTGCCATCGCCTACGCTGGCACCTGGGTGGTGGGCCGTAGCTTTGAACGCTTCCATCGCATAGGCTATGGATACACGGAAGTTGAACGCAGACGCGCCTTCAAACAGGCCTTTGAGCGGGGCAAAGAGGTGATGGCGACGCTGCTACGCAAGCATAAAGATGCCCCCGCGCCAGCAACACCAGAGTACGATGAAGAAGTCGCACGGCAGGTGGTTGTGCGGGGTAAGGGCTAGGGCTGGATGATCCTGGCACGGCGATGGCTGGCACGGTAATGGCTGGTGTGCTGATTGCCGCCACGACGTTGGCTGGCGTGGTGCTGGTTGAGCCATCCGGTACTCGCGATTTCGCTTGATTGAATAGCGACTATCAATGAGCAGCGATGTCGCGCTGTCGGGAGGTTTTCTTGAGACCGCGTATCCTTTCCATGCTGGTTGCGCTGCTGGGCCTAACAGCCCTGTTGGCTGGAGATGTGATTACGTTCACCAATGGCGCGGTGGTACGAGGAACCTTTTTAGGGGGTGACGCGCGCACGGTTCGCATTGAGGTGAACAACCAGGTGCAAACCTACCGCATTTCGGAAGTAGCGAGTATCGTGTTTGGCGATGCCTCTGCGCAGGCGGCCGGAGTTGCAGGCGTCCCGTTGCAGGCTGCACAGGTGCAGCCTCCCGCATTACAGGCCCCGGCAGTGCAGGCTCCGCAGGTACAGGTGCCGCAAGTGCAGGCTCCAGCGTTACAGGCCCCACAGGCTCCCCAGATTCAGGCGCCACAGGTGCAGGCTCCGCAAGTACAGGCTCCCCAAGTTCAAGCACCCCAGGTACAGGCTCCTCAAACGGCCCCGCCGCCGAAGCGCGGGTGGTTCGGACGCAAAAAGAAGGCTGAGCCGGAGGTGGCGGCTCCACAGGTTCAGGTGCCACAGGTGGCCGCCCCACAAGTGCAGGCGCCGGCTATCCAGGCGCCCGCTGTGCAAGCGCCAGCAGTGGCCATTTCGCCGCAACCTCCAGCACCGCAGCCGGTAGCCACCCCGCAGCCAGTAGCACCTCCGC
>CAZUAX010000222.1:0-2929 GCA_964618435.1 uncultured Solibacteraceae bacterium
TGCCGGGGCAACAGACGCCTGCTGGCCATACCCACAGGCCGCCAAAGACAACAGGCCGCAGAGGGCCACACAGATTACTCGTATCAAGGGGATTCCTTTCCTCAGGCCTGGCGAGGTCCTGCCCGGCACATTGTTTCTATTGTCGCAAACCGCCGAAAGCCCGGCACGCCTAACCCATTGCAAGCGATGCCTATCGCCATAGTCGCTACGCGCATCGCTCCCACGGTTCGGATGCTCTAAGATAGTGGATGTCGCCGGGTTGCGGTCACGTTTCGAGGGAGCCAAAGTTTTGCTCTCTGCAACGATTACGCTATCGCTGAGCACCTGCTCGACAACGATTGGTTCGGAATCGTTTCGTGTTGTGGCGTCATCTTTGATAGCTGGGCTCGCTCATGGAAACACACTGCCTACGGTTGGATCAACTGCCCGGTGCCTCACGGCTTATTCTGGACTACTCTTACCAGTTTCAGAATCTGGCGGAGTTTTACCGTTATGCCCCGTATCAGCCAGAGTCCTTGGCAGAAGCGGCGCGAGCAGTGCAATATCCCCCGGAACGCAGGGAGCGGGTGGCGGCAGCGCTTCGTGCACAGAACCCCGGAAGCCCGTTGATCGCCCGCCTTCGCCAACCAGATGCTGTGGTGGTGGCCACCGGACAGCAGGTGGGATACCTGGGCGGTCCGGCATACACCATCTATAAGGCGCTTACTGCGATTCAGGTAGCCAACCAGTTGGAAGCCGAGGGAATTCCTGCTGTGCCGGTATTCTGGCTGGCCAGCGAAGATCACGACCTCGCGGAAGTGGACCATGCCTGGCTGTTTGACGCCCATCGACAGCCCATCCGCCATCAAGCCGAGCGCGTAGAGGCGGGCAATTCGCCCGTAGGCAACCGCCTTGCGCCGAAACTGGACCCGGAAGCGCTGCGTAGCGCGTTTACCCATCTCCCTTTTGGGGAAGATATCGCTTTGCTGGCTGCGGATGCTTACGACGGAAATCGCAGCTATACGCAGGCTTTTCGCTCTCTGGTGGAACGAGTCCTGGGTTCGCGCCAGATCCTTTTTCTTGATCCGCTCGACCCAGCCATTCGGGAGGCCTCAGCCCCTCTGCTTGCGGAAGCGGTACGCCATTTCGCTCAACTGGCGCCTGAGGTTCACGCGCGCACGGAGCGTATCCACGCTGCCGGATACCACGCACAGGTTCACCTGGAAGCAGACAGCAGTTTCTTTTTCCTGCTGGAAAACGGGGAACGCCTGCCCTTAAAGGCGCGCAATGGCGGATTCCTGATGGGAAAGCGCAGCATCAGTACGGCGGAGTTAGCCTCGAAGGCAGCGCAGATTTCCCCGAACGCCCTGCTACGTCCGGTGTTGCAGGATTACCTGCTGCCCACGGCGTGCCTGGTGGGCGGACCGGCCGAGATCGCGTATCTGTCCCAAAGCGGCCCCCTTTATGAGGCGTTGCTGGGACGCCAGCCTGTCTTCCTGCCCCGCAGCGGATTCACCCTGTTCGATGAACATGCTGCCCGTCGAGCTTCTGGCTACCGGCTTCGAATGGCAGACTTCTTTGTGCCTGAGTCGGCCTTTATGGAGCGTCTTGCGCACACACGGATCCCGCCAGAGCTGCTGAACCAAATGGAACGGCTCTCCGCACAAGCGTCGCATCTGCTTGACGAAATGCGGCGCGACTTGTTGGGGTTTGACCCGACTCTTGCAAAAGCGACCGAGCGCAGCCAGAAGCGTGTCGTTTACCAGTTCCAGAAAATGGAGCGCAAAACCGCCCGCGAGATCGCCCGCCGCGAGGATCGTGTGCGGGAGGATGCGACCTATCTGCGAGGACTCATTTTCCCGGAGAAACACCTCCAGGAACGCCTCTATTCCATGCTTCCCTTCCTTGCCGTACATGGACTTGGGCTTGTGGATACCATCGCCGGCCAAGTGCATGAAAACTGCCCGGATCATCACGTGGTGGTGGTGTAGCCAGTTTGTGACAGCAGGGGCAAATGCAGTCTGCCTTGCCCGAAAACAGGGCGCTCATGCGTTTGGAGGCGGCAGAGGCGAACTGGCAGCGGGCTGTCCCGTTAGGGTGGTAGGCTCCATCAGTTCCACGCGAGTGCCATCCGGGTCATACAGATTGCACAGCCGCCGCTGGTTACGCCCGTACACTACCGGCAGATCCCTCTGGTAGCTCCGCAAGCCGTGTTTGGCCGCCAATCGCCGCAGGGCGGCATCCAGATCGTCCACCCATAAACACCCATGGTTCACGGTACCCCGCCTGTCTGGCGCGGGCATGGTCCGGTAGAGCATGTACTCAATGTACTCATTGCCATGCGGCACCTCCATGTTCACCCAGGCCAGATGCTCTGCATTTGCGCCTGCCCCACGCCACAGTTCGCGGAAGCCCAGCATTTCACGATAGAAGGCATTGGCCCGCGACAGGCTGCCCACCAGAAAGCCAACATGGCTGAACCGGGTGGAAATGCAGTCTGGAGCGGGACGGCCCTCGAAGAGCCTGCTATCGTCGCGAAACTCCAGCATTTCCACCAGTTGTTGGTCTGGATTGCGGAAGCGAAAGCTGCGCGCCCCCGTGGGATGAGGCCCCATGGCAGTCAAACCTGCCACATTATGCTTCTGAAAGTACGCATGTGCCTTCTCCAGGTCTTTGGTAAGCAGAGCGTGGGCAACGAACCGGTCTTCCTTAGGATCCAGGCCGCTTTCGAGGGCAATGTAATGGGTGGGGTTCAGCGTGAGATACACCACCCTGTTGCCGTTTGGGAGGCGCTCCTCAAACGCGAGACCCAAGCCCAGCCAGCCCTGGTAATGATCCAGGCTGCGCTGCATGTCGCTCACCCGGATGTGCATTCCCGCCACACCGGTGATGCTCGGACGATCGTTCTCCTGGGCAAACGCAGCAGCTGCCATGGTGGTGGCGCAGCCCA
>CAZUAX010000222.1:3029-5837 GCA_964618435.1 uncultured Solibacteraceae bacterium
GGACCGGCCGGGACGTTTTCCGCCTTCATCGCGGCGATAAACTTATCGCGCTGAGTCTTTCCTGGGAACCCCACATAGACGGCGGATCCGAGTTCGCCCGCTGGATCTGGCAAACCGCGCAACTCCAGATGCTTCAGGTCACCGATACCCTCATAGACTCGCTTGGCCACGCCCCGAATGTCGCTGACCACTGTTGGCAGTTTGCGAATCTGCGCGAGCAGTACGGCGCCGGAAAACTCATTCATCCGATAGTTGACGCCAATAAACGACTGCCCGCGCGGTTCACCAAGCCAGTCTGTGTGAGGTGAGCGGATGCCCCCTACATCGTGGAAGCGGATGGCCCGTTCGAACAGACTGGGATCGTTCGTATACACTGCGCCACCCTCGCCCGCAGAGATCGTCTTGTTCACCTGGAGCGACGCTATCGCGATATGGCCCATCGAGCCCAGTGGCTTGCCATTGAAGGTGGCGCCCACCGATTGCGAGACGTCCTCCAGCACCTTCAGGTTGTGCTTGCGCGCGATCGCCAGCAGCGCGTCCATCCTGGCGGGATTTCCTTGCAGATGCACGGCCATCAGCACGCGTGTGCGGGGGGTGATGTGTCGCTCGATATCCGCGGGATCGAGGTTGAAGGACGAGTCAATCTCCGCGCAGATGGGTAGCGCCCCGGCCATCACCACAGCATTGAAGCAGGAGTGCCAGGTCCAGGCGGGCACAATCACCTCGTCGCCCGGGCCAATTTCAAGAGCCGCCATGGCCACCTGTAATGCGGCGGTGCCAGAGGTGACGCCCAATGCGTACTTTGTCTGCATAAAGCCGGCGAACTCGCGTTCAAACGTAGCCACTTTGGGCGGCATTACGGAACGATCCATTCCCCAGAAGCGAAATGGGGCCCGCGCTTCCAGCACTTCCTTGAGAAAGCCCCATTCCATCTGGTCGTAATAGAGCGGACCATACAGGCGAGAGCGCAGCGGCTTGGAACGCACCGGCGAACCTCCATCAATCGCCAGCCTCGCGGAAGCGGGGGAAGCGGCAAGCGCGGCGGCACTTCCCAGAAAAAAGCGACGGGAGAACGACATGGGGACCTCCAGCAGGTAGGGGATCAATCTGGCGAGGATCTTATCATCGCGGGGCCTTCAATTAAAGCGGCAGGGAACAGACCATCGGGGCAAGGCCCGGAAACGCAGTGCGCTAAAACCGCGGCAATGAACGCAACATGGATGTGGAATCCACACCCCGCCCCACAGACACCGAGTGGATGGGGCGCCAGTCGGCATCCATCGCGCCTACATAGGTGGCGGTTGCCTGGTCCGCGCCGAACAACACAACGGAATACGAGCGCTCAGGGTACTCCAGCACGCGGAAGGCGACTTCCTTTGACTGGGAACGCCAGCGATCCGCAGTGGGAGGACCAAGTTTCTGCACCACCTTGTAGTAGTCGTCTCCAGCGCCGAGGGCAAGATACTCCTGGTCAGCCGTCTGCAGAATCATTCGATTGCCGAAAATGCCATCGCCCCGGTAGATCGCAAGAATCACGAAAATTCCCAGGATTGCGAAAGCCAGGGAAATTCCAATCAATCGGGCCACCCGGTTTTCGGCACGGGTACCACGGCTGGCCGGGAGCCAATTCCCCGCGATGGGCTTGGAAGCGGAGGAGCCTGTGTCCTCAGCAGGCGTATGGCTTCGCTCCCGCTGCCGCATCTCCAGCAGCTTTGGCCGGTAGGGCCACACCGCGCCGGCCCGCATCTCCATTTCCTTGTCCAGGCCCACAATCGGAAACGGCTGGTCCACCGAAGAGATCGCCCCTAACAGCCGCCTCGGAATCCAAAGCTCCGCGCCAGATTCTGCATTCTCAACCAGCACTTCTGACCAAGTCTCGCGCACAAATCGCCATTCGTTGTGCTGGACGTTGCGAAGAGGAGGAAAAAACGCGAAGGTGCGCCCGGATAACGTCACGTTTACCGCGGAGGGAGGGATCCCCGACGCTTCCGGCTCACCCGGCGGTACTGGAAAATTGGAATCCATTCAACAGCTCTTGACTGGAATGGCGAAATCCGCGAGATGAAGGTTTCCAAAACAAGCCGAAGTCGAACAGAAACGGGCGATGGGGACCGTCATTGGGTAACCGCACCCTGGCTGCGACGAAGGTCATCCATGCTCAGCGTCACCAGGGTCTTGTCCATATCCTCACCGGATTCCACCATGTAACGGAGGTGTCCGGCCGCCAACTGCATCACCCAAGGGTCAGTGATGTCCCTGCTGAGTTCCGTCGCAAGCTCCTTTAACTGCACGTGCTCCAGAGCAATTACTTTGTCGATCTCCTCATCCGGACTGGAGAGGTGAAACTTGCAGTCAATGGTATCCGCGTGACGAATCGCAATCCCCACCTGATGCCAGAGGAACTTCACGTCCCACGTGACGCCAAATGGGTCTGTGCATTGAAATTGCCGCACGCTGCTTGCCATATATTCGCCATCCTAACATGCGAAAGCCCCGGAACCTCCTGCGAGGGCCGGGGCTAACGGAAGAAAGCTGAGGCTATACGTGTGAGCGGATGAGAGAAAGAAACTCGTTTCGCGTTTCCCGGTTATTGCGGAAACAACCCAGCATGGTGCTGGTGATGGTGTCACTGCACTGCTTCTCGACGCCTCGCATCATCATGCAAAAGTGCTGCGCGGTGGCCACTACACCCACACCCTTAGGGTTAATGGTTTCCATGATAGTTTGAGCTACTTCCTGGGTAAGCCGCTCCTGCACCTGCAACCGCTTCGCGAAAATATCCACGATGCGGGGAATCTTGCTAAGGCC
>CAZUAX010000223.1:0-3420 GCA_964618435.1 uncultured Solibacteraceae bacterium
CTCGGCACATTCCGGGTGCTTGCGACCCTGGGCATGTGTGGTCTTCTTCTGCTATCCCCGTCATCCGCCGCGGAACGGGAATCTCTCTTCAACGGCAAGGACCTCTCCGGCTGGACGCACTACCTTTGGGATCCAGTGAACAAGCGGGAAAACACTGCCGCGAAGATGTCAGACGTGTGGCATGTGGAGGACGGAATCCTGCACTGCAAGGGTAAGCCCACGGGCTACATCCGCACGGAAAAGGAGTACGAAAACTACCGCATGACGTTGGAGTGGCGATGGCCCGTGGGCACCACGCGCGGGAATAATGGCGTGCTGGTGCACTCCACCACGCCAAATGCCTTGGGGCAATGGCCAAGGAGCATTGAGGTGCAACTGGCCTTTGGTAATGCCGGAGACTTCTGGGTAATCGGTACAGACCTTGACGTGGAAAATGAAGAAGCACGAAAGCTGGGCCGACGCCACCTCAACCTGACCGACAATTCAGAGAGGCCCGCCGGGGAGTGGAACCAAATTGAGATCGTCGCCAAGGGCGATACCCTTACCGTCTTGGTGAACGGGGATCTCGTGAATAAGGCTACGAACCTCACTCAAAGCCGGGGGGCGATTTCGCTGCAGTCCGAGGGCGCCCCGGTTATGTTCCGCAACATCTACGTCGAACCGCTGGAACCCTAGCTTCCCATCCTTGGCGTCACGCCAGGGGCACGTTAGCCCGCAACGCGGGTCCTAGCGGTACAAAGCACGGCACAAACCACGCAGCCTAGTCCGATTGGGTTGGTGCAGATCGGTCTACGGTGAAAGCAAATGAAGGACAGCCGCGCTTCTGGCTGCCGCTCCTACAGGCTCTGCAGATATTCCAAATTGCGTTTGAGGTCGCCGTCCACGTCCTTTGAAGGCGAACTCGTTTCCAGAACGGCATAGCCTTCGTACCCAATCTCCCCCAGGGCAGCATACACACTGGGAAAATCTACCTTTCCCTGCCCAAGGTAGCCCTTATCTTTGAAGTGCACCTGGCACAGATTCTGCGCTCCATAAATGCGGATTTCCGACGCCGGATCCACGCCAATCGTGTTGGCCGCGTTGCCCACGTCATAGTAAATCTTCATCGCCGGCGAATCCACTTGCTCCAGCACGAATAGGTTTTGCTTCGCCGTAAGGAGGCTTTCCATGGCAATCACAATGCCTTCATCCAGAGCTGCAGGAGCGAGGTCCTTGAACGCAGCCACAGCCTTTTCCATACCGCCGTGCGTGGCCAGTTCACACTTGCCAAAGAAGACGGGCATCAGCACCTTCGCCTTTAGCGCCTTAGTGATCTGGATGCCATCCAGAATCCATTGGCTTGCTTTGTCAGAATTCTTCAGGCAGTCGTCGTGCAGCACATCAAGGTAGGTGGAAACGATCGGGACTCCCGCCTCCGCGCTCGCCGCAAGCATCTGTTCCTGCAATTGGCGGCTGGAAAGCGGAAGCGTTTTCCCTTTCTTCGCAGGACGCCCAATGGTCACTTGCACTCCGGAGAAGCCCAGTGCTTTCGCTTTCGCAAAACATCCAGGGTCCGTCGCCATTCCAAGGGTCCCGTCCATCACTCCAATTTTCAGCCCCTTGGGCGCGGCCGCAATCGCAGGCAGTATTGCGGCGCCGCCAGCCGCGGCAAGAAAAGCGCGTCTTGAAAAATCCATCCCTACCACCTCAGCTTCAGATCGGCTTCCAGCCGTTCCTCAGACTTCATCATCGCATCCCAGGTAATGATGGGTCCGTTGGCATAGGCAGCCATGCGGCCCAGGATGGCGGTAAGGTTGCTCTTTACGCTTTCATCGGCGTTGTAGATGGGTTTCCCTTCCCGGATACTGCGCACGAAATCCACTACGTTGTTAATTGCGCCTTGCCGGAATGTATCGTCCTTCTCCGTGCCCACCCACGCATTGGCGCCGGTTACTCTCACCAATCCTCCGTAATGGGTATCCGCGGCGCCCTTGATACCGAAAACACGCACGCAGAGGTCGGAGTAGTGTCCCAACTGGTGCGAACTGAACGTGGCGTGGACGTCATTCGGATACCAGAAACTCACCACGAAATGGTCATAGGCCGTGGCGGCGTCGTAAGGCGTTCCCGTCCAGTCCGTGCGGCCGCCCGTACCCGATGCCTGCAGCGGATGGGCATTCAGATACCAATTGGCCATGTCGATCACATGGATGTTCTGCTCCACAATAATGTCGCCGCCCAGCACCTTATCCATATAGTGGTTCAGCACCTGCCTCTGCCCGGGATCCATGCCCTCGGTGCCTTTATCGCGGCTCGGCCGGCCGGCATAGTAGTAAATCTGCGCCAGAGTGGGCGTGCCCAGGTCTCCGCGATGAATGCGCTGCGCCACCTCCTGGAAGACGGGCATCGCTCTCGACTGGAAATCCACCCAGTACGTCAGGTTCTTGGCCTTGGCCTTCCGCTCACTCTCCAGGATGCTCTTGCAACCAGGAACATCCACCGCCACCGGCTTCGCAAGGAACACGTGTTTGCCAGCGTCCACTGCGGCCATCGCATGTTCCGGGTGGAAGTAGGGCGGTGTCTCAATCACAACGGCATCCAACGAGGAGTTCGCCAGCTCCCGGTAGGCATCCGGCCCGTAGTAAGTGCGCCCCTCGCCTACCTTCAGCTTTGCCCGCGTGCCGTCAAGGTGAGTGCGAATCACATCAGCCAGCGCCACCACGCGCGCTCCGGCAAACTCCGGGAAGAAGGGAGCAATCCAATTTCCTCTGCCGCCACAACCCACAATGCCCACCTCCACGGTGGAGTTGGCCTGCGAACCGAATACAGTCTGCGGCTTGGCCACCAGCACCCCTGTGGCGGCCGCGGCCTTCAGGAATTCCCTGCGCGGGGAAACGGGTTGACGGGTTTCAGCAGATGGGGAAAGCTTTTCGGACATGGCATACTCCTCTCGCGATCTCGCCGAGGCCCGATGTCCGAACGGCGATCGACACGCTAAGTCTTCAAAGTATATTGCAAGCCCCACCGGCAAACCAGCACCGGCACTCTGCGTTCGCCAATATGGAAAACACCCTGCCGCTGCACCGTTGTTGGCGATTTTCATAATGTCGGATGGGCCGGTCCTCTTGCACACCAAACTACGCTTTATGCTGGTAGGACCACGGCAAGCCAAGACGCCCATCGTGGGCAAGTACAGATTGCGGCACTGGGGGGCACGCGGATAATGGTGGGGATACTGGTAGTGCTCGTGGGCTTGCTGTTTCTGGGAACTTTGGTGGGCTTGATGGTCTGGTACCTCTCTCAGGCCGCCAGGAAGCCGCAGACTGGCACAAACCTGGCGACTATCCTGGGCTGGACCGTCATCACTCCCAATCGGCCCCCCAGGGACACTTGGTTTGGCGGGCTGGCACAGGGGCGGGCCACAGCCATGAAGACAGTAGT
>CAZUAX010000223.1:3520-5753 GCA_964618435.1 uncultured Solibacteraceae bacterium
ATGATCGATTGGCCTGACCTGCACATTACCGCCGAAGACCTCAATAAGCTGCTGTTTGAGATGGCAACCGTTGCCTACGCGCTCGAACAGGGTAACTGAGGGAGGACTATCCCCCCGTCTTCACCGCCCAGAGATTGCGAAGGCTTTGCGCGAACAGTGCTTCGCTACCAGGCGGAACGGTATGCGCAGCCAGGATTCGGAGTGAGCGGTAGTCTCCGACTTTTCCCGTGGGAGCAACCCCTTGGATTGGTTTCGATGGTTCCACGACGGGATCCCTTTGCCCCTTCCAGGTTGGCACTGCTAGGGCAAGGTGGTAAGCCAGTTGGGCCATGCGTTCGTCCTTCTGTGCGTATAGTCCGTTTACAAGGCGAAAATTCTCAGCCGATTTTCCAGGGCTGTTAGGGAAATCGTACAGGAAAAGCTAGTTTCAGGCAAGAATATCTCTTACTGAATAGTGAAGATTGTTCCTCAGCCCGTCTTCCGGCCTACCGCCAGCACCGTCTCAAAGTGGGGATGCTCTGCCTCCCGGTGGACCGTGCTCACCTGAATCCCCTCGAAACCGGCATCCATCAGAAACGCTTCCAACTCCGACTCGGAAAATCCCAGCCAGTGGTCGGCATAAAGCTCGCGCGCCTCTTCCATGTGGTGCTTCTTCAGGTCCAGCACGGCAATCCTACCGCCCGGTCGCAACATCTTCCACGCAGCCGCAATGGCCCGGTCCGGGTGCAACGCGTGATGCAAACTCTGGCTCAAAAGTGCCAGGTCCACGGTGTTGTCAGTGATGGGAGGGCACTCCAGGTCACCAACGCGAAAGTCTATATTTTGCAATCCATTACGTATTGCCAGCTCAGAAGCCACTTGAACCATGCGCTGGCTGTTGTCAATCGCGATTACCCGTTCGGCACGGCGCGCCAGCAGTTGCGTGAAGGCACCCTCGCCGGCTCCAAGATCCGCAATCACCAACGGGGGCATCAGCGCCAGCAACATCTCCGCCAAACCTTGCCAGGAACGCCCTGGCACATACTGGCGCCCAAACTTCCCGGCCAACTCGTCGAAGTAGGCGCGCATTCGGTCGGCCCTTCGTCGCAGCGCCAGGTCCAGCGCGCGTGCATCGTCCTGAGCCTCGGGTATCTCCGCTCCACCGGCCGCCAGAAGGGCCCCAACCGCCGGGGAGATCTCCCTCGCCGCGCGATACATCACGTTCTTGCCCTGGCGCCGGTCCTCAACCAATCCAGCCTGCTTCAGCAATGACAGTTGCGTGCTGATACGGCTCTGCCCCGCCGATAAGATCTCTTGCAGCTCCGCCACAGATGCCTCTTCCCTCTGCAGAATCAGCAGGATCCGGAACCTCTGTGGCTCCGCCAGCACCTTCATTGCTTTTAGGATTGACGACATTGCGGATAATCCAATAACATATCAATGTATCCCGATTGTTTGATTTGTTCAATCCCGTCGCGGTCGGAATGAGTCTGACAACTTGATCGCCAACCCGCGGGGATGCACAATTACCAACCTGCGGGGGATCCGAATCCAGGGGATTCAAATACAAAGGAGTGCCACGCTCAATGAGCACTGTAGTGAACGCTGTTGCTACCGAATTCAAGGTTGCCGATATCAGCCTGGCCGAATGGGGCCGGAAAGAAATCGGGATTGCCGAACATGAAATGCCCGGACTGATGTCCATTCGCCGCAAGTACGCAGACGAGAAGCCGCTGGCGGGCGTCCGCATCACCGGCAGCCTGCACATGACCATCCAGACGGCGGTGCTCATCGAAACCCTCGTTGACCTCGGCGCGGATGTTCGCTGGGCAAGTTGCAACATCTTCTCCACCCAGGATCACGCCGCCGCCGCCATCGCTGCCGCTGGGGTTCCTGTGTTCGCGTGGAAGGGCGAAACCCTCGAAGAGTATTGGTGGTGTACTTACCAGGCTGTCTCCCATCCCGACGGCAAGGGTCCGGAACTTGTGGTGGACGACGGTGGCGACGTGACGCTGCTGATCCACAAAGGCTACGAACTCGAAGAGGGCTCCGATTGGGTGAACACCCCGTCTGACAGCCACGAAGAGGAAGTAATCAAGAACCTCCTCAAGAAGGTTTATGCCGAAAACCCCACCCGCTGGCACGATCTCGCAAGCGCGTGGCGCGGCGTTTCCGAAGAGACCACCACCGGCGTACACCGTCTATACAAGATGCAGAAGGAAGGCAAGTTGCTGGTGCCCGCCATCAACGTCAA
>CAZUAX010000224.1:0-5682 GCA_964618435.1 uncultured Solibacteraceae bacterium
GTGGTCCGCGACCAGCGCAATCGGGAGCTAACCGACGACATGGCCATGGACCATGATCCTGATGGGGGCATTCTCTGGCGGCAGATTACCCAATCCTGCGGAGAAGAGGAACAAAGACTTCTAAATATGCATTATGTGCGCGGCTACACCAGCAACGAAATTGCGGAACGGGTAGGTTCCACCGCCCTCGCCATCCGCTTGCGGTTGATGCGCACGCGCAGGAAGCTCGAACAGATATTTGATCGAGACCTGCTTTTCGCCGGAGCCTAGTCATCGTTACGTTTTGGGCACACTGGCATACCTGATGGACAACGGAAAGGAAATTCAATGAATTGGGACCAGATTGAAGGAAATTGGAAGCAGTTTGTGGGTGCGGCTCGCGGCAAGTGGGCAGAACTCACCGATGATGATTTGGAGACGGCACGCAGTAGCAGAGAGAAATTCGAAGGGATTCTGCAGGAAAAGTTTGGCTCGGCGAAAGAAACAGTGCGCGCCGAAGTGGATGAATTCCTCCGCAGCGTGAAGACTGCGGATTAGCCCGCCATACAAATGTTGCGGCGCGGTGAAGCCGCCTATTGCAAACAGCAGCGGCTCCAGCATTAGTACTGGAGCCGCTGCTGTTTCTGGCGCCAAAAGTCCATGGCATACAATGCAGATGTCATGCCCATTACGCAGGAATTCTTCGAAAATCCCCCGAAACAATATCGTCCATGGACTGTCTGGTGGTGGTTTGGTGGCGCCAGCACTGCCGAGGATCTCGTGTGGGAACTGCAGCAGATGGATGCGCATGGCATTGGCGGGGTAGAGATCAATCCGGTGTATGCCCTGCATGAAGAGGGTGTTTCCGGTGTGGATGTCTTTGGGCCGGAATGGCAGCAGCGATTCCTGGCGGTGGTGCGGGAAGCCGAGCGGCTGGGCATGAAGATCTGGCTGCGCGCCGGCAGTGGCTGGCCTTTGGGTGGACCTTGGATAACTCCCGATCTGGCCTCGCAGTCGCTGGCGCGCGCAGTGGTTGACATACAAGGGCCAAGGACCTGGAGCGGCGCGTTGCCAAAACCGGTTGCACCAAAGCGGTGGAGCGATCCGGAACTTGAATGTGTAGTGGCAACCCACACCAGTACGGGGGAGCGCCTGGTGCTGCTGGCCGATGGTTCGAGTACGCCGAGCCCGCGCTTTTCTGTACCCGCAGGTGCCTGGCGGGTGCATTTCGTTTACCGCATGCGAACCAACATGCAGGTGAAGCGACCGGCACCTGGCGGCAGCGGACGGGTGCTTGACCATTACTCCACCGCAGCCATCGACAAACAACTTGCCGTGCTCGATCGCTTCGCCGCTGCCGCCCGCCGGGAGGCTCCTAACGCATTTGTTGGAATTGCGGAAGACAGTTTGGAGTTGGATGATGACAACTGGACTGCGGGCTTTCTGGCCGAGTTCCAGCAGCGTCGCGGTTACGACTTGAGACCCCACCTGCCGTCCCTTTGGGAAGATCACCTGCAAGCACCCGGCGTCCGCCAGGATTTCCTGCTTACCGTAAGCGACCTGATGATTGAACGGCACTTTAACCACATGCGGTCGTGGGCAGCGAAGCACGGCCTGAAGACGATGGTGGAGGCACACGGCAGCATGACCGACACGCTGCAAGCTTACGGCGCAGCCGATGTGCCGGACGGCGAAACCATCTGGGAATACAAGGAGCGGCAGGAAGTGAACATCCGCAACCGGCGGGTGGCTTCCTCCGCGGCACACATCTACGGCAAGCCCGTGGCGGCGGCAGAGAGCTACACCTGGCTGCGTATGCCTCGCTTTCTGGTGAAGCCTTGGATGGTGAAGGCCGCATCGGATGCCATCTACCTGGACGGTATTAACCACATCCGCAATCATGGCTATTCCAGTTCTCCACGGCGCTATGGCAGTCCGGGCCAAGTCTTCTATGCGTCCACGCTGATTAACCACAACCAAACCTGGTGGCCGCACTATCCGGCGATTTCCGCTTATGTGGCACGCATGAACTATGCGTTGCAGCAGGGGGAACCAGCCAACGACGTCTGGATTTACCACAACCTTTGGGATGGAATGGCTGACTACCGCCAGCCCACCCCCGACTGGATGAAGGGAGACAATGCCTGGCACCGCCCGGACATCAACCCAGGCATCGACGGCAGCGCGCAGATCGCCATGCGTACTCGTGACGTGGCCGAGAGTCTGCGGCTGGGCGGCTATGGGTTCGACTACATTAACGACCATGCGCTGGAGTCACGTCTGCCCGCGGAACCCAAGCCGGAGGACCTGAAGGGAATTCGCGCATTGGTGCTGCCAGGAACCCGCTTCGTGCCCGCGGCTACCTTGCGCAAACTTCTAGCCCTGGTAAACGCCGGGCTGCACGTGCTGGCATTGGGAAATCCGCCCGAAGCAGGCGTGGGCTACACGCAGCAAAATGAGGGCCGGGCGGAATGGCAGGCGGCCTTTGATGCACTGTGGAAGACGGGCAAGCTGGTTGTAGTGTCCGATGCCTACGCCATGCGCATGTGGCTAAACTTCAGGCCGATGCCGGACTTCGAAAGAGACACAGCTGGAGCAGACCTGGGCTTCATCCATCGCAAGGATGAGCGTGGCCATCTTTATTTCGTCTCGAATGGAAGCGCGAAAAACGTGACATCCACAGTGATCTTGCGCCAGCCTGCAAAAGGTGTGGAACGCTGGGATGCCTCCATCGGGGAGGCCACTTCCCTCCCCTTTGTGACAACCGAGGATGGACGCACGCAGCTTCAGCTACAGCTAGGCCCATGGGAGAGTTGCCTGCTCGTGCTGGCAGACCGTCCCTCTACCAGCCCCATGGCATCTGCGCCGCTCGCCTTTTTTGAGCAAACGGAAACCGTCGTACTGAATGATTGGGAAATCCACCGTGACGGGCAGGATACCGTGATCCCCCTGCCCAATGGCCCGGTGGATTGGGAAACTCTGCCCGGCTGGAATGGCTATGCGGGCGTGGGTTCCTATCGCACCAGCGTCCGCATTCCGTCACCAGGCCAGGGCGAAGGTTTCCGGTATGTACTGGACCTGGGCGATGTTGAGGCAAGTGCTGAGATTCGAGTAGGGGGAAAGCACGCTGGCTACGTGATTCTGCAACCCTGGCGCATTGACCTCAGTCGCTTCCTGGTGCCGGGGATGAACCAAATTGAAGTGCGAGTGGCGAACCTGTGGAGCAATGCAGTGAAGGCCATGCCTCCCGCCCCAAGCAAGATCCCGGGCCCCGGCTATGGAGTGACCGACGTGCTATACGGCCCCTCAGAGCGGCCGCCTCAACGCTCAGGGTTGTTGGGACCCGTTCGACTGCTGGTGGCAAAGGTTAGGGTCTGACCGGTATACCCAGCCCGCGGGCCGTTGAAAACGGAACATTCATTCGCGCGACGAGCATTCAAGAATCGCAGCAGATGCGTACCTGCCCCAGTGGATTCATGGTCCTTGCTGCCCATGCTATCCTGCGTGACAACCCATGGTGACCAACCATCCAGAGCCAACTTACCAGGCGACCAAACCCAACCCTGCGACGCTACAGATCATCGGTATTGCCGGAGCGTCCGGTTCCGGCAAGAGCTATCTGGCGAGCAGGGTTGCTGCCACCCTGGAAGCCCCCGTGTTGAGCGTGGATGCCTACTACCGCGACCTCTCCCATCTGCCTGTTGAGGAGCGCGGCAGTCAGAACTTTGACCACCCCCAATCCATTGACTGGCCGCTGCTGCTTGAGCATTTACAGGCTCTCCTGCAGGGCGAGGAAGTGGAGGTGCCCGGTTACAACTTCAGCACCCATACGCGCAGCCGGGAAATCCATCGCCTGAAACCGGGTGGCTACCTGGTACTGGAAGGCATTCTGGCTCTGCACCTTCCGCGCGTTCGCGAGTTGCTGGCACTCAGCGTGTTCGTGGACCTCGACGAAGACGAATGCCTGAAGCGACGCATGGACCGGGATATCCGCGAGAGGGGGCGCACGCCGGAGTGCGTCCTACGTCAATATCAGACGACTGTTCTGCCGATGTATCGCGAGTTTGTGCAGCCCACTGCCGAACTTGCTCACCTTCGCGTAAGCGGAGGCGCGCCAGTGGAAGATGCTGTTGCGTCCGTCCTTCGCGAGCTAGAACATCACTCCGGCCTATAGGCCACCACATCCACCTCAATCTTCATACCAGGTGCGCCGAATGAAGTACCCACAGTGGTGCGGGCCGGGCGGACATCTCCGAAGAACTCCACGTACACCGCGTTCATCGCGGCAAAGTCGCGCTCCGCTTCGCGCAGGTATACGTTGCACTTCACGACATCCTGCAAGGTTGCTCCGCACGCCAGTAGAATGCGCTGCACATTGCGGAAGACAAGACGCGTCTCGTCTTCGATGCTTCCAAGTTCAAACTCATTCGTATCGAGATTAATGGGGGCCTGCCCTGATACATAAATAAACCCGCCGGCACGGGTTGCGTAGGAATAGGGCGCTTTGGGCGCGGGAAGTCCCGCGGGAGTGATGCGTTCGATGGCGTTGCTCATGAAATTGACCTTTGCTTAGTTTAGCGGCCCAGCCGGGGCCGGCGCTCACCGGCTGGAGCGCGCACGGGCCACGGCATCACGCCACCCGTCATACAGGCTCGCCCGCTCGGAAGCGGTGATGAGGGGTTCGAACACACGGTCGACGCGCCAAAAACTGGCGATCTCCTCGGTAGAGTTCCAATAACCCACGGCCAAGCCTGCCAGGAACGCAGCGCCTAGCGCGGTGGTTTCTGTATCTGCGGGACGGACGATGCGGCAATCGAGAATATCGGCCTGGAATTGCATCAGGAAATCATTGCTGGCTGCCCCTCCGTCGACGCGCATCTCCGTGACAGGTGTCCCCGCATCGGCACTTTGCGCATCCACTAATTCCCGGCTCTGATAGGCGATACCCTCCAGCGCGGCGCGTACAATGTGGGCCGCCGTAGCGCCGCGCGTTAGCCCGCTGATCACGCCACGAGCATCGGAATCCCAATGAGGGGCGCCCAAACCCACAAAGGCCGGGACAAAGTAGACACCCGCGCTATCGGCTACGCTTTCGGCCATTTGCTGCGAGGCTGGCGCTGCCGGCAGAATGCCTAAGCTGTCACGAAGCCATTGGATAGCTGCGCCGGCTACAAACACACTGCCCTCCAGCGCATACTGCTCCCGCTCGTTCGTAGAAGCCGCGCGGGTAGTGATTAGCCGGTTCTTTGAGTGGACGAGTTGCTCGCCGGTATGCAACAGGCAGAAGCATCCTGTTCCATAGGTGTTCTTAATCATGCCGGGTGAGAAACAGGCCTGGCCCGCGGTGGCGGCTTGTTGATCGCCAGCAACACCTGCAATGGGTACCTCCGCACCCAGAATATCCCCGTCCGTGACACCTACCACCTCAGAGGACCGGGCAATTCGCGGCAGCATGGCTCGCGGTACTCCAAAGACACGCAGGAGGTCATCGTCCCACTCGCCCGTAGCGAGGTTCATCAACAGCGTCCGGGATGCATTGGTGAGGTCAGTGGCATGGACACGTCCGTTGGTCAATTTCCAGATAAGCCACGTATCGATATTGCCGAAAAGCAGTTCGCCTGCTTCGCCACGCACACGGGCGTTGGGCACATGGTCCAGAAGCCACTGCAGCTTGGTACCCGTAAAGTACGGATCAATCACCAG
>CAZUAX010000225.1:0-1471 GCA_964618435.1 uncultured Solibacteraceae bacterium
TTGGCGTTGCGGTTGCCTGATTGAAGCCAAACGTATCGGGACGGGTATTGTTACTATTCAGGGTGTCCGAATACATGCCATAGCCTGCACGGAGCACGGTCTTGTTGTTGGCACTCCACACAATGCCCAGCTTGGGCAGGAATACGTAGCTGCCCTTAGTGAAGGTGTCGTACTGGCCAGTGCCAAGGTAGGCCGTTCCACCCACCGGGTTGAAGTCAGCAGGGGCCAACTGCGGGATCGGATTTGCGGCGTAGGCAGTCTTCGCCAGCGCGGTGAAGGGTTGCTGCAGGTCGCCGATGAAGTCGCCCGCGAGGCCTCGGTTGAAGCGCTCGCTCATGCCTCCTTCCCGTTCCATCCGGATGCCGAGGCTCAAGCGCAGACGGTCCGTCAAGCGGAAGTCATCCTGGATAAACAAGGCAGTGCGCGGGGTGCTGATGAACACCGAATCGTTGGTGTCGATGTCGATGGCGTTGGGGAGACCCATCAAGAAAGCGGCATATTCGTGCGCGTGCTGGGCGGAAACATTGTCGTTGTCCGCGCGCCGCGTCCAGTTGTTGCGGAAGGTGAAGCGTCCGGAACTATAGCCCGGGCCGCGGCCTGTCCACCAGTTCAGCCTCTGCTGCATGCCGTACTTCAGCGTGTGGTTCCCCTGGATGGTGGTCATCGTCAGACGCAGTTCGCCCGTGGTGCCAATGCCGCCAATTACCGGGTAGGTATCACTCACGTCCGTGAGGTTATTGAAATCCAGGCGGGGTAGCACCCTGTTGTCGCCCGCTCGCGCTTCGAGATAATCGGGAAGGCCGACATCACTGGGGCCAAACTGCAGCGGTACCGAGCGCTGCGACCCTTCTTCAAACCGGGAGACACTTACCGAAGTGTCCAGGATATTGTTGGCGTTCACGGTCCACAGGTAGTTCACGCCGAAGCCTTTGTTGATGCGGGTAAGGCCATTCGAGTGCAACCCGCGCTGGGTCTCATAGGTCCAGTCGTACTCGTCGGCTAGACGGTTGTTGTATTGCCAGCGGAAGTTCAACCGGTGGTTCTGCGAGACTACCCAGTCATACCGGCTTTGCATCGCGTAGAACTCTTCGTCCTTAGGCATGGCCGAGGCCAGGTAGTTGTTGAGGAACTCAGGACTCACCAGGCCTGGCACATTATTCGGATTGGGGAATACTTTGGCGTAAGTGGCCGCCATCGGGTTCAGCGTGGGAATCCCTCGGTTGTTGGCGAAGGGAGTGCGCACCACGCGGCCGTTCTGGAACGTGGCACTGCGGGGGTCGTGGATGGTGTAGAGGTTGGCGCCGTTGGGGGCATTCAACATCTGCGAAAAGTCACCCTGGTTCCATGCCTCCAAAGGGACCGTCCGATTCACAGAATCCGTGGTCTCCGCCTTTGACTGTCGGATGCCGTTGTAGGTGAAGGTCCAAAAGACCTTGTCCTTCAGATTAAGCACTTTCGGAATCAGTACCGG
>CAZUAX010000225.1:1571-5682 GCA_964618435.1 uncultured Solibacteraceae bacterium
CGCGAAGGGATTCAGATCGCTGAAGGGAAGATTAATGAGTTGCTGCTGATCGAGCACGCGTCCGCCTGACGCACTGGTGGTGTCGAGCAGTGGCGTTTCTTCGGTGACGGTGATGGTTTCGGCAAGCTCTCCAATTTCCATCGTGATGCCGATGTCTAAGCGCGCAGCGACGTTCACCGTGATGCCGGTGCGAATGGCTTTCTTGAAACCTGCCAATTCGGCGGTAATCGTATAGTTGCTCGGTTCCAGGAACGCAACTTCGTAGTAGCCAGTTGCGTTCGACTCGGTCACACGGGTTTCGTTGGTGCGGGTATTGACGATCGTGACGCGCGCGCCGGCGATCATTGCGCCCTGGGCATCACTGATACGTCCGGTAATACTGCCGCGGGATTCCTGTGCGTGAAGCACAGTTCCAAATAACAGCAGGAGGGTAAGGGTTGCGAGAAATAACGAGTTGCGCATAGGGAACTCCGATAACACCTGAAGTTTTTTGCGGATGGAAATCCGCCTGATCGAATCTATATCGGCGCACGCAAGAAGGCAACAGGAAAGACACTCTGTGAGTAGGATTTAATGATATTGTATTATGTGATTCATGAATTATTAGCAGGGAAGCAATCGGAGCAATAGATCTACTTGTTCGTAGGGTTAGGACAATTATCATTAGTGACTGCTGAAAGCCACTTGTAATCGAGTCCATTACCGAGATGGTATCCCCTGCGCGGAGGCTGGTGATCAGCTACTTTTTAGTATATTTATCGGATGTTATCTGCAGAATCGAAAAATCATGGGTTAAGATTCCCTGCAGAATTCTTGACGAATGTTCAGAGTGGTCGTCCAAAGTGCAATCCGGAATGAATTAAGTTTCCGCTTGCTTCCATTGGCGCTCAAGCATCTGGCTGTACTCGGCGGAGGCGTAGATTTCAAAGGCGAAGGTCTTGGCGGGAATCTGTACGAAAGGGCTTAGTTGCTGGCGGCAGGCGTAAAGGTAGTCAGTGAAGCGATGGTAGTCCAGCAGGAAACTTATGGCCACGGTCTGGAACTCTGGCATTTCGCGGTAGATCGAACGCAAGCCCAAAGCGCGGACAAAGATATTCCTGTAATCCACCACGCCCCAGGAGAGCAGCTTGCTACGCACGTTCGAAGGCGTGCTTTCGATGAGATAGCTGGCGAAACTGTGGATGGTGTAGCCGTTTTCGGATAGGCTTGGATTGCGCTCTACCAGGTCAACGCACTGTTGCAGCCAGCGCTCCAGGTCTTTGCCCACGAAAAACAGCATCCGCAGTTCCAGGTATCGGCTTCGGGCCACCTTCTCAACTAACTCGTCCTCGGACTGCTCCTCACAGGGAAGTAAGCCATGGAGCATCAGGTTTGCCCGCGAACCCTCGAGCATGTTTTCCGGGGAACTTTCCTCCGCTAATGGATGAAGTATGAGGGGCGGCAGTTCGAGCTTAACCGGCGTCTGGCGTTTGACGGATTGCATGGCTACCATTCGTATCGGCGTAATCAAGCAAAAACGAGGCCAAGACATCAGTGCAATCGCCCTGGGCGACCGCGCACAGCACGCTCACTCTTACACTCACTGGCTCGTAAACTCGGCTCGTATTAGCGCCGGGGGACCATCGAATTCCTGTTGTTTCCGACGTCCGAGACCTGATTGATTTTGCGGGCTACCCCAAGCATAGGGCGTTTACAAGCCAGTTTCAAGCAAAGCAATGCCAATCCAGGTACACCAGTACTAACCTCCCCCGAAGGTGGGGCAAAAATAAGGAGAAAATTGAGGCTGACTATTCAAAGTCGAAGGGATTTGCCGCGGTGGTAGCTTCGCGGAAGGGCCGCTCGAAAGCTGGGTTTGCTCCCCCTTGAAAGCGCAGCGGACTTGCAGGGTCCTGCATGGCGCCAAGCAGCGTGTTCGCCATGCCCAGCACCCGCAGTGTCCCTTGAGCATTGATGCGGTCTGCTGTATCTCTGGGCGTGTGGTACTCCATGTGCAACCCGGTGAAGAGCAGAACTGCCGGAATTCCTGCATCAAGGAAGGTCCCGTGGTCGCTCATGTTGTACGGATACTCGGAAAGGGACTTCAGGTCCAGGCGGTCGAGGGCAGCAGTGTCTCTAGCAATTTGTCTAAGTTCTGGTACGCTATCGAGTCCAGCGGTAAATATCTCGTCCTCACGCAGGCGTCCCACCATGTCGAAATTCAACATGCCTACCAGTTTGCGGCCCGGCAAAGGTTGCTGATGGAGATAGAAAGAGGAGCCAAACAGACCGTGTTCTTCCCCGCCGAATGCCACAAATAGTACAGATCTGCCGCGAGCCCCCTCCGTCTGCTGACGGAGCTTGGCGACTCTTGCCAGTTCAAGCAGGGCGGCTACGCCTGAGGCGTTGTCATCCGCGCCCGGGTGCAGTTTTCCCTTGCCATTCCCATCCATGGAAAAGCGCTCGCCCCGGCCCACATGGTCGAAGTGGGCGCCGACGATTACATACTCCCCATTCGAGGGGTCTCCGGGTAGCCACGCCAGGACGTTCGCTCCTTTGGCATTGACGCCCTCGATCTTCACGGAAAGTGCGATGCGATAGAGGTTAGAGAAAGCTACCGACGCGGGCTTGCCGGTTTGCTCGATTCCGCGTTGCAACGCATTTAGCGAAAGACCCTGCTCTGTGAAGAATGGGGCGACGGAAGCCGCTCGCACCATCAGCACAGGAATCGGCGTTATTCCCGGCCCGGCAGAGGCTCCAAACGCGGGCAGTTCCGCATCTTCGTCAGCCGGAAGCCTGTTGCTGACGATCAACAGTGCTTTGCCACCTCTCTCAGCGACGGCGCGAGCCTTAGCCGCGAAGGAGGCATGACGAGTGAATTCCAGGCCGTCAAATTGGCTGCGAGCGTTCCCTTCCTGGGGTTCCCGGCGGAAGGCAATCACCACTTTGCCGCGCACATCAATTCCGGCGAAATCGTCGTAGCCCAGTTCCGGGGCATAGATTGCATAGCCCGCGAAGACCATGGCAGCGTCCTTTATGCGGCCATTCCCGCTGAAGGGAAGCGGAAGAAAATCTCTGTGCAATTCCCACTGGGCGCGGGATGCCGGACCACCAAGGGAGACTTCATTTTGCCGGCCATCACTGAGCTTCAACTGTAGCCGCACGGGAAACTGCTGCTGGTAGCCCACGCCTGGTGCCGGTTCAAGCCCCAGATGGCGGAAGCGTACTTCGATGAATCTGGCTGTCTTTTCGGCACCGTCGCTGCCCAATGCCCGTCCGCCAAAGGCCTCGCTAGCCAGTGTCTCCACGTCGCTGCGGATATGCTCCTCGCGGAAATCGGGGCTGTCCACGCGGATGGCGGAATCACTGCGCTCCGCGTCCGCGGTCCAACCGGTGGCTGCCAAAAAAATACACAGGCAGACATAGCGGGCCAGACGTAAGAAGCTGCGCCGGGGAAGGGCTGGCAGGCCCCGTTGTGGGTTCATTGGGCGAATAACCCAGGCAGGGTAACGCTGCAGCATGCCTCTTTGGATGCCTGCTGCTTGCTGGCGTGCTTCAACTGAAAGTCTAATTCGGCATCTACAATCTGTTTGATGGCGGCCCAGTCGAGTTTGCCGGTTACCTGTCGCCCATTCACAAACAGAGTTGGGGTAGAGTTCAAGCCTAGGGCCAGGGCTTTCTCAAAACTGGCGGTGACCGCGGCATCGGCTTCCGGCGACTGGCGGCACTGCTGAAGACGCAAGGCGTCAAAACCGGCGGATGCCGCCCAGGACTGCACGCGGGCATCGAAGTTCTCCGCGGTGAGTTGGGGCTGCATCTCAAACACCCAGTCATGGAACTTCCAGAACGCGTCGTTGCTGCTGCTAGCTAGGCAGTGCCCGGCGATGGCGGCTGGCTTGGCCCAGTTGTGAATTTGCACCAGGGGGAAATCCACGAACACCAAGCGGACGGAATCTGGATACGCGCTGAGGAGATTTGCCCGCAGTAGCTTTCCCTCTTCTCTGCAATATCCACACTGGAAGTCGCTGAACACCGCCACGGTGACGGGGGCCTTTTCATTGCCTAGGGCAGGTCGCCCATCCAGGGCTAGCGCTGCCTGCTCCGCCTCAAAGGGGTAGTCTGCGGTGGTGAAAAC
>CAZUAX010000226.1:0-5673 GCA_964618435.1 uncultured Solibacteraceae bacterium
TGGAGGTGATGCGGCCATAGATATTGATGACAGCCTTCTGAATTCCGTCGCCCGCTTTGAACTGAAGGTCGGAGTTCAGGAACTGGATGCTGACATTCGTCATCACGCTACTGCTGGTGACGCGCAGGTAATCCGCACGCACCACCATCGGCAAAGTATTGTACGTGATACGCGAATCTACCGTCGCTTCCAGGTCCTTAAACTTGATCTGGGGCGGCTTGTGCAACATTGCAAACTGCTGCAATCGCTCAAACTGGTTCATCCGCTGGGGCAAAGGCTGGTTGCCGGTTCCGAGACGCGTCCCGTCGGTGCGGCTGAAGCGGTCATTCTTGCTCGCCATGCCCATCTGTTCCATCATCGTCAAGCCTGCTCCAGGCACGAACAGCAGGGCGTCTTTCTCTGATGGATCCATCGTCATGCGGAATTCACCCGTCATGGTGGTGTCCACAAACTCGATCATGATGTCGGAGCCGATGCCGTCAATATAGCGATAGCGCCACTTCTGAAAGGGGTATGTAGAAGTAGTACCGCCACCCTCTTCCCACGGACGTACGTAGGTGCCGCCTGAGGGATGATCTTCGATTTCATCAGGCGGACCAAAGGTGATGTAAATTCGGCCGCGGTCGCTTTTCCAGCCAGGGATTCCCGAAGCAAACCGTTCGTTTGCGTAGGCAATCCGGCGGTAATGCTCTTCCTTATACTCGTTTTCCATCGTGTCGGGCGTAGGATCACGACGGCGCCAGAACTGTTCTACGAACTGTTCACGCTCTTCGTCGGTAGCCAAACGCTTGAACGCAACACGCTCCTCGTCGGTGATGACGTAGCGAACGTCCTCGTCCAGCCAACGCTTATAGGGCGTCTCCAACTCCTTGCGGAGCCGTTCCAGCCGGCGACGTTTTTCGCGATCACTTAGCGGTTTCGCCACAGTTTCACGGGTTTGGGAAGGGGCTTGCTGCACTTGCTGAGCAATGGCGAGAACGCCGCTCAGCACAAAAGCAAGCAGGAAAACAGGAGCGGTGAGTCGTCGAAGTCTCATAGGAAGCCGCAGATGCGTATAGATTTTGAGCTATCTCAAGTTTAGGCCCCTCTTGCCAAGGGGTCAAGCCAGATCGAATGCGCCGCCGGACTCCGGTGAGGCGCGTAAGTCGCGATGAGTGGTATACGCGAGAGGCAAGGTTCAGGTTTCACGCCGCGTTTTGGGTTTTGCAGAATAGCGCTTTCATGATGGATGCCCGCTTACTTTGATATCCTCGCAGGGTAACCAGACTCGGGTTTTCGGCCTTACATCAGCGACGGCGGCGAGGCCCTCAGCCCGCTGTTTGCCTACAGAAGACGCGACGGATTTCGACAGAGATTGGCACTTTCGCCTGCTTTCGCTCCTTAGTTCCAGAAAAACCCCCTTCTGCGGAGTGAAACCCGCAAACCGGGGTAAACGTCACAGGGGCATGAGCACTTTCACCAGCGCAATCTCCGTTCCCGCGCAAGACGCTGTAGGCTTCAGCGCCGCCGCATCTGGTGCGGCCACGAAGACGAAGGCGCGTGTGGACTATCAGTCAAGCGAAGAAGCGGCCCTGGTTCGCCGGGCGCAAGCCGGTGACGACATGGCTTTCCGCCAGATTGTGGAACGCTACCAGTCCAAGGTGTTTTCCATCATCTACGGCATTCTGCGCAATCACAACGACGCCGAAGATATCGCCCAGCAGGTATTCTCGAAGGTCTACTTCTCGTTGAAGAGCTTCGACTTCCGCAGTTCCTTGCTTACCTGGGTCTACAAGATCACGGTGAACGAGTGCTATGACTATCTTCGCAAGAAGAAAGTGCGCAAACTCGTTTACGAGAGCGATTTTTCTGAGGACGAAGCCCTGCGGATGGAGAACTCGGAAGCCGCCCGCGACATGGTGACACCGGTGGACACCACCTTGGCGCGGCGCGACTACATCAGCAAGTTGCTTGCCAAGCTGTCCGCGGAAGAGCGCTCGCTGTTGTTGATGAAGGAAGTGGAAGGCCATTCCGTGGAGGAACTGGCACAAATGACTGGAATCAATGAGAATACAATCAAGGTTAAGTTGTTCCGCGCCCGCCAGAAGCTCGTCAAGGTGGCGGAGCGTTGGGGCGTTGTTCCCTCGTTTGTAAAAGGGGAATAGTCCCCAGTTTAAGCGGACACCAGATCCGCACCGGATGTTGATGATTTGCAGTTGCTTGAGGGATGAGGTTATGGGTCTCCGGAAGGATGAGTTCGATCCGCTTACCGGCGCAACAGCCGCGGGCCATGAACAGTTGGTACGTGAGGCAATGGAGCGAGGAATGTCCCGGCGAGATATTGAAAGAATGTGTGAACACGCAGAACTGCTTCGTGAGTTGCGCTGCCCGGAGCGGGTGATGCTTGACGGAAGCTTCACCGCCCGCGTGATGGCACGCATTGAGGCAGACAAACCTGCCAGCATTTGGGACCTCTTCGTTTCCCCCGCGCTGGCGAAGCAGTTGACGTTTGCTTCTTTGGTCCTGATGGCCATGCTGGCAGGCTTCCTGTTCGCGCGCTCGTCCGAACAGGCAATGCTGTCGCAGCATACGGAACGAACCCTCATTCGGGTAGAGCATCCGGAGAACCTTGGCCTGGATCCCCAGAGGGACCGCCAGAACATGCTTGCGACGCTGGCAAGCTATCAGGGTGAAGAATAGTGAGAAACCGGCATTATTCGTGGAGCAACCCTCGGGTGCTGCTTACCTTCGCGCTCATTTTCCTGTGTGGCGCGTTGGTTGGGGCCATCGGCATTACGCTCACAACGGATCAGAGCGCATACACCCCCGCTGCCAGCCCTCAGGAGATCAACCGCAACCTTACCCTCAGCAACTTATCGCAAGAGCTTAGTCTTAACGACAGCCAGCGCGAGCGTCTGCGCAAGGTGCTGGACGATTATTTCCAGTATTACCACGCCCTACAGGATCAACTGGACGAAGTGAAAGCTTCCGGGCAGGAAAAGATCATGGAGATCCTCACGGAGGATCAGCGCGCGAAGTTCCAGAAGATGGTGACGGAAGCGCAAGGTCCAGCGCCCGCTGAGTAAGTCAATTCCGGCGCTCGAATGGCGCTGAACTTTCCCGCCTCCCTTGGGTTCCGCGCATCCCATAAGCAGACATGCGCATTCTTCTCTATAGCGGCAAGGGTGGCGTCGGCAAAACAAGTGTTGCCGCGGCCACCGGCCTGAAACTTGCTCAGCTTGGCTATCGCACGCTCATCATGAGCGTAGATCCGGCCCACTCCCTTGGCGACTCCTTCGACATCAAGACAGGGCTTTTCCACGCCGACACCTCAGACCCACTTCGTATTACGGATGGGTTGGAAGTCCTGGAAGTGAACATCCAGAAGGAGATCAAGCGCCACTGGCGCGAGATTTCGGCCTATGTCATCGGCATCCTGCGCACCAGCGGCATTGGCAACGTGGAGGCCGAAGAAATGGCCATCTTCCCGGGCATGGAGGAACTTAGCGCGCTGATGTACGTAAACCAGTTCCGGCGCGAAAACCGTTACGACGTAATTGTGCTGGATTGCGCTCCCACCGCCGAGAGCCTGCGCTTCGTCAGCATGCCCACCACCCTCGAATGGTACATGAAGCACATCTTTCCGATGCAGCGGAACATCCTCCGAGCTGTTCGCCCGGTAGCCAACCGCATGTCCCCGGTGGAACTCCCCGCCGACAGCTACTTCGCCAATGTCAAAGACCTGTTCGACAAGCTGGATGGCATCGAGGACGTACTCGAAGACGCCGAAATGACCAGCGTGCGGCTGGTCACCAACCCCGAAAAGATGGTGTTGCGGGAAACCCAGCGCGCGTTCGTATACTTTCTGCTGCACGGGCTCACCGTGGACAACATCATCGTGAACCGGGTGCTGCCGTCCACCATTGGCGATGAATACTTTGCCGGATGGCTACGCAGCCAGGCGGAAACGATGGAGGAAATTCGCCGTTACTTCGACCCCATCAAGCTGCGCACCGTACCGTTTTTCGCTCATGAGGTTGTCGGCCGCGAACGGCTACAACAACTTGCGGATCTGCTCTACCCCGATGGCGAAGACCCCGCGGTGGCGACCCGTGTGGACCGCCCCTATAGTTTCCACAAAGAGAATGGCGTCTACCAGGTGCGCGTGAAGCTGCCTTTCGCGGCCAAGGGCGAAGTGGGATTATTCAAGAAGGGTGAGGAACTGGTGGTGGAAATCGGCACCCTGCGCCGCCATATCGGCCTCCCCGCCACGATGGCCACGCTGCAGCCCTCAAAGGCCCGGCTGGAAGAATCTGTGCTTACCGTAGAAATGAAGGAGGTCTAGCCATGGCAGGACGCAAAGGAAAAGCAAAAGTGGATGGGGAGGATTCGCCACGGCAGGAGGAGGAATGCTTCTGCATGGGGGCAGGCCCTCAGGTAAGCGCCGCTCTGCGCATGGGTTCTGAGAAAACCCGCGAGCATTTCCGCGCCGCCCGGGTGGAGTTCCTGAAGGGGTTGCGCAATCTGCTGGACGAGCGCATCGAAGCCCTCAGTCAGGAAGACACCACAAAAAAGGGAGCCAAAATCTCGGTGGATTGATCCAATATCCTATGGCAACCAACGCAGATTCACCCGTACTCGCAGAGGGCAAAAAAGCCCCTGAAATTAAGCTGGAAACCGACGACGGCAGCACATTCAAATTGTCGGCACTGAAGGGCAAGAAGGTAGTCATCTACTTCTACCCGAAGGCCGACACCCCAGGCTGCACTACTGAAAGCTGCCAGTTCCGCGATACCGTTGCGGCATTCAAGGATTTGGGAGTGGAAGTGGTGGGTATCTCCCCGGACACTCCCACGGCGCAAGCTAAGTTCAAGAGTAAGTTCGACCTCACCTTCCCCTTGCTGGCCGATATCGAGAAATCCACCGCGATGGCCTATGGCGTCTGGGTAGAAAAAAACATGTACGGCAAGAAAAGCATGGGCATTGAGCGCTCCACCTTCGTGATTGGCGAGGATGGAAAAATTCTGAAAATTTACCGAAAGGTGAAGGCCGACGGACACGCCGAAAAGGTTCTTGCCGACATCAAGACGCTTGGATAGCCTGAGGCTCCGCTTGCATAGCCTGGGCATCTAGGTCCTCTGCACTTTCCACCCGCCGATAGAAGCTCACCACGTTGTCTCCCTGCTGCAGACGGCGCTTGCGTTCGAACGCTCCATAACGTTCCGCAAGCGCCTGCTTCGGCTGATGTTGCACCAGAATCAGGCGCGCTTCGCTATCCTTCAGCGCCTCCATGGTGTCCTTGTAAAGGGTTGCGTCTTCGTACGGCGGATCCAGGAAAACGATATCCGCCCGCAGATTGCGAAGGGCTCGCTTCACCGGCTGGCCGATCACCGTGGCATTGGCCGCACCCAGTATCCTGATATTCTCGCGCAGCACTTCCTGTGCCCGTGCCGCAATTTCCACAAACCATACGGCTTCCGCCCCGCGGCTAAGCGCTTCCAGCCCCACGGCGCCCGTTCCCGCAAAGAGGTCAGCAAACCGGCAGCCATCGAGTTCCGGCTGCAGGATGCTGAACAGAGACTCTCGCAGCCGGTCAGGCGTCGGGCGCGTGGCCATCCCTGGCACGCTCTTCAATCGACGTCCTTTGAATTCCCCTGAGATTACACGCACACCTTATGGTAATGGCAGGGAAGG
>CAZUAX010000227.1:0-1441 GCA_964618435.1 uncultured Solibacteraceae bacterium
AAGTATTGCACTGTCACATCCAAGGCTTCCTCGCTCTCACCTGCGGCAATTCGTGCCAGACGCAGGTTGGCCTCGGCATTGGTCGGGTCGTTGCGCAAGAGATCGTGAAGTTGCAGGGAGGCTTCGTCAAAGCGCCGCAGTTGGATAAGCGTGGAGGCCAGTGCCATCTGGTATTCCTGATTCTTATGTTCCAGATGTGCCGCCGAGCGCAGATACCGCAGTGCACGGGAGTGTTGCCCTTGGGCATTCAGAGCCCGGGCACGCTCAAACTCCTCACGCGCAATCTGCTCCCGCTGGCTCCAGTAATTCGACGCCAACACGCCCGCCAGGGTGGACACCACAAACAGCGCAGCCAGCAGCAGCAGTACACGCTGGGTGAGTTCGCCCAGGAGAGGATGGTCTGCCAGATAATGGCGCACCACTCCATAGACCTGCTCCCAGAAACGTTTCAGCGCGTCTTCGGAGAGATGCTGCGAGACGTTGTCTTGTAGCAGGGCCTTCAGGCGGGAACTGCTTGGATGGGCATCTGTATCCACAATGAGCGACAGGGCCAAAAACCCAATTCTAACGAAAGATGGCGGCAAAACCGCGAAAATCTGGTCAATTTCCGCTATCCGCAAGCCAATCAATCACGATGACGTTTACAGTCTTGTCGTCGTTTCTGACGGTTAACGCTTGCCAGCGGTTGGTCTGATTTGGAATTGCGGTAACAATCACGGAGTTGGCACGGACAGGGTCGTAGCGATAGCGGGTGCGATTCCACCCATTGGTGGGTCCCGGTTCTTCCGTGGAATTCGCGGCATCGCGATAACGGGGATTGGAGGTATACACCACCAAGCCCTGTGAGGTGAGTTCGCCCGGCAGCACACTCAGGCGCACCGGCGTGCCGGGCAGCGCACCATTGATGGCGCCCTGGTTGGCATCGGCGCCGTTCACTTGGAGTACCTGGTTCTTCCTTAGCTGGCCGGTCCAGATCATCCGGCCCGCCTGCGGACGCGTGGGAGCCACTGGCTTTGCCGCCACAGGCGCGGGAGTAGGCATGACAGCAGCCGGCCTGCCAACTGAGGGTGTGGGCAGTGGGGGCGTCGCCGCGGATGGCGGAACGGTGGATGCGGGTTTAGCCGCGGATGGCGTCACCGCAGGGGGCACGCGCGGTGCCTGCGTTGGCTCCGGTAAAGTAGCGGCCTGCGTGCTCCGCGGCGTTCCCGCTAGGGGAGGCGCCGTCTCGGTGGCGCTATCGCTGGTGCGCGTAACCGGCCGACTTGGAGCCGCTGTCTCAGGACGAACTGCACCCGCGGTAGCGGTTGGACCAGGAGGTACCGTGAGCGAAGGCGACACTGGAGCGGGAAGCAGCGGTTCATCCGCAGCTGGCACAGCTATCCGTTCCTCCGTACTGCTTGCCTGCGGGCTCTGCGAGGGAGTGGCCGATCCTGGATTCGTG
>CAZUAX010000227.1:1541-5669 GCA_964618435.1 uncultured Solibacteraceae bacterium
AGGGGTGAACTCGCCCGTGCGGACTTTGGCTGTTCATCTTCCCATGCAACCGGGGACACAGCCTCCGCCGCGGCACCAGCCGTATCGCTGGCAGCCATTCCACTGTGTGAAAACTGGGCGTCTGGTAACTGGGAGTCTGGCACGTTCGCATCGGGCGTCTGCGCACCCGACATCGCCATCGCCCGCACGAGCGGCGAACGCGGATCTTCCCCTGAGCGCTCTGCAGGCTCGGACGCGGCGCTCACGTCGCTGGAGTCCGCATCTTCCGGAAGCGGGGGCGGGCTCATTTGGCGGGAGGGTGGCCTGCCCGCATCCAGTGCGCGCACCGCCGGAATGGGCTCCGCTCTCTCGCCGCGGGTGGCCGCCTCCGCCAGAGCGCGTAACGACGCATCCTCCGGTCGGGGCGCACGCCCCCCTCGCGAACGACGCTCGCCCATTTCCGGCGCAAGCTCAAATTCAAGATGGCTTCGATTGGCCCGCACCTGTCCATCCGGCTCGCGCACAAAAAATGCCGCGGGCGTCTCTGGCGATCGGCTGGGCTTCAGCACCAGCACCACCTGCCAGGAATGGGGGAACATCTCCTGATAGAGAGATAGGTCCGATTCATTCAGGCTCAGCTCGCCGCGCGAGTGTGAGATGTACAGGCCCAGGATCTTCTGCCCCTGTGCGCTAAGCGTCTCACGCACTTCATCCAGCGTCTGCCGCAGAAAGGCGTGGTCGCGCGGCGAAAGCAAAAACGCCGGTCCAAATGCGTACTCCACCTCAAAGGGCTGCTGGCTGACAACCCGAATGGTGTCGCCTCGCTGCATACCCATCAGCAGTCCGGCCACCTCCACGCCACCGCGTGGGAGACGATAGTAGCCCTCCACGGAACGGGCGCGGATCTCCTCCATCACCGGCTTGGCATACTCAATCCGGAGAGGACTTGTGGACGGTGCCCACGTGGCAATCGGGAGTTCTGCGGGACTGGAGGCCATCAACCTAAACCCAGGGAAATGTTCGGGGGCTCTCGCCTCAACTGTAATGGTTATCTCTGCTTCATTGCAAGGGAATCGCCCCGGCTTTGCAATTGTAAACGATCGGATCCGTTTGGGTTAGCTTCCGAAGCCCTACGTTATAATCGGGCGAGCGCTTGCTGAGGAGGATCACCCGATGGGTTCAGGATTACAATGGCCGGAACGCGCCATCACCCCCCCGTGGAGCCGCGCGGATGCCCTGCTGGCTATCATTCTGGTGGCTGCCTTGCTGCCCTTTCCAGGATGGGCACGGGAGTTAGGGCAGCAAGCCGAACCGGCCCCTGCCGAGGACTTGCGCATCGAGGTGCTGGAAGGCGAAGGCTCCATCAACAACATACGCGAGTTGCTGATGCGGTCGCCTGCCGTCCGTGTGGTGGACGCTGAGGGCAAGCCCGTGTTTGGCGCATCCGTAAACTTCAACACACCAGCCATGGGCGCCAGCGCGTACTTCGTGGACGGCAGCAACCAGGCTACCGTGGTTACCAACGAACGGGGCATCGCTCGCGTGGAGGGCATGCGCCCGAATAACATCGTCGGAAATTTTGAGATTCGTGTAGTGGCATCGTTCGCCAATCGCCGTGCCACCGCACGCATCAGCCAAACCAACGCGGCTCCCACGGCATCCAGCGGAGGCGGCACCGGCAAAGGCTTGCTCATTCTGCTTCTCATCGCAGGCGCGGGCGCGGGCGCAGCCGTGGCACTGGGAGGTTCCAGCGGCGGAAGCTCCACCCCCACACCACCCCCGGGCGGCGGAGGCGGCACCACGCCCCCATCCATCACCATCACCGGCGGTTCGCCCACTTTTGGGGCGCCCTAGTGCAACGGTGGGCGTCGTCGTAATGGATGTGCGCCTCCGCGGGGGAGCGGTGGTATAGACACTGGCGATCGGTTTCGGGACGGGAGATCAGGGTGATGCAGATTGTGAAACGTAAAGAATTCATGGAAGGGATGGTCCGCTTCGCGCAATCCGGGCAGTCGCGTGGCATCCTGCTGCTGGTCCTGTTGACCATGGCAGCGGCTGGACTATGGGGGCAAGCTCCCGCCCTGTCTGCCTTGAACCCCAACACTGCCATCGTGGACAGCGGTAATGTTGCCCTCACCGTCACCGGTACAGGGTTTGTCGACGGGGCGGTAGTCGTCTTCGGCTCCACAGACCTTGCTCCCACCGCCTTTGTGAGTGCCACCAGCCTCACCGCCACCATCCCCAATTCCCTATTGCAGACTGCTGGCCCGGTTACCGTCACGGTCCGCAATCCCAACAACGACGTCTCGAACGGCCTTCAGTTCACCATCGAGGAAGCCCCGCCCGCGCCCACCCTAAGCGCGGTATCGCCGAATAGCATCCAGGTAGGCACTCCCGGCGACACCCTCATCACACTCACCGGTACCAACTTCGTGAGCGGAGCCACGGTGCGCTTCGGAACCACAGAACTGCCATCGTCCGGCAGTGGCACCACGCTCACCGCTACCATTCCCGCCGACGAGTACGACGCCCCTGAAGACGCCCGTACCGTCACCATCACGGTCCGCAATCCGGACGGTCAGGAAACGCCCGACGGGCAGCCCTTCACCATCACGCTGCCTCCGCCCCCCACGCTAAGCGCGGTATCGCCGAATGGCGTCGTGGTAGGCACTCCCGGTGACACCCCAATCACGCTTACCGGTACCAACTTCGTGAGCGGAGCCACGGTGCGCTTCGGAACCAGAGTACTTCCATCGTCCGGCAGTGGCACCACGCTCACCGCTACCATTCCCGCCGACGAGTACGACGCCCCTGAAGACGCCCGTACCGTCACCATCACGGTCCGCAATCCGGACGGTCAGGAAACGCCCGACGGGCAGCCCTTCACCATCACGCTACCTACCCCCACCCTAAGCGCAGTATCGCCAACTAGCGTCCAGGCAGGCACTCCCGGCGACACCCTCATCAGCCTTACCGGCACCAACTTCGTGAGCGGAGCCACGGTTCTCTTCGGAACCAGAGAACTGCCATCTATCGGCAGTGGCACTGCGCTCACCGCGACCATTCCCGCGGACGAGTACGACGTGCCCGAAGACGCTCGCACCGTTACCATCACGGTCCGCAATCCGGACGGTCAGGTGACGCCCGTCGGCCAGCCCTTCACCATCACGCTGCCTCCCCCCACGTTGAGCTCACTGTTGCCCACCGCCGCCCCCGCTGGCAGTCCAGACCTGGAACTGGTGATCTCCGGTACCGGCTTCCAGCCAGGCGCAACGGTTACGTTCGGGTCGCAAACTGGCTTGATGCCCACCCTCAATGCGGCCACCAGCTTAACGGTAACGATTCCGGCCAGCTTGCTTGCGGTTCCAGGCTCCTTCAATGTCACCGTACAGAACCCTACCGGCCCACCTTCCAATCCTCTGGGCTTTGTGGTGGAAGCAGTTACCGTTCCGTTGATTTCGGAGATTTCTCCTACATCAGCCCCCGCGGGCAGCGCGGACACCCCCATCGTCGTCACCGGCGTGAACTTCGGCCCCAACGCAGAGATCGTGTTCGACAATCAGGCTCTCCCCACTGCGGTTCAAGGTGAGACCTTGGCGGCCACCATTCCAGCAACCCTCCTTGAAACCGCCCGCACCGTGGAGGTTAGGGTTCGGCGTACGGACGATCTGGTTACCTCACAGCCCGTATCCTTCAGCATCCTTGCCCCCGGGCCTACTCTGTCTGAACTTAGCCCCACAAGTGCCATTTCGGGCACGGGCCCCATCGCACTCACCATCACCGGATCCAACTTCGTGGCGGGCTCCATCGTGCGCTTCGGCGCAGTGGACCTGCAAACCACGTTCGATAGCACGAATAGCCTTGGCGCAGTCATTCCTTCCAACCAGCTCACCTCAACCCGCACCGTTCAGGTGACGATACGCAATCCCGACGGGCAGCTTTCGACGGGCCTGCCATTTGTGGTGGAGGCCCCAGCGCCTACCCTTTCCGCACTCAGCCCCAACACGGCATTCGCGGGCGCAAGCGCAACCACGCTCACCGTCACTGGCAGCAATTTCGTCAATGGAGCAGTGGTCCAGTTCGGTGCCACCAGCCTCACCGCAACCTTTGGCAACGCAGGCAGCCTCACCACCAGCATCCCCGCCGCCT
>CAZUAX010000228.1:0-5580 GCA_964618435.1 uncultured Solibacteraceae bacterium
GGGCAGGTGGCGGTGGCGTTTGGGAGTCCGTTCGGGCTGGAGAACTCCGTCACGATGGGCGTGGTAAGCAGTGTGGCGCGGCAGGTAAGGGCCGATGACGCGATGATCTACATCCAGACGGATGCCGCCATCAACCCCGGCAACAGCGGGGGTCCGCTGGTGGACGTCAACGGACGCATTGTAGGAATCAACACGTTTATTGTCTCTTCGAATGGGGCGAACGAAGGCGTGGGTTTTGCGGTGCCCTCAAACATCGCGCGGGTAGCCTATGAGCAGATTCGCAAGCAAGGGCGGGTCACGCGGGGCCAGATTGGGGTGGTGGCGCAGACCATTACCGCGTCGCTTGCCGAGGCGCTTTCCTTGCCGCAGCCATGGGGTGTGTTGATTAGCGATGTGGCGCCAAAGGGTTCCGCGGAAGCAGCGGGACTGGAAGTGAAGGATGTGGTGCTGAGCCTGGATGGCCGCCCAATGGAGAACGCGCGGCAGTTTGGCGTGAACATCTACCAGCACGCGGGGGATACCATCACTCTGGAGATCCTGCGGAAGGGCACCAGGCTCACGAAGCGGGTGGCGGTGCTGGAACGGCCCAGGGACCCGGACCGGGTGCTTTCCTTCGTGCAGGGAGAAGAGAACGTGATTGCGAAACTGGGTCTGCTGGCGGTGGATTTGACCGGGGAAGTGATGGCGCTGATTCCCCCGCTCCGGCGTTTTCAGGGAGTGGTGGTGGCAGGAGTGCTGGCGGACTTTTCCGCGGACGAGAATCCGCTGCTGCCTGGCGACGTAATCTACGAAGTGAATGACGAGCGGGTACGAGGGCTTGCGGACTTGCGGACCATTGCCGCCAGGCTGGAGTCCGGAAGTCCCGTAGCGCTGCTGATTGAGCGGATGGGACAGATGCAGTACCTGCTGCTGGAACTTCCCTAAGCGGCGCAGTGGACTTTCGTCTGTCACCCGCTGGCAGCCAGGCGCGTCTCCACATAGAGTAAAGAAACATTCCTTGTGGAGGATCGCGATGCTGTTTGAGCTACAGTCACAGAAGTCGTTGGAGCAGATTGGCAAAGGCCTGGAGGAAGCGGCGGCGCGTCACCAGTTTGGCGTGATTGCGGTACACGACCTAAAGGCGACGATGGCCAAGAAGGGTGTCCAGTACGACGGAGAATGCATGGTGTACGAGGTCTGCAATCCGCATCAGGCGAGGAAGGTGCTGGAGGCGAATGGGGCGGTTTCCACCGCGTTGCCCTGCCGCATTTCCGTTTACCGGCATCTCAACGGCTACAAGCTGGCCACGCTGCTGCCCACCGCATTGATGGCGCTGTTCCATAACCCTGATTTGGAGCCGGTCGCCAAGGAAGTGGAACAGGTAATGGTGGCGATGATGAGAGAGGCCGCCTAGCAGGACATGGGAAAACCGGCTGGGACAGCCTCTTGTTCGGTCGAACAGTTCCGGGAGTGCGGGAACTGCGATGCCCGAATCGAGGCCGTCCCAGAGGTTTTCGTTTGCTAGCGGCTGAGCTTGGGGCGGGCACAAGCCTGCAGCGCGCCATCAATGGTGAGGGCAGTGTTGCCCTGCTCAATGAAGCTGATTTTGCCGTCGGCATCCACCACGAAGGTGGCACGGTTGGAAATGCCACGTTCCTTCATTAGCACACCGTATTTTGCGGAGACTTCCCGCATGAAGTCACTGAGCATGGGGACGGAAGTCTTAAGGACCTCAGTAGCCCAATATTTTTGAGAGGGAGAATTGTCGGTACTGATGGTGAACACCTTGGCGCCGGTGCCTTCAAATTTTGCGATACCGTCCCGGTACGCTTGCATTTCGCGCGTTCAACCACCGGTGAAGGCGGCCGGGAAAAAGGCAAGCACCACGGTATTCTTGCCGCGGAAACTGGAGAGCGTGACATCGGAGCCGTCAGTGGCTTTGAGCGTGAAATCCGGGGCCGCATCGCCCACCTTGAGGTGGGTTTGAGGCGCCTGGGCGCTTCCGATGCTCGCGCCCAGAACAAGGGCGAGTGCGAACGAAAGTAATGTGCGCATGGTTGGCGTATATTCCCAGAATGGAGAGTGAAAATTCCCGCCTCATAAACCAGCGGGTGACCATAATTGTAGCGGAGTGCAATGGCAAGCTGCAGCCGCGAGTTTCACGGGTGGAAGGGTAGGGGAAGGGAAGTGCTAACGTGTGTCTCCCTCTTCATCGCGCAGCAGAGTTGAAACGCACTCGCTCCACCAGCGCCATGTGCGGAAGGGTCAACGCCGCCAGGGCAACAAAAACCAGTTGGACCAGTCGCAGTTCCAGCGGCGCGTCCTTCAGCCACCAGAAGCCTGCGACCAGCAGCATCAACGTGCCCAGCATGGGCAGAACGGCAGCGGCCGCGAACAAACGCGGCTCTGCAATGCCGGCATAGCGAAAGCTCCGCAGAATATGCCTCGCGCTATGCATGCCGCAGAAGAAGACGGTGAACGCCAGCAGGGGGGAAGCAATCGTGCAGAGCAGCGCCACCGCCATGATTTCCACTGAGGCCCGCCAGTCGCGGCGAATCATCCAGAGAGCCCCCGCAAGGATGCCAGCCAACCATACAGGAGAAGCACTCGAAAGGAGTTTCTGAATCTGTCCGGCGGATTCCGGATCCACAAGGATCGAAAACAATCGGCGCACCTCCTCCCCATGCAGTAACGAAGGCAGAACCACGGCCGCGCCCCCATAGAACAGCTTTGCCCAGGCTGGAACGGTCTCTGCGGGGTCGCCGGAAAAATGAAACACTGAGATCGCCAGAAAGCCAAGCAGAAACGCCACCGGCGATAGCCTCCAGAGCGAAGCCACCATCGCGACGGGAAGAAGATAGACACAGGCGAACCAGAACCAGTCACCGAGGCGGTGCAGCCTGTATTGCTTGCTGGCGTAGACCGTATCGAGCGCCCCATGGGGCACCCCAAGAAGCACAATCGAGACGAGACAAACCAATGTCATCCTGTTCCCGCCAGGATTGTCCGCAACAATGCTGACTAGTGCCACGGCGCCGGCAACTAGCGAAAAAATTGCTCCCTGGATGCGCAACAGATTCATGACACAAAGGACTCCTGCCAGCGGATCGCCTTCGCTCGGAAGACGTTGGCCACCTCCCTCAGAAAAGGCATCGCGGGCAAAGACGCAACCACGCCGAGAACGTCCCCCCATCGCGCCTCATCACTCAGAAAACGGATGATGGCCCTGCGATCCGTTTGTGTAAAGAGAGATACGAACATACTGGGGGCGAGGTCTGGCCGGGATCGAAGCACTTCAAGAAACAATTGATCCATGCCCCGCAGCCATGCAGCGTCGGGCGGGTGCCCCATCGGCACTCCATCGCGGCATAGCCCTATGGCGCAGTCTGCCGCCCAACGCTGGATGCGCTGGAAGGCATAGCCCGTGCATGGGCGCGCCCCTCCCGCCTGCAATCCGGCATAGACCAGCGACGGATCCGGGGATCGGCTCTGCACGCGCTGGCCCATCGGTAGGATGCCGGCTTCCGCGCGAAGAATCGTATGCGCACTACCCGCTGTGTAGTGTCGCAACGCCGACCGGAGATCGTCTTCAAGCGCACCCGCCTTCTTCGGGAAAGGCGAGAACTCGGTCACCTCGATTAAGGCTCGCCGGGCCGAGACAGGCAATACGTAGGTGAACAGCATGCGGCCCGGCGTCGTGCGGGAGAAATCCATCAACGTCAGGCACTCGGGATGGAAAGCATCCGAGTTGGTGCAGACTTCCACCCCGGAGAACGATTGCCAGAGCGTCGCGTCTGCATGGTGTGCATTCTGTTGCGGGCGGGTGTCAATCACCGTCGGGGCAACGAAGAGGCCCGCGGTAGTCGTTACACTCCAAAGTCCGCCCAGCTTGGCCGGCGCGCCTTCCAGTCTCGCGCCGAGTTGTAAGCCGATACGCCTGGAAGCAGCAATCGTCCGCGCGGCATCCTCGTAGAAGGCAGCTGCGGGAATCATCGCGTAGGGGCTTCCCGCGCAGGAGATCCTCGCGGTTGCGCGGGAGTCCGCCACTTCCATTGCGTCCCATCGATGGCTCACTAGGTGCGTCGCGCTGGCGTGATCCGTCTCCCAGAAGCACCATGTGCGGTCATTGGTATAGGCTTGGCGAGATTCGACAACTAGCGTCCTCGGGCTCGCGCTACCAGAATTGGCGAGCTCCCTTGCAAGGCTCAAACCGGCGCAGCCACCACCCAGGATCACCAAGTCGTAATGCCGGTTCATGAGCGCATCCTTCCCGATCGGACACAGATTCAATTTGCATGTCGAGGCGGCCGCCCTGGTGCATGAAAACAAAGCACCAGGGTGGCCTGATTGCAGAGGCGCAACTGCCTCGCGTGGAAGCCTGACTGAACGGCTGACTATAGACTTCAATCAACCGATAGCTAAGTAAGGAATACTGGCCTATTTACGCGGCAGTTACACCGAAGCGGGCTTCGACTTCATCCCTCCGGAAACCTCCAGCGAAAAACCGGGTTCCGTCTCCGATTTACGAATTGCAATGATGTAAATCAGGATTCCGAATCCAGCCTTGGCCACGATATCCGCGATTGTATATCCTACTTGAACTGCCACAACAGCAGTGGCTCCCGTGAATCCAATCATCGGTAGCGTAAAGACAATCGGATAGAACATCCAGGAAATCACCGTAACCCAGCGTGCCGAATCTACCAGGCCCCGCGCTCCCGCCGGCTGCATTTCGATAGATTTCTTGAGACCGAAAAACAAATCGTAGATAATCACCAGGAATGGGATCATCGAGAGTGACCACCAAAGCCATCGCGTGGACGGTTCGGAGGAGATCTCTCCCGGGTAGCCGAGCAGCACCATCAGTGCAGCCAGAACACCCAGCCTGGTTGCTTTCGAAAAGGTCTCGGAACGGGAGAGTTTCATCACCAGAACCAATTCAATTAAAAGCAGCGGTACGGTAAGCAGCCAGTCAACGTAGCGATAAGCATCGTTGAATGCAGTGCCACTGGCAATCATCGCCCCACCACTCAATGTGAACGATTCTGCCCAGGATGCCCCGATCCGGATGTAGTGGTACATCGCGATAAAAGTAACCAGACCGGAGATGGAAATCGCCGTTCGGTAAGCCGGGGCTACCTGCGAACGATTTAGAAACAGAAAAGCGGTTGCCGCACCCATTACAGCGATAGTGAATGAGAAGGCGTTGTAGACCAGGTTGTATTGGCCTAAGGAAATCGAGTCCAACATGCGTCCTCCTGAGGTTTTCAGCCGACAACTTTGGGATTTACGGCGAAGGACTTCGATGGTTTATTTGATGAGCCTCAAAAGTCCGGTTTAGTTAGCCGCAACGAACAATCAGTTGTTGGATCCTCACTGAAAACGCTCGCCCTCCTGATGCCCAACGGCCAATGAAGGTGGGATTTTCGTCGGGAGGGTCAAAAGCGGCTTTAATAGCACCGATTCGACAAGCGCAAGCTGTCGCCCCCGCATCGATGCTCTCAGGGACCCTCCCGCCCTTCTTGTGGAATACCTGACACCGAGCCTCTGTTTGAATGGATAGGTGGCGGCGATTCCGTTGAAACGGAAAAGCCCTCCTGG
>CAZUAX010000229.1:0-5542 GCA_964618435.1 uncultured Solibacteraceae bacterium
CCTACTGGCTCGGCCGGTTATGGTAGTCCGGGTAGGGTGGCTTTTCATGCCGGGGCGTCGGCTTGGCCCGCATCTCTTCCAGAATCACCTCAATTGCCTTTTCCAACTGGGAGTCTTTCCCCTGGCGCCATGCGAAGGGGTCCAGCTCCACGTCAAGGTCCGGCATTACGCCATAGTTCTCCACGTCCCACTTGCCCTCTGGATTCCAGAAGCCAAAGTGCGGAGCGGTCACCGTTCCGCCGTCCATCAGCACCGGGTATCCACCGATCCCCACCAGTCCGCCCCATGTGCGTTTCCCAATCAACTTGCCGAGGCCGGCTTTGCGGAAATACCACGGCATGGCATCTCCCCCGGAGCCGGCATACTCATTCACAATCATCGTCTTTGGCCCGAAGATGGCCGTGGCTGGCGTGGTGTAATCACGGCCATCCCTTGAGGACCAGTAGTTCATGAGTGGACGGTTGAGATAGTCGATGATGTAATCGGCAGCCTTGCCTCCACGGTTGTACCGCTCGTCCACAATGGCCGCTTCTTTGTCGATCTGCGAAAAGAAATAGCGGTTGAAGTAGTCATAACCGCCGGTCGCGGTATCGGGCAGATGGATATACGCTACTTTGCCGCCGGTGCGTTCAGCCACGTAGCGGCGATTGTCTTCCACCCACGCTTTGGTGCGTAACATCACCTCGCTCGCCACGGGCACCACGGTTAGCTCGCGGCTGCCGATGCCATCCGCGGAGGGCCCCACCTTCAGCACCGTCTGCCTTCCTGCCTTGCCCAGGAAGAAGCGATAGACCTCATCGCTGCCGTTGAGTTCCTCCCCATCCACCGCCAGCAGGTACTCACCGGCCTCCACATTCACGCCCGGCTGCGTGAGTGGCGCATTCAATCCGGGGTTCCAGTTCTCGCCGTTATAAATGCGCTTGAATCGGTAGCGTCCGTTCTCTACCGCCATATCCGCGCCCAATAGCCCCACGGGAACGCGGTCCACCTGGGGCATATCGCCGCCACGCACATACAGGTGGCCCACGCTTAGCTCGCCCAGCATTTCATTGAACAGGTAGTTGAGATCTGCACGGCTGGCGATGGTTTCTACATAGCGCAGGTACTTGTTCTTCGCGGCCTCCAGATTCAGCCCGTGGAAGTTGGGCGCATAGAAGAAGTCCCGCTCCACGCGCCAGACCTCGTTGTACATCTGCCGCCATTCGGAACGAGGATCCACCCACACCTCGGCCTTCGCCAGGCTGAGATTGCCGTCTCCCGGCTTCGGCACCGTTGCCGTACCCACAATGCGCCAGTTCTCCCCCTGCCGCAGCAGCATCTTCTTTCCGTCGGCAGAGACCGTCACATTCCGCCGCACGTTGCTGAGGAAGGTTTCGAGCTTCCGTTTCTTGAGGTCGAAACGGTGGAGGATGTAGTCCTGCCCGTTGCTGTCGGAAGCGCTCAGGATCGGCTCCTGCCGGAGGAATAAGACGCCCTCCCCGCCCACGGCGAGCCCGCGAAAGTTGCGCTCAGGAATGGGAAGCGACAGGATGCGCTGCGTGATGCCCTCGAAGTGGATGGTCACCACAACCGGCTCCTTTTTCCCGTTCTTCTTCTCTGCGGATGGAGTGTCTTCTCCGTTCGCTGGCGGAGTCTTCCCTTCTTCCTGGGCGTCGATGGAATCCTCTGGCTTTGGCGTCTCACCGGACCCAGGCTTCTCCTCATCACTCTCCGGCGCAAGCGGGGATGCATCGGTTTTGTTGAGCACCACCACATAGGCATGGCTCGACACCGGGCGCGAGGAACTGGACAGGTCCAGCCCTCCGGTCGTCGGACCCACATTCGTGCTGGCGGTGAGATACAGGTACTTCCCGCCGCGGTCAAACACCGGATAGCGGGCATCGCTCAAACCATCCGTGATGGGATGCTTCTCGCCTGTCTCCACCTGGAAAGCCCAAATCTGGCAGAGGCGGTTTGGCAATTGCTTGGCATACGCAAGGTACTTGCTGTCAGGAGACCAGGAAGGGTCAAAGTAGCGGAAGCTCTCCTGATAAGTAGCGGTGTCCACTTTCGTGGAAGCGCCGCTGGAGACATCCATCACCCACAAATTGAGCCGTTTGTCATAGTACGCAAGTCGCTGGCTATCCGGGCTCCACAGAAGACCGTAGTAGAAGGAAGGCGCCTCTCCCAGGGGCAGCACGCGCGGCTTCTCCCGGCCAAACTGGTCAACCAGATGAAGCTCATATTCCCCGGATGCGTCAGAAAAGTAGGCGATGGTCTTGCCGTCGGGAGACCATGCGGCATCGCGCTCAGCCACGCCGGTGGTTCTGGTAATGTTGCGCGGATCGCCCTTCTCCAGGGGAACGGTAAGGATATCTCCACGGGCGCCAAAGATGGCGCGCGCGCCGCTTGGGGAGAGGCCCGCGTTCTGGACGAACTCTTCCGCCTTCACAAAGCGTGGCCGCACTTCGGCCAGGTCCGCAAGCACGCGGATATTCACCTTCTCTGCTCGTTTCCGCAAGGTGTCAAACACAAAGATCTCGCCGAACTGTTCGTAAACAATCCCCCCCGGTCCCGCGGTGGCCTCCTTTACGTCAAGCCCATTGTTGTCGAGCACCCGCGCAACTTTCCTGGAACGGATGTCGTAGGCGAATAGCGTCACCGGCCCCTCGCGGTCTGAAAGAAAATACACTGTGTCACCCATCCACATGGGGGAGAAGTCGTTGGAATCGGTCCGGGGCAAATTCACCACCTGGGAGTCCGCCAGGGCCGCAATCCAAATCGGCGTCGCGCGACCTCCCCGGTAACGCTTCCAGGCTTGGAAGGCACGCGCGATGGGGACATAGGCGAGTTGCTTGCCGTCAGGGGAAAAGGAGCCTTCCTCTGCCATGGGCAGGGGCTCCGCCGTCGGGAATCCCCCCGTCACGGGCACGGTAAACAGCCGGTTGAACCGGTTGTAGCTATCGCGCCCGGACCGAAAGAGCACGCGGCCGCTGGGCGACCAGCCCACCACCACATCGGGATCCGGGTGATGCGTAAGGCGTTGCGGCGTCCCGCCCGCGGCCGGCACCACATACACATCCACGTTCCCCTCGTAGTCCGCGGTAAACGCAATCTGGCTGCCATCCGGGGAGAAGTGCGGACCTTGCTTTGTACCGAGTCCTGAGGTCAGGCGTCTGGCCTCCCCGCCGCTCCGTTCCACCACCCACAAATCGTTTGCGTACGCGAACACAATCTTGTCTTTCGACATACTGGGCGAGCGCAGCAACTGCGCAGAGCCATGCGGCACTGCTGCCAGTACAAGCATCAGGAATGCTACTCCGCCAAACGCAGCGGCCAAGCCGCGAACGAGTCCACCAATTGAGGGCCACATACCTGTGAGTCTAACTCCGCGGAGAGGCGCAAGATGTCACAAACATGCCGATGGGGCAGTCCCCCCTGGGTCCATGTGATAACTTCATCTCATGCACTCTCGCAGTTCGCGCCGTTCCTTCCTCCAGCACTCGCTTGCCGCCGCGGGTGCGGTGGGCGCAGCCGCTACCGTCGGGTGCGCTGTGCAGAAGCCTGCCTCTACAAGCAGGCCCAACATTTTGTTCGTGATTACGGACGACTGGAGCTACCCGCACGCGGGGGCATACGGCGACAGCGCCGTGAAGACGCCACACTTCGACCGCATCGCGCGCGAGGGGGTCCTCTTCACCAACGCCTTCTGCGCGGCGCCTTCCTGTACGCCTTCCCGAAGCACCGTGCTCTCCGGAAGGCAGCTTTATCGCACGGGGGAAGCGGGCGTGCTGTATGGTTCCATTCCCAAGGACCTCCCTTTGTTTCCGCACGCGCTCGAAGAGGGCGGCTATTTTGTGGGCTTCACCGGAAAAGGCTGGGGCCCAGGCAATCCGGCGGCGCTGGGAATGGATCGCTCTCCCACAGGCAAGCCCTTCCAGCAGAAGACCCACGTTGGAGAGATCCGCAAAGGCATCAACCCGCGCGATTACGCCGCTTGTTTCGGCGACTTCCTGGATGCCCGCCCCAAGGAGCAGCCCTTCTGCTTTTGGCTGGGCACCATGGAGCCTCATCGCATTTATGAAGAAGGCGCTGGACGCTCCATCGGGAAAAAGCTGAGCGATGCGAAAGTGCCGTCGTTCTGGCCCAATGTGGAAACGGTACAAAGCGATATCCTCGATTACTATTCGGAACTGGAGTGGCTGGACGAACAATTGGGCAAAGCGCTGGCGAGGCTGGAAAAGACCGGCGAACTCGATAACACCATCATCGTGGTGACCAGCGACAACGGAATGCCTTTCCCGCGAGCCAAGGCCAGCCTCTATGATGCCGGCACCCACATGCCCCTGGCCATCCGCTGGGGAAACGGCGCCGCGCCGGGCCGGGTGGTGCACGACTTTGTCAGCCACATCGACTTCGCCCCCACCTTCCTGGATGCCGCCGGGCTGCCACCCCTCCCCAGCGCCACGGGCCGCAGCCTTCTGCCGCTGTTGAAGTCTACGAAGCAGGGCATCATCGATGAGAAGAGAGACCATGTGGTGACGGCCTTTGAGCGTCATACCCTCTGCCGTCCCGACAATGCCACCTACCCCATGCGTGCCCTGCGCACCAGGGATTATTTGTATATCCGCAATTTCGAACCGGATCGCTGGCCCACCGGTGGCCCGGACTTCATCTCCATCATCAAGCAGCCCCACGGGGATGTGGATGGCAGTCCCACGAAGAGCTTTTTCCTCGACCCGAAGAATCAGGCAGCCTATCCCGATCTCTACGATCTGAACTTCGGCAAGCGCCCCGCCGAGGAACTCTACGATGTGCGCAACGATCCGGATAACGTGCGCAACCTTGCAGGGCAGGAAGGCATGCGCGCCATTCTGGCCCGTCACCGGGATCGTCTCGACAACATCCTCCGTGGCGAGGGCGACCCCAGGGCAGAGGGTCTCGACCCCTGGCAGGCCTACGAATGGTACGGCGCTACATCCTCTGGCGCGGCTAGGCCGCAGCCTGCCCAAAAGCCGTAGCCTGCGGGAAAGCGTCTGCCACGGGCATAGCCCCTCCCCACGCAAAGGAAGGGTTGAGGACACTCCGCATATCACGCTCCGCAAGTGACAGGCGTAGGTGCGGATACACGGTTTCCATCCACGCCCCCTGCGCGGGGGGCTACCGCCCCCGGACTTTCCATTGACTCACCGCGAGTCAGCGCCACCATCGATCCCGCGTTCGCGGGTTCGGTCGCTGACAACCGACAACTTCTTCCACATTCACCCCGTCGCGCAGCGACCATCCCCGCGTCGCTTGAGCGACAGCCAGCGAATCGCCAGGCGTTTCACACGCTTGGAATCCAGCACCGCCTCAGGCCGCACCGCGTCCAGAGGTACCACTCCCGCGCCCCCCAATGCCATCCGCGAGCCCGAACCTGTGTGAGTGGCGGGGTTAACTGTCGCCACCTTCGGGGCTTGGCCAGATTTTGGGGCAGAGGGTCCACTGGTTGAAACCCATGGCAATCCTTACTCTTGTCCCTTCGGGCCTGCCGCGCTGCCAGTCACTGACGCGATGGATGGGG
>CAZUAX010000230.1:0-5510 GCA_964618435.1 uncultured Solibacteraceae bacterium
CCCTGGATCTACTCAATGCCTGGGGCTATGCCGATGGCCCCTTCCGCATGGAGGCACCGGCAACTAGCGGACGTTCACCGGCGCGAATCAGGCCCTCAACGGGTTGTAATGTCCATCCAGTTCCACGCGAGTAGAATCAGACTGAGGTGTGGCCATGCAATTCCTCAGCCTGATTCTCAAGAACACCCTGCGCAACCGCAGACGAACCCTGCTCACCATTGCCAGTGTGGCCATGTCCTTTTGCTTGTTAGGTGTGCTTCTCGCGCTCTACAACGCCCTATTCCTGAGCGAAGCGAAAGACGAACAGGCACTTCGGCTTATCACTCGTCACAAAGTGTCGCTGACCCTGATAATGCCGAAATACTACGATCAGCGCATCCAGCAGGTTCCAGGAGTAGCAGCCGTAGTGCCCACCATGTGGTATGGCGGCGCCTACCGGGATGCCCGTGACCAGCGTAACTTTTTTCCACGCTTTGCATGCGACCCGGCAAGGCTCTTCGACGTCCACGCCGATTACTCGATTGACCCGGAGCAAAAGCAGGCCTTCATCCGGGACCGTCGTGGCGCACTGGCAGGCAGGACTTTGGCCGACAAGTTCGGTTGGAAGATTGGGGAGCGCATCACCTTGGTTGGAGACATTTTCCCTGGTGAGCTTGAGCTCTATCTCAGGGGAATCTATGAACACCCAACCGATGACGAGATCCTCTACTTCCCGTTCGACTATCTCTACGAGGGTCTGCCGGAAGGACGTCGTGACTTCGTTGGCACCTTCATCATCCTGGCTCGGTCTCCAGAGGAAGTTCCGAAAGTGTCGGCGGCCATCGATGAGATGTTCCGCAACTCGCCAGTACCCACTCGCACCGAAACGGAGAAAGCCTTTGCGCTAGGCTTCCTTTCGTTCCTGGGAAACGTGAAGGTATTTCTGCTGGTGCTCTGCGGGGCAGTAACGTTTACGATCCTGCTGGTGTCCGCCAACACCATGGCGATGAGCATTCGCGAGCGCTATCGGGAGGTGGGGGTGCTGAAAACCCTGGGCTTCACGCAGCGCAATGTGATGGGTTTACTGCTAGGCGAATCCGCGGCCATCGCCATGTTGGGCGGCGCTATTGGGCTGGGGCTGGCGAGTGTCCTCTGCGTGGGCATCCGGTCGCTACCCGCCTTTGTGCAGGAAACCAAAACGCTGGCCATTGAGCCAGAGGTGGCTCTGGTCTGCATGGTGTTCGCCGCGCTGATGGGAATCACAAGCGCCCTGATTCCCGCACTGGGCGCATCCCGCTCCTCCATTGTGGATGCGCTACGGTTTACTGACTAAGCACCAGCCTTATCCCAACCCAGGAGCACGCACCATGAAGATCCCCCTTACCTACAGCATTCGCAATTTGGCCGTGCGCCGCACCACCACCATCATGACGGCGCTCGGCATTGCCGCTACCGTGGCCGTGCTGCTAGCGGTGATGGCGCTTGCCGAGGGCCTGCGTTCAGCCTTTGCAGCCACCGGCCATCCGCTGCATGTGCTGGTGACGCGGAAGGGTGCGGATTCTGAGCTGTCCTCCAACTTTGAACGTCGCGTGTTCCAGGACTTGCTATACAAGCAAGGGATCGCGAAAGGTGCGAACGGCCAGCCACTGGCCGCTTTGGAGATGGTTACTGTGATTAACCTGCCGGCTACAGACAACCCGGACGGTGCGAACGTGACGCTGCGCGGGTTAAGCCCGGCAGGGGTGGAGATGCGGGAACTTGCTTTGCCCCAGGGACGGTGGTTTGAATCTGGAAAGCGCGAAGCGGTAGTGGGCAAATCGATTCTCGCCCGGTTCCCCACCGCGCAGGTGGGGCAAATGCTGCGCTTTGGTAAAGGCGAATGGCGGATTGTGGGCGTGATGGATGGCGGACGCAGCGCCGTGAACAGCGAGGTATTCGTTGACCTGAATCAGGCTGCCTCGGATTTTGACCGCAGCAGCGTGCTAAGTTCCGCCCTCCTGCGGGCCACCGATGAGCTTTCGCGAAACGCCCTGATCAACGATCTGGAAGCAGACCAGCGCCTGAACGTGGCAGCGCGCACGGAGCGTGCCTATTACGCGGCGCAGATGGTAGCCAGCGCCCCCATCCAGTTCCTCGGCACCTTCGTGGCCATCATCATGGCAATTGGCTCCAGTTTCGCCTGCATGAACACAATGTATGCAGCCGTTGCCCGTCGCTCGAAGGAAATCGGCACCTTACGGGTACTTGGCTTCTCACAAGGGAGCATCCTGGTGGCGTTTTTCCTGGAATCGCTTGCGCTGGCGGTTCTGGGTGGCATTCTCGGCATCCTTCTGGTATTGCCACTTTCTAACGTGAGCACAGCAATCGGCAGCTTTGTCACATTCAGTGAAGTAAGCTTCAACCTCAGCATCACCCCATCGGTGATGTTCACAGGACTCGTGTTCGCGCTCGTGATGGGAGTGCTGGGCGGCCTTTTGCCCGCGCGCATGGCCGCCCGCAAAGAGATCCTGAACGCCTTGCGCGATATTTAGCAGCGGACAAAATGTCCATCGATAGGTCCATCGGTAAGTGAAGTAGGAAAATATGCCAGCGGAACTCTCAAGACTGCGCATCGACAAAAGCAGTAAGCAAAGTAAGGATCCATCGCCATGGGCGGTCAGGTGGATCCTCTCCGTCATCGCCCTGTTTGTGATTGTGGGTCTCGGAGGCTGGGTATGGAGCCTCCTGAACGCAGCCATTCCCGTTCAGGTGGAGCGTGTTCGCAACGCGCAGGACGATGGAGTAGCATCGATGGCCGACGTGGTACTGAACGCCACCGGATACATCATTGCTGCTCACAAAATTGAGGTCGCCTCGAAGGTGGTGGGGCGGGTCTCCTGGATTGGCGTGGAAAAGGGCGACCTCGTGAAGCAGGGACAGGTGATTGTGCGCCTGGAGGACGACGAGTACCGTGCGCAGTTGCAGCAGGCACAGGGGCGCTTGAAGCAGTTGGAGGCCCAATTACAGGAACTGGAAGCGGGTTCCCGCCCTCAGGAGATTGCCGTGGCGCAAGCGAACCTGAACCAGGCCAAGGCGGACCTTGAGCGCGAACAACTGAACCTGGAGCGCATCCGGAAACTGGTGGAAGAGGGTGTATTCGCCCGGCAACAACTGGACAACGCAACCGCCGCATTTCGATCGAACGAGGCGCGTGTGGAGGCATTGGCAAAGAGCTACGAACTGGTAGAAATCGGGCCGCGTGCCGAGCGCATTCTCGCCCTGCGCGGCCAATTGATGGAAGCGCAGGGCAGCGTTGCCTTCTTCGAGACTCAGCTCTCAAACACCGTCATTAAGGCGCCGGTAGATGGCACCATTCTGGAGCGCAATGTGGAGATCGGCGAGTTTGTGACCACCAGTTTTGTGGGAGAACGCGGGGCTAAGGGTTACGTGGTATCGATGGCGAATCTCAATGACCTGCAAGTGGAGCTTGATATTAGCCAGAACGACTTTGGGCGCATCGGTCCGAAACAACAGGCCGTGGTTACCACGGACGCCTATCCCGACCGAAAATATGAAGGCGCAATTCAGGAGATATCCCCTGAGGCGAACCGGCAGAAGGCCACCGTACAGGTGAAGGTTCGGATTCTTGCCCCGGATTCCCTGCTGCGGCCAGACATGAACGCCAGCGTTGCCTTCCTGAGTCAGAAACCATCCGGCCAAGAACCAGCAGGGCAAGGGAGAAAGCCCGTGATCTTCGTGCCCCCCGCGGCAGTGCGAGACGGAACTGTTTACCTTGTGCTGAATGGCCGGGCAGTGGCACGCCGCGTCACAGTCGGCGGCACCAGCAGCCAGGGCCTGCGCATTGAGGACGGATTGATTGGCGGCGAAGATTTGATCGTTAACCCTCCAGACAACCTGGAGGATGGCTCTCGTATCCAAGTGACTCAGCCACGTTGACAGTCGCGCAGAGCGTGACGGAAAGGACCAGTATGACGCAGGACGCAGTAATTCAAACCAGTATGCTTACCAAGGTATATCAGCGGGATGAGTTTGAAGTGGTGGCGCTGAAGAACGCCAATTTCACCCTTCAGCGTGGTGATTTCGTCGCATTGATGGGGCCTTCCGGCTCAGGCAAATCCACGCTGCTGCACTTGGCCGCGGCCATGGATAAGCCCACTTCGGGAAGCATCCGCGTGCTGGGGGAGGACATCACCGTGCTGCGCGACCGCGACATCGCTGCCTGGCGCAACCGTCACGTGGGCTTCGTCTTCCAGAGCTTCAACCTAATTCCCGTGCTCACCGCCCATGAGAACGTGGAACTGCCGTTGAAACTTATGCAACTGTCAAAGCAACAGCGGGACGAACACAGCCGCACGGCGCTGGAACTGGTGGGCCTCGGCGACCGGCTGAGCCATTTTCCGCGGCAACTTTCCGGCGGGCAGGAACAGCGTGTAGCCATTGCCCGAGCCATCGTCACTGACCCCGACTTGATCCTCGCCGACGAACCTACCGGCAATCTGGACGCCAACTCCGCCCGGGAAGTCCTCACGCTGCTGCGGAGACTCAACGAAGAATTCGGCAAAACCGTGGTGATGGTAACGCACGATCCTCACGCCGCGCGCTTCGCCCGCAACATTCGGTACATCGAAAAAGGCGAGTTGCTACCGGAAGGGCAATCCCCCGAGGATTGGGCTCCCGCCCTATCTCATGAGGAAACAGAAGCCGTAAACTCGAAGGCTACGGCACAAGGCTAGGCCCGCGGATTAGCTGCCAGAGATGGTCTCGCCCGCGGCACGCCTAACCCCGTAGCATCGCGCCATCCATCGCGGCGGCACGCCCAGCCAGAACATCATCTGTAGGGCAACCCATTGCGCGAAAACCAGCGGGAATCGCCACCCGGCAAAGCGTCGCGAGGAGGTGCCCAACGTGACATCCAGACACAAGGGGCGCGCATAGCCCGCGCGTCGCAACCGCCGCAATAATCCCTGGTCCTCAAACAAGGGCCAGGCCGGGATGCCACCAACTGCTTCATAGGCATCACGACGCACAAAGATGCCAGCGTCTCCGTAGAGAATTCCCGCCTTCCGGAGCCGTGCGTAGAACCAGGTCATTCCTCGAGCTGAAAGCGATTCGCCCTCAAACCTTAGCCGGAAAGCGCCCAGGGCGTTACCGACAGCCACTGCCTTCTGGATGGCGCAAACTGCCGTAGGCGGCACCGAGGTGTCGGCATGCAGCAACCACAGCACAGATCCCGTAGATGCCTGAGCCCCAACCGCCAGTTGCTGACCACGGCCGCGGGCCGACTTCAACACACGATGTCCTTGAGACTGCAGCCATTCCACCGTGTCGTCACTGCTGCCCCCATCCACGAACAACAATTCGTGGATGCCGTCTACTGCCTGCAAACCTCTTAGAAGTGCAGGCAAAGCAGCTCGCTCATTAAGAACTGGAACGACAACGGAAACTGTCGGGAGCAAGGGTAGGGTTGGCGGCTTCACGGTTGCGGTGCGGATGCCGTGGCGGAAAGTGAGGAGGGAGCCCAATTCGTGTTT
>CAZUAX010000231.1:0-5504 GCA_964618435.1 uncultured Solibacteraceae bacterium
TGGGAAGGCATGCTCCAGGCTGAGGGAGGCAACCCCTACGCCATTGCGCCAGATAACCCCGCATGGCAACATCTCCGCGACGCAACGTATTCCCGGATTCCCATTCGCGACTACCCCGGTGGCTACGGCCCACTTGCGATGGTTGCGGAACGCGCCGCTTACGCCCTAGCGAGGACTATCTCTGAAGACCCTTGGCAGCAATCCATCGTCATGAAGACCCCCGCCATGTTGGCGGACCTCGCGGTCATCGCCCTGCTGCTGGGCTGGCTGCGCACCCGCGGGCGCCCTCTTGTCTGGGTAAGTGTGTATGCACTCTGCCCGCTGCCGGTAATTGAGTTCTGGGGCATGGGCCACAACGACGCAATGGTGCTCGCTTGCCTGGTGGCGGCCTTTTGGGCAATGGATACGCGGCGCGACGCGGTGGGCTTCCTGCTGCTGGGCTGTGCGGTGGCGGTGAAGTGGTGGCCTGCCCTTTTGCTGCCCGTCGCTGTAGGCTTCTCGCGCGAAACTCCCCGCCGCGCAGTGCTCGCCGCACTCGGCCTGGCGGTGGTCCCCATAGCGATGTTGCCGTATTGGACTGACTTCTCGCTAAACATCAAGTTTATGGGCGGCTTCGCCGGCGGTTGGCGCAATAACGACAGTCTCTTCGGCATCACCTACTGGCTGGCGGATAAGGACTTCGAAACCGCCAAGCAATGGACCCTTCGCATGATTGCCGTCTGGTGCGTGGCCGCACCGCTTCTCTGCCGCGACCGTATCCAGGCGGCGCTCGCCATCATCGCCGGCACGCTGCTGCTCTCCGCCAATTGCCACCCCTGGTATCTCACCTGGCTGCTGCCTTTCCTTGTGTTCGTGCCCTGGCTGCCTCTCCTTCTGTGGGTGGGGCTGGCGCCCTTGTTCTACGAGGTGCTCATCAACTACCAGTTGTTGGGCGTTTGGGAGGGCAGCCGCCCGGGACGCTGGCTGGTCTACGTGCCCGTCTTCTCAGCCATGGCCGGCTATGGCTTGCACGCTCTGGCCCGCCCGAAGCCCGCTACTTGCGCGAATAAGCTGGCCGGGAAACAATAAATGCTCCATGCCAAATCGCCCCAATCCTGGATCCTCCAACTCCTCCCCGACAGGACCCGCTCATTCCTGGGAGAATCCTTCCCGGCGCGACATCCTGCGCTCAAGCGCCGGAGCAATCGCACTTGCACAGGGCACGGTGAACGCCCAGACCCCCGGCACGGATGCAGCCTCAGCCCTTCGGCTCTGGTACCGCCAGCCTGCAATGGACTGGAACGAAGCGCTCCCCCTGGGCAATGGCCGGCTGGGCGCAATGGTCTTCGGAGGCATGGCTGTCGAACGCATTCAGCTGAACGACGATACCCTCTATTCCGGCGAGCCCGGCCAGCGCGACCTGGATCTTGACGTCAGTAAGGATTACGACGACATCGTGCGGATGGTGGCCGCGGGACAGTATCTCGAAGCTGAGGAACGCATCCGTCAGCGGTGGCTGGGACGTGCACAGAGTTGCTACCAACCCATGGGCGACTTGTGGATTGAAACCAGCGATACGGGCAGCCCCGGCAGTTACCGCCGCGAACTCGATATCGACACTGCCGTCGCCAGTGTGCAATTCCCCGCGGCGGGCAACACCATTCGTCGCGAACTCTTCTGCAGCCATCCGGCACGCTGCTTGATTGTGCGCTTGCGCGGCCTTAACCCTGGCCAATTCCTGCGCATTCGCCTTAGCTCCCCGCACCCTGCGGCTCTGGTCCATCACAAGCACGCTGCCATGCGGCTCGAGGGACAGGTCCCTGGACTTGTGCTTCGGCGAACCCTCCGCCAGGTGGAACAAAACGGCGAGACCTGGAAATATCCCGAATTGTGGAACGCGGATGGCAGCCGCAAGCCCGGGGCCGGGCAAGTCCTCTACGGCGAACGAGCTGGTGGGTTGGGCATGCGATTCGTTACTGCCCTGGAGGTGGAAGCGCCCGGCTCACAGATCGATGCTGATCCCCAAGGCCTGCGCATTACCGCGGGCGGCGATATCCTTCTGCTGGTCACCAGCGGCACGAGTTTCAATGGACCGGAACGCAGCCCCAGCAACCAGGGAAAGGATGAGCGCGCGGAGTCAGAGCAGCACCTTGCACTCGCCCGCGGCAAAGGCTACGAATCACTGCTGGCCCAGCACATCCAGGACTACCAGCAACTGTTCCGCCGGGTGCGTCTCAACCTGGGAAGCGCAGAGCCAAATGCCTCTTTGCCCACTGATGAACGCCTGCTGCGCAACCAGCAGCAGCCCGACAATGCTATGGCGGCGCTCTATTTCCAGTTTGGCCGCTACCTGATGATTGCCGGGTCGCGCGAGGGCTCACAGCCACTGAACCTGCAGGGCATCTGGAACGAACACGTCATTCCACCCTGGGGTGGCGCGTATACCGTGAACATCAACGCCCAAATGAACTACTGGCCCGCCGAGGTTACCAACCTCAGCGAATGCGCCGAACCCCTCCTGCGCATGGTGGAGGAACTTGCCGTGGACGGGCGTAAGGTAGCACGCGAGATGTACCAGCGCCCAGGCTGGGTGGCCCATCACAACACCACCATCTGGCGCGGCGCGCAACCCGTGGATGGCGGCACCCGCGCCTCATTCTGGCCCTTCGCCGCGGGTTGGCTCGCACCCCACCTTTGGGAACACTATCTCTTTACCGGCGACCGCGAGTTCCTTCGCAATCGTGCCTACCCAGTGATGCGCGGCGCCGCCGAGTTCTTCCTGGCCTGGCTGAAGCCGGACGCCCAGGGCATTCTGCAAACGCCGGTGGGCACGTCGCCGGAAAATGCATTCCTCACCGGCGAAGGCGCTGGTCGCAAAGCGGCGTCTGTCAGCATCTCGCCAACCTGCGATATCGCCACTATCCGCGAGAATTTCCGCTCCGTGCTGGAAGCCGCGAAGGCACTGAACCTTTCTGGCGCCGTGGAGGAACAGGTAGCGCAAGCCCTTCCGAAGTTGCCCCCTTACCGGGTGGGTAGCGAAGGACAACTCCTTGAGTGGTCGCAGGATTGGCCCGAGAATGAGCCGCAGCACCGCCACGTCTCGCACCTCTACGGACTCCACCCCGGCACGCACATTGGGACAGCAAGCACCCCACGCGAGTTTGCCGCCGTGCAGCGAAGCCTGGAGCGGCGCGGCGATGGGGGAACGGGTTGGGCGATGGCCTGGAAAGTGAATTTGTGGGCTCGCCTCGGAGACGGCAACCGCGCGTGGCGGCTTTACCAGAACCTCATTCAGCCTGCCCGCTTGCCCGGCAGCGACCGCCTGCGCGGGGGGGCCATGCCCAACCTCCTCTGCGCCCACCCGCCATTCCAGATTGATGGAAACTTTGGCGGCACTGCAGGGCTGGCGGAAATGCTGTTGCAGAGCCATGAAGGTGACATCCACCTCCTGCCCGCGCTCCCAACCGTTTGGAATGAAGGCAGTGTCACCGGTCTTCGCGCAAGGGGTGGCGTTGAAGTTTCCATGCGCTGGACGGCAGGCCGTTTGCAATCAGCAGTGATGCAGGCCATACAGCCTCGCAGCGTGCGCATCCGCCATCAAGGAAAAACCTGGGAGGGCAATCTGCCCGCCGGACAATCGGTAGACGTCGCGCCCTACGTCACTTGACCTGTTTCGCTGGGGCCATGCTCATCCACCGCCGTAACGGGTATGGCATACAGAAACGCCAGGCAGTTTTCGCAGCGCAGCAGTTTGTCGGTAAGCGCCAGTTCCTGGATCACTTGGCGGCGCACCGTAATCCTGCAGGCAGTGCAGATGCCGCCCTCCACCGTGGCCACCACCTGCTTGCGGCCCCGCGCTTTCAGCGCGTCATAGGCAGCGCGCACATCGCGAGAAATTTGCTCCAGCACCTGCTGGCGATCCGCTTCGTACTTGTCGCGCTCTTTCCGGATCACCGCCACCCGCTGTTCCGCTGCCGTCGCTTCCTTCTTCACGGAAGCCTCCTCGGCGGCCAGCGCTTTCTCCGCCACTGCCACATTGCCCGACAGGCTCTCCGCGGATTCCATCAGTTCGATTTCGCGGTCTTCCGCATCGCGGATGGCCTTTTCGTGAAAATCAATCTCGTGCTGGAAGGCTTTGTACTGTTCGTTGGTCTTGGCCTGCATCATCTGGTCGCGCAGCCGCAGAATTTTCTGCTTATGGTCGGCAACCTTCCCTTCCAACTCACGCATCTGCTTCTGGTTCGCGGCCAGGGCATCCTTATCAGCCTTCAACTGCGCCTGGTGACCATGCAGGTGTTTGCGGATTTCGGCGATATGGCGCGGCAGACTGTCGATTTCCGCGCTACGCACGGCAATCTCTTCGTCGAACCCCTGCACGATCGCCAGGTGGCGGACATCCTCATTCATCAAGAGCGAATTCTACCACGCAGGCGATCAAGCCTCCGCTGCAAAGGACCCGCCAGCGCCTGGTAAGCCGCCGAGACCTCATCCACCCCCAGCACCCGGCAAGCCACCAGAAAGGCTAGAAGCCCCAGCGGCACCGATACCGCTACATCCGCCAGGTAGCCGATTTTGGTAGCGCCTATCCAATGCATCAACAGGCTGCTGCTACCCCAGCAAACCAGTGCCATAAAGCCCGAAGCTCCCAGAATAAGGAGAAAACTTCGTAACAGTCTCCGCCCGAACACACCTTGCAGGCGGTTCCGGATCACAACGAACAGCACCAGAAAACTCACCGTTGCCACTACCGATGTGCTCAGCGCCAAACCCCAGAAACCAACATGAAAGATCTCTACCATTGAGTAAGCCACCGCAAAGTTGGTGACGATCGACGACAGGCTCACCCACATCGGAAACCGCGCATCGTCAATGGCGTAGAACGCGGGCGTCAGAATCTTGGTGGCTGCATAACCCACCAGCCCAATGGTGTAAAACTTCAGCGCCATGGCCGTCTGTTGGGTGTCGTAAAGCACGAATCGACCCCCTTCATAGATGGCCCCGATCATCGAATCGCCCAGCAGCGCCAAGCCCACCGAAGACGGAATTGTCAGCAGAAACACGAGCCCCAGCGAACGGCTGAGTGTCTCACGGAATTCGTTGAAGTCCGCCCTGGCCGCACTCCGGGAAATGGAGGGTAAGGTAGCCGATGCAATCGCCACACCAAAAAGCCCCAGCGGTAACTGCATGAAACGGAAGGCGTAACCGAGCCAGCTAATGGGTCCGCTGGCTCCGCGTTCCGGGTCAAAGATGCCCGCCGCCAGAGCCGTATTCACCATCACGTTCACCTGGACAGCGGAACCTCCCAGAATCGCCGGCCCCATCAGCTTCATGATGTGCCGCAACCCCGGATGCGCCCAGTCAAACTGGATGCCAAATGGAAAACCTGACCGGATCAAGCTAGGCACCTGCCATAGCAACTGCAGCGCGCCGCCGCAAAGCACGCCGTACGCCATGCCCTCAATGGGAGAGATGCCCAGATAGCCTCCCGCCCAGTAACCCAGCGTCAGGCCAATCGCCAGCGATCC
>CAZUAX010000232.1:0-5447 GCA_964618435.1 uncultured Solibacteraceae bacterium
CGGTTGAGCGAAAAACGTCGCCGCGGAAAGTACGATAGAGCGTTTCCGAACTGCCGGTGGACACGCTGCGCGCGCCACCATTCCCTGCCCTTGCCCACGTGGAGCCGCCATTCGCACTGCGGTAGGTGGACTCGTCCGACCCAATTCGAATCACGGCGTAAAGCACTGAGCCATTGGTAGGGGCAACCAGCAGCCGAACCAGATCGCTGCCTTCTGGTAAGGTTCCTGGTTCAATAACTCGTTGCCAGGTGACTCCGCGATCCGTAGAACGCCAGGCGCCCACCAGACGGTCACTTGATGCTCCCGGTGCCCAGCCATAAATTACGGCAGTGTTGGCCAGGTCGAACTCAACCTGCCGTAACGAGGGCTGACGGCTCCCGAGCGGGAAAATGGGAAGCTGCTCCCATGTGGTGCCCCGGTTGTCCGTTTTCAGCAAACCCCCGCTGGTGCTCGCATAGATCCTGGCGGGATTCTGGGGGTCAACAGCCACTGCGATAACTGGCGCATCGAAAGTAACTGCCAGTGCATGGATAGTTGCAAGTGATGCCGTGAACAACGCGACCGAAAGCGCCATCCAACGGAGAACAGAGAAGGAGGTAAAGAACCCAGACATTACACCTTACCCAGTTCCAGTAGGAGCCCTAACCGTATCATAGGGATGCCATTCAAACAACCAAGTTAGCGAAATTGAACCGTACTAGTAGTATCACTTGGCGTACGCATGTTGCGTGCTTGTCGCGTTGCCAGAAAAGCTCTTGCGGTGGTTTTTTCAGCGCATGGTGGGCTTTACCAAGGGGCCTGAACCCGTGGAAAGGAATGCCGGCTACGCCTGCGACGGTGTGCCAGCGGATAGCGCCCGCATCTGACGGAAGTACACGCTAGCCAGCGAGGCATAGAACAACTGTACGGTGGGGAAGCGTTCCGGTTCGGCGGCCAGCATGGCCACGGCTACGGCCGGGTAGGTTGCGAATTGCAGGGCGATTTTCGCTTCTGGTCCGAATATGGGGTCCAGGATCGCAGCCTCAAACAGCGCGCACATCTGTCCGTCGGAGTCCTTGTCTACTCCTGAAAGCAGCACCGCGCTAGCCAGCGGAGAATCATCCTCATAGAACGTACACAAGGCAGCGCCGCCAGGGGCGGCAGCCCACTCCATCTCAATCTCGTCGCGCTTGAGGAACGGAATCCTCAGCCGGAACTCGGTGGGCTTGTCCACCAGAAATCGCTGGAAGAGCTGGCAAACTTCCTCGCCCTGTGGGTTGCCCGGCTGCAAGTCCAGTTCCTGGCGCTGGATTACCTCGTTGCCCGGTGAGAGCGTGTGCATGTGAAACGTTTCGGCCATAGCTTCAGACCCCTTCAAACAGTTCCCTTAGTGGGAGTCTCTGTCCTTTTCTACGATTGCTTTGGCCCCCAGTTGTGCGCGCCAATCCAGTTCGTTCAATACGGCTGCCTTGTCTCGCCAGCGTTCGCTTACCTTCACGAAAAGCTCCAGAAATACCTTAGTGCCCAGCAGGGTTTCAATCTCCGCCCGTGCTTCCATTCCAATGCGCTTAAGCATCTCACCGCTAGCGCCGATGACAATCGCTTTCTGGCCGGATCTCTCCACCAGAATGATGGCGCTGATCCGCGTTAAGTTCGGACGATCCTCCCACTGCTCAATCAAGACCGCTACCGAATGGGGTACCTCCGCGCGAGTCAACTGCAGAATCTTCTCGCGAATGAGCTCGGAGACCAGGAATCGTTCCGGCTGATCCGTAAGGTAGTCCTCCGGGAAGTATTGAGGGCCTTGCGGCAGCTTGGAAAAGATCACGTTGTGGAGGGCTTCCAGATTGTCGCCATTCAGCGCGCTCAACGGAACCGGATCCACAAAGGGATACAACTCCAGGCATCGTTCGATCAGTGGGAGCAACTCCCGTTTGTCCTGAATCCGGTCCACCTTGTTCAGCACCAGGACCACCGGCGTTTCCGTGCGGGCGAGGAACTCCAGAGCCTGGCGTTGCTTTTCCAGGTCTGGCCGGGATGCATCCACCACAAAGAGAAGTAGGTCCCGTGCGTCCAACCCGCTGCGCACGGCGTCCATCATGCGCTTGTTCAACTGGGTATCGGTCTTGTGGATACCAGGAGTATCCAGAAACACCACCTGTCCGCGCGGCGTGGTTAACACGCCCTGTACGGTGGTTCGGGTAGTTTGCGGTTTGTCACTGACGATAGCGATTTTCTCGCCCACCAGGGTATTCAATAGGGTGGACTTTCCCGCGTTGGGCCGTCCAAGGATGCTCACGAACCCTGACCGGTAATCAGTGGCCATTGCTTTTCACACTTTCTTCATTGGCATCCGTGCGGCATACCCTCACCTTGTCTACGCGCAGTTCGTTGCCTGCCAGCACTTCCATTAACAATCCGTCTTCCTCAATCACTTCTCCCACTCGCGGCACGTGGCCAGCCCACTCCGCAAGCAGGCCACCCACGGTTGTCGATTCAGAGTCGCCTTCCGCCCGATAGCCTACCAGTTCTTCGAGCCGGTCCACGTCCATGGATCCGGGTACGATGTAGCCGCCATTGCCATCGCTTTCCACGTCAGGTTCCGGCTCGTGCTCGTCGCGAATTTCGCCGAAGATTTCTTCCATCAAGTCTTCCAGGGTGGCCAAACCCGCAGTGTTGCCGTACTCGTTCACGACAATCACCATGTGTGTACCTTCCGCCTGCATCTCACGCAGCAGCGTACTCACCGGCTTCGACTCCGGCACCATGCGGATGGGCCGCATCAACTCACGCACCTGTCGCCGCGCGAGGTCTTTTTCGTCCACTTCAAAGACGTCCCTTACGTGGACAAAGCCAAGTATGTTGTCCACGTCGCCCTCGTAGGCGGGGAAGCGGGAAAGCTGCGCCTCAATCACCAGGCTGCGCAAAACGTCCAGGCTCTGGTTGGCTTCTACCACCACCATGTTTGTGCGGGCGGTCATCACTTCGCGGACTGTCTTGTCTCCAAAATCCACCACGCTGCGAATGAGCTTACGGTCTTCATCTTCAATCAGGCCCTCTTCCGCACCCGCTTCCATGAAGGCTTCGAAGTGCTCTTCCTGGCTGGAGCCTTCGCTCCCCTCATCGCTTTCTTTGCCGATACTGGCCAGACTCTCGAAGAAATCCAGGAAGAACCGCATTGGCCGGAACACCCAGATGATCGCCATGCACACCGGCAGCAGCGCGGTGATCCAACGTCCGCTCACGCGCTGGAATAACAGGGGTGGGAGCAGGTAGACGCACAGGAACATCATCGCCAGCGCGGTTCCCAGCGCTTCCAGCCCAACTACCCAAAGGCTGCGCTCCGCAGGCGGCGTAATCAGGCCCACGCCAGCCACCAGCGCCACCAATAGCGTGTGCTTTGCCAGAGAGAACGCCATGGCGCCTTCCTCGGACTTCACGCCAATGCGTTCCTCCAGATATTCCCGGAAGGCATCCAAAAAGGCGGCATCCCTCAGGCGCAAACGCTGGCTCTCCTGATAGGCGCGTTGCATCAGCGAGGCAATTACCAGCAGAGCCCCCCCCACCAGGAACGAAATGGACACAATCGCCGCGATCATCCTGCCCTCGCAATCAGAGTTTCGGGTAGGGCGAGGCGTTTTCGCCAGCGCTGCTCGGCCCTGCGCATTGCGCCACCGTCGGTCTCATGGTCCATGCCAGCGAGGTGCAAAGCGCCGTGAAGCATCAGCACGCACACCTCTTCCTGCAAGCTGTGCCCTAACGCCCGCGACTGCTGGCGCGCATAATCAATGGAGATCGCAATATCTCCGGCATAGCCCTGGCCGGGGATGGTTGCAGCAGGAAACGAGAGAACGTCGGTGGGTTCCGCCTTCTTGCGGTATCGCGCATTCAGCGCAGCCATTTCGTCGTTGTCCGTGATTAGGCAGGCAAAGTCGAGCCCCTTCAGCACCTCGCGGCTTAGCGTTTCGGCAAATGATTGCAGGGGTGTGCGCGCCAGCGCATGGTAGCGGGCGCGAAAAACAACTCGGCGTGGAACTCGTGGATGATCTGGGTCAGACATATCGGTCAGGAGCCCTGCCTCGCTTCGGGTGTGCGGCTACCATCCAGGGCATCCGCTGAGCCCGGTTGCAGGTGCAAGGGTAACTGATGGGCAGCGCCCTGCGAATAACGGTCGTAGGCCATGATGATCTTTTGCACCAGAGGATGACGCACCACATCGTGCTCGTCAAATTGCACGAAGCTGATACCCTCCACCGCCTGCAGGACCCGCGTCGCGTCCAACAGACCGCAGCCTCTGGACTGTGGCAGGTCAATCTGCGTCAGGTCTCCAGTTACTACCATTTTAGAGTTAAACCCCTGCCGTGTGAGCACCATCTTCATCTGTTCCGGAGTGCAGTTCTGGGCTTCGTCCATAATGATGTAGCTGTCGTTCAGGGTGCGCCCGCGCATAAAGGCAACGGGTGCCACCTCAATCTCCATTTTTTCGAGCATGCGTTTCACGCGGTCGGCGTCCAGCATGTCGTGCAGTGCATCGTAGAGGGGACGCAAGTAGGGGTCGATTTTCTCCTGCAGCGAGCCCGGCAAAAAGCCCAATTTTTCGCCTGCTTCCACCGCGGGGCGTGTGAGGATAATCCGGCTTACGCGCTTGGCCAGCAGGGCCGATACCGCCATCGCCACCGCCAGATAGGTTTTTCCGGTGCCTGCCGGCCCCAAGCCAAACACCAGATCGTCCCTATCCAGGGCCGCCAGATAGCGCCACTGGTTCACGGACCGCGGATGGATGGACTTTTTCCCCACCATACGCTGACGGCTGACAGCGGCCAGTTCCTTGAGCGTTAACGACGGATCGTGCTTCATCACCAGGATGATGCTCTTGAGGTCCGCGGCACTCAGGTCCTGGCCTTCATGCAGCAGGTCCACGTAGTTATCCAGGAAGCGTCGGACACGGTCGACGCGGTCCTGCGCCCCTTCGATGGTTATGTTGTCGCTGTTCACGGCCAGTTGCACATGAAAGCTGTCTTCAAGCAGTCTCAGGTTTTCATCACGCGTACCAAACAGCGCGGGAATGCCTGACGTTACTTGTACAAGGGCCTTAGATGGGGATCCGATAACGCATACTCCTTCTAGCAGTGCGCTGCTAATGGACACAGTATCGAAAGTTTGGCATCGCTGCGGGGGATGCTGCCAGCGGATGACATCCAGGCCAGGGCCGGACATCCAGGCAGAGCACAGTTGCCCTCCAGGAAGGTTCTGGGGAGGGCGAAGGTATTAGGGAGGAGCCAGTTCAAAATCACCGGGTAGCTTCTATCGCAAGGGTAACAGAGGACACCCGCACTGACAACCAGACTTTCCCTTGGTTAATCCAAGATATATTTTCCCGGCCGCCATCATCCGCAGCGGGGTCCGCAATCAAACGGTAACGGAAGATTAAAAAAACGGCCGGGTGCAGTACCCGGCCGGAGGCGTGA
>CAZUAX010000233.1:0-5331 GCA_964618435.1 uncultured Solibacteraceae bacterium
CCCACATTGGCTTCCACATTAAACTCGCGCTTGAGGCGATCCACAATAATTTCGAGGTGCAGCTCGCCCATACCCGCCAAAATGGTTTGGCCGGTTTCGGTATCGGTGTTTACGCGAAGGGTTGGATCTTCGTTGGTAAGCTTGCCGATGGCGATACCCAGCTTCTCCTGATCGCCCTTGGTCTTGGGCTCAATGGCGAGCTGAATGACTGGCTCTGGGAAGTCGATGGCTTCAAGAAGAATCGGCGCTTTCTCGGCGCAGATCGTGTCTCCCGTGCTCACCTGCTTCAGGCCTACGCATGCAGCAATGTCGCCAGCCAGGATTTCATCAATTTCTTCGCGCTTATTGGCGTGCATCTTCACGATACGGCCAATGCGCTCTTTTTTCCCCTTGGCGGCATTGAGCACCGACTCTCCCGTACGAAGAATACCGGAGTAGACACGTACGAAGGCCAGTTGCCCCACAAAGGGATCGGTCATGATCTTGAAGACCAGGCCGGAAAATGGCTCGCTATCGTCGGAGTGCCGCTCCAATTGCTTTTCGGGATCGTCCACATCGATTCCCTTGATTGCGGGGACGTCGAGGGGAGAAGGCAAATAGGCTGCAACTGCGTCCAGCATGCTCTGCACGCCTTTGTTCTTAAACGCGGTGCCACAAATGACCGGGAAGATCTTGCGCTGGTTCGTGCCTTGGCGGATTCCCTGTGCTATTTCTTCCTCAGTGAAGGACTCACCCTCAAGGAATTTCTCCATCAGTGTGTCGTCGCACTCCGCGATGGCTTCCACCATCTTGTCGCGGTACTCCTGAGCCAATTCCACTAGATCTTCGGGAATCTCAGTCACTTCGTAGGCAGCACCCAGGGTTTCATCTTTCCAGATGATTGCCTTCATTGCGACCAGGTCGATGACGCCTTTGAAATTGTCTTCCGCCCCAACCGGAATCTGGATGGGAACCGGGTTGGCTTTCAGCCGATCGATGATGGTCTGCACGGCGCGGTAGAAATCGGCCCCAATGCGGTCCATCTTGTTGATGAAGCAAATACGGGGAACCTGATACTTGTCGGCCTGCCGCCATACGGTTTCCGACTGCGGCTGCACACCGGCAACGGCGTCAAAAACTGCCACTGCTCCGTCCAATACTCGCAGAGAACGCTCTACCTCGGCCGTAAAGTCCACGTGGCCAGGGGTGTCGATGATGTTGATGGTTACATCTTTCCACGCACAGGTGGTAGCAGCTGAGGTAATTGTAATGCCGCGCTCCTGCTCCTGCTCCATCCAGTCCATGATGGCGGTGCCTTCGTGAACTTCGCCCAATTTGTGCGTGCGACCGGTGTAGTACAGAATGCGCTCTGTCGTTGTGGTCTTACCGGCATCAATGTGCGCCATGATGCCGATGTTGCGAATTTTCGAGAGAGGTACCTGTCTGGCCATGGAATTTCGTTCTGTCCTTTGCGGTGGTTCAGTCCGTGTTGGGCTACCACCGGTAGTGGGCGAATGCCTTGTTGGCTTCGGCCATACGGTGTACGTCGTCTTTCTTCTTAACTGCTCCCCCACGCATGGAGGCAGCATCCAGCAGCTCGTTGGCTAGCCGCGACATCATCGTTTTCTCGCTGCGCTTGCGAGCATTGCTGATAATCCAGCGAATGGCAAGACTGGTCCGGCGGTTCTGCGGAACCTCAATCGGCACCTGGTAGTTCGCGCCGCCCACGCGGCGGCTCTTTACTTCCAGCAGCGGACGGCAATTTTCCACCGCTTTACGGAACACCTTCAGCGCTTCTTCGCCGGCCTTCTCTTCCATCACCTGCATCGCATCGTAGAAAATGCGGCTGGCCGTATTCTTTTTGCCGTCCCACATCATCGAGTTGATGAACTTCTCCACCAGCGTCGAGCTGTATACGGCGTCCGGTGCGATCTCACGAACTTCTGCTCTGCGTCTACGTGCCATGAAACTTCCTGCCTCCGGATCCCTGAAAACCCTTAAGGATAATCCTCGAAACTTTACGACTTGGGCCGCTTGGCTCCGTACTTGGAGCGTCCTTGTTTACGATTGGCTACGCCCGCCGTGTCCAGCGTGCCTCGAATGATGTGATAGCGAACACCAGGAAGATCCTTCACACGACCACCGCGGATCAGCACAATGGAGTGCTCCTGCAGGTTATGGCCGATTCCTGGAATGTAGGATGTCACCTCGATTCCGTTGGTCAGTCGGACGCGGGCCACCTTACGCAGCGCCGAATTCGGCTTCTTAGGGGTAGTTGTGTACACGCGAGTACATACCCCACGCCGTTGCGGACAGGCCTGCAGTGCAGGGCTCTTCGTCTTCGTAATGGGCGCGCTCCGCCCCTTGCGAACGAGTTGCTGAAATGTAGGCACGAATACTCCTAAAAGTGTTGCCGTAACGCCTCTCCTACATTCACCCGGGTGCCGGGCGCGATCCACAGCAAGGCACAGCCCTACTAGAAAGTCGCTTCGTAGGTTAATGAGACGGATGCCAATGACATGGAGATCACGACGCGAACGCCGCATATCTCGCCATGCCCTTACCTAAGCCACGGAATGACTCCGGGAGGCAGCGGGGCGAGGTTTCCGGCCGGGCCAGCGGTTAGCCTCAAGCAGCACTCTAAGTACTTACCGAAGACTGGGTGCTGGGGGTAGCACGGATCAAGTCACAACGCCAAACCTTTGAATCTTAGCGCGAGGCGAGGGCCTTCGTCAAGATGCCTTGCTGCTTTTTGCATTTTTCGTCCTACGGCGAAAAAATTATGCGAATTCCTCCTTGGCACTTTGAGCGTGCAAAAAAGCAAATACGAGAACGCCTGATCCTTCCCCTGCAAGGCGGGAGCATCCTTTGACGATTCACGGCATTGTAGTTGATGGTACGAATTCGATCTTGTGGGCTGCATCGCCCGACCGAATTATCGAGCTGACAATCGGAACGGTTTAGCCTTTAGCGGTCATCTCCAGAAGCCGGGCTCCAGGAATGGCGAGCACAGGGCCGACCTGCCGAAACGGACAGCGTACTGATATACTGAAGTTGGATTTTTGCAGTCCGGTGGGCTTCGGCCCACTTTTTTATTGGTAGTTTCAATGCCCGGAGTTGCTCAATGGTGAGATTTCCACTGGGAGGCATTGCAACTGCCACAGGTGCTGTACAGATTGTGACGCATGACGGATCAAAGCACATTGCGGGATCGGATTGCATCCGCTGCTGAGCGAGTGGCCACCTCGGAGGGTCTCGAGGTAGTGGAGGTAGTCTTGCGGGGAAGCGGGAGCAGCCGCTTGCTGCGGATAATCATTGACAAGCCGGAGGGCGTTTCCCTGAGCGACTGTGAAACCGTCTCGCGACAGTTGGGGGCCATTCTGGATGTGGAGGAACTCGTCCCCGGGGGACGTTATCAACTCGAAGTTAGCTCCCCAGGTGTAGAGCGCAAGCTGTTCCGACCAAAAGACTTCGAGAGGTTTACGGGCCACCAGATTAGAGTTACTCTCCATGAAGCCCGTGACGGTCGCAAGACCTTTGATGGCACCTTGTCCCGCTTTTCGGGCGAGGGCATTGAGCTTGAAGTTCTGCCCGGCTCAACCATGTCGTTCTCTCTCCATGAAATTGCGCGCGCCAACCTGAAATACGATTGGGGCAAGCCCGCGAAATCTGTAAATTGATTTTTGGAAACGTGGGTCCCGAGACTTTCGTGGCGGACCAAGGTACCTTTCTGTGGTGACACAGCGTAGTCAAAAAGGGGCAAGGTAGCCACAAAGATCAGGGCAAGTATGATGCCAGAGCCCGGAACCGGGTAACTGTTCCGGTCTTGAGGCGTTTGGGAATACCCGAAGGGATAGGAATTATCGTGAGTAATTTGCTTGGCAATATCGACATCATCAGCAAGGAAAAGGGGATCGAAAGCCAGATCATCGTGGAAGCTGTGCGGGACGCCATGTTAGTGGCGGCGCGGAAGCAGTTCAAGACCCAGGAAGACCTTGGCGCCGACTTTGATCCACGCACCGGTGAGGTGCTGATCTTTGCCATCAAGCGCGTCGTGGAGACGGTAGAGGATTCATTGAATGAGTGGACTCTCGACCAAGCCCGCCGCAAGGACCCCAATGCGGAAATTGGTGGAGAAGTCCGCGTGTTTCTTCCCACTGAAGGACTCGGCAGGATCGCGGCACAAACTGCCAAACAGGTGATCATGCAGAAGATTCGCGAGGCAGAGCGCGACACGGTGTTCCGGGAATTTAACGACCGGGTGGGCGAAATGACCGCCTGCACCGTGAAGCGCATTGAAGGCTCCGATATCGTTGTTGATATTGGCAAGGCGGAAGCGCGCATGCCGAAGCGCGAGCAATCTCGCCTGGAAAGCTTCTCAGTGGGCGACCGCATCCGAGTGGTGATCAAGGCGGTCGAAAAGACCGGCAAGAACCCTGGAGTGATCGTCTCCCGGGCCGACCCAGACTTTGTTGTCCGGCTGTTTGAGCAGGAAGTGCCCGAAATCTACGACGGCACCGTGGTGGTAAAGGCCTGCGCACGTGAGGCAGGAGAGCGCACCAAGATTGCCGTGCTTAGCAGAGACCGGGATGTAGACAGCGTAGGCGCCTGCGTCGGCATGAAGGGAATGCGTGTGCAGTCGATCATCCGCGAACTGCGCGGTGAAAAGATCGACATCATTGAGTACTCCGAAGACCCGAAGACCTTTGCAACAAATGCGCTGAGCCCGGCGAAGATCTCGCGGGTGGCCATTGTCGATAGCGAAGGCCGTCACATGGAAGTGATTGTTGACGACAGTCAGCTTTCCCTGGCAATCGGCAAAAAGGGGCAGAACGTGCGCCTGGCCGCAAAATTGCTTGGCTGGCGCGTAGACATTAAGAGCCAGGAAGAGAAGCGCCAGGAAGTGGAACTGGAAATGTCCAATCTGGTGGTACCCGGCGACCCGGTTTCCATCCTGCTGTCTCATGGACTTCCCGAGGTGATTCTGAATCTCCTGGTAGATGGCGGCGTGGGAACCGTTGAGCGCTTAGGGTCCATGACACCCGAAGAACTTGCTCTGATTCCGGGCATGATTCCCGAGTACGTACCCATGATCCAGTCTGCGGTTCTGAGCTACTACGGCCAGTTCGAAGAGGCCATGCTGGCACAGGAAATACCGGAGGAGAGCGCGGATCTTGACGTACCAACCGCTGAACACGAAGTCATGGGAATGGCAGGCACAGGCGACCAGCCATCCGTGGCGGAGGAACCATCCGTAACTTCCCATGAGGAGTTTGCTCCACCCGAGGGCGTCCATGAGGTGGAGAAGAATGCGGACACCAATGCAGAGGATGCCGGAGTTTCGGCAAGTCC
>CAZUAX010000234.1:0-5298 GCA_964618435.1 uncultured Solibacteraceae bacterium
CCGGCCGCGTCGCCTACGGACCTTATGGCGAAGTTACCGTCCGCAGCGGAGACACTGATTCCCTGTTTCTCTTCCAGGGACTCTTCGGTATCCTCACTACCCCCAGTGGGCTCAACCTTATGGGCGCCAGATGGTATTCGCCCGCCGCCAAACGATTCCTTTCGGAAGATCCGTACTTCGGCGAGATTGAGCGCATTGGCACGCTGAACCGTTATGCATACGCGGGTGCTGACCCCATCAATCGGTTTGACCCAACAGGAAAGTTCTGGCAACTGGTTGGCGCAGCCGTGGGAGCCGTGGTGGGTGTGGCCGTACAGGCCACCTCGGACCTGATCAATGGGAAGTTTAGTGGCTGGAAAGCCTACGCTGGGGCAGCCATCGGAGGGGCGGTGGGCGGCCTGGTTGCCTCCACCACGGGCTGCTTTGCGTGCGCGGGGGCAGCGGCCTCAGCCACGGAGTACCTGGTAAACAAAGGGCTGAACGGCGAATCGGTGGATCCGTTGGAACTGGCGGTCGTTACCGGAATCGGCGCCATTGCCGGCAAAGTGGGTTCGAAGGCGGGTAAAGTGCTGGGGCCTGCCAGCCGGCGGGCAGGCAATGCCATGGCCAAGGCTCTGGGAAGAAATGCCGCCCGCCCCGTCGCCCAGCGCTTTAGCCGTAAGGCGCTCCAGAAAGCACTCGCCCGCGAGGCCACCAAGGACAAGATTCGCAAAGCGATCAGTGCTGCTTCTGAGGACTTCGTTGTGGGGATAGCCATCAACCAGTTAGCGCAACCCCTCGCACTCAGTTGGCTAGGTAGTCTAGGGCCGGCGGCCGTGCAGCCTCCACAGCCCATCGACGATGGCAACGACGGCATGGAGCGTCTCAATCGCAATCGCGTAAAATCCTACGGCGAGTTCCTCCACTGGAGCTACTACCTGGAGGCATTGCGGCTTTCCGCCGTGCCCGTTCCTAACAATCCCAACAACCTGCTCACCAGCTTCTAGGAAAGGAATCAGCACCATGCGCATCTTCACACGCTTCGCAGTCATCGCTGTGCTGAGCCTGGTTGGGCTGAGCCTGTCCGGGCAGAGCTATCGCTATGACAACGCCAGCCGTATGTTTCGGATGATGCAGCCGGATGGCAACGGCATCCAGTATGTCTATGACGAAAACGACAACCTGCTTTCGGCCTTTCCATTGACGGGACCGGCCACGCCCGTGACGATCAGCAGTGCGCGCGTTGCTCCCGGGCAGGCACGGGTGAATTGGGCCGGTGTGGAGGGCGCTGGCGGCTATCGGATTGAGCGGCGGGTGGAAGGCTCCTCACGCTGGGAGACTGCCGGCACGGTGGGTTCGGGTACGCTAAGCTTCGTCGACAGCGACCTGCAGCCGGGTGTCCGTTACGAATACCGCATCGCTTCCACCACTCCTGGCGGAGCCCCTGGAGCTTATACGGCCGCTTCGCTAGCGCCACTCTTCGGCACCCCTCACGTCTACCCGCAGGGCGTCGTCAACGGAGCAAGCTTCGAACAGGCCCAGCCCATTTCGCGTGGCTCTATCATTTCCATCTTTGGCAGTCCCTTAGGCTTCACCGTTCAAGGCAGTACGCTATCACCGTTTGAAGCAGTCGCCGAGGCCATCCCCCTGCCTCGCACGCTTAACGGAGTTACCGTGCTCATTGGTGGTGTGGAAGCGCCCCTGTTCTATGTTGGCGGCCAGCCTCCCACACAAGGTGTGGGAGGCACCCTCATCTACAATGGCCAGATCAATGCCCAAGTGCCATGGGAAGTTCCTGAAGCTGGTCTGGTAGATGTGGTGGTACGCGCGGACACTGCTTCCGGAGTTCTCGAGAGCGAGCCTGTAGATGTTCCCCTCGCTCCCTTCACGCCAGCGATCTTCACCTTTGACTTTGGCCCCGGACGCGCTGCAGCGCTTAACGTGAAGCTTCGTGGCGACGACGGTGTCATTGATAACTCCGTTGCGCAGCCCGAGGGAGCTTTCCCAGGCCGAGATTCCCAACCTGCGCCCATTGGAGGCGTAATCACCATCTTCTGCAATGGACTTGGCGCCACCACACCCGCTGCCCGAACGGGCGACAACAGTATTGACCTATTGCGCCGGACAGCGACACCAGTGAAGGTCTTCATCGGCGGTCGCGAGGCCCAGGTGGATTTCGCTGGTCTCGCCCCGCAGTTCGTGGGTCTCTATCAGATCAATGTTTTCATCCCACAGGGCGTAGTGCCAGGTCCACAGGTGCCTGTTGTCCTTGAGCAGGATGGCTTCCGCAGCAGGGAAGATGTGACGATTGCCGTTCGTGTTCCGTAAGCGAGGTAACCTTACCAGACGCGCCGGTGTCCTGCGGACAAACGGTCCTTTGGTCTTGCAATGTGTCGATTGTTAAGGTCGTCATGCATTGCCACGGCTTGGGTGGTAGGGAGCACGTAGCGAGGCCAACACTCCTGAAGGCGCAGCATGTGTGCTCTCAGAAACAAAGGTTCCACCCTCCATTACCAGCAACTGGTGGGCAAACCGGGCAGCCTGCCTGGGATCCCGCACGGTAAGAACAACGCACGCTTTCCGTTGCACCAACATTGCCAATACCCTTTCGAGCGAACCTAAACCTGCTTCGTCGAGATGAGCGGTGGGCTCGTCCAGCAACCAGTGCACAGCAAGCTCGCCGTGGGCATCCAGAACCTGCGCCAGCACGCGCGCCAATTGCACACGCTTCTGGTCTGCCGCAGGCAGGGAAGCGTAGGGTTCGCGCGCAAGCGGAAGTACGTCAAACCAGTCCATGGCCTCCTCAACCAACCGGATATGCACACTCTGCGAGCAAAGTGAGTAGCGAGGGATTCGTCCCAGGTCCACTACATCCCGCACGGAGAAGGGAAAGTGCAACACGCTGCGCTGGGGCAGGGAAGCACACCGTAACGATAGCTGGCCCGCCGGCCATTGCGCGAGTGGCAACCGGTCCAACAGGATCTCACCCTGAGTGGGTGAAGTCTCCCGTCGCAACAGGCGCATCAGGTCGCTCTTTCCGGAGGATGCACGTCCAGTAATCACAGTCACAGTGCCGTCTGGCAGCGTGGCGTTCAAATCCCAAAGCAGGACCCGATCGCCCCTCACCACGGTTACGTCCATCACCTCAATCATTTGCGCTTACCTACTGGTTACTCCGGGAACCGGGAATTGCCTTCTACAGCGGGATCAGCGTCATCTCCCTGTCCGAGTGCTAGCGATGTGGATCGCCAATCATTTGCGGATGACGCATCCCAGAATCCTATCATATCGGACTATTATGGTCCATGAGAAGGGTGATTGAAAGTCAATGCGGCATTAACCGTGTTCGGTCCTCCTTTGCCGGGCTGCCGCTTAGCCTTGGCCATCGCCGCAGATCTTCTGCAAACATCCACATAAGATGTTTGAAACAAAGTTGCATTCTAAGTACGTTGCTCTAAATGTGGAAAGGGATCGGGATGGGCTCCCTGGACCGGAAAGCAAAATGGACCCCCAATCACGATGGGGGCCATTGGCCGGTGCGCGGGGCAGTCTGGCTAGACGATACACACGCAGGCACCTTCGGGCGCGGCCGCCCATCTCCGCCTTCCTGTTACGCGATCGACAACCGGATTGCGTACCGTTACGACGGCATGCCTTCGCGCTTTATCGACAGATAACTGTTGTATCTTTAGCGCATTTGTTACGCTTCCACCATATTCGGGACACGCGAAAGCGCTGGGTACCTCGCCAAAGCCTGTCGCCTGCGCTAGAGTGTCGCTATGGCCAGCAATTTGTTTGAAGTATCGTGCCCTTGCTGCAAGGCGACGCTAAAGATTGACCCCGCCACGGAGGCAGTGATCAGCCACAAGGAAGCGGTGAAGCCTCCCACCATTAGCGATTTTGCAAAGGCGGTGGCTGACTTGAAGGGGGAGTCTGCCCGTCGCGAGGAGGCTTTCCAGAAGTCCTTCCAAGCCGAAAAGAAGCAGGCAGACGTGCTCTCCAGGAAATTCGATGAGTTATTGAAACAGGCCAAGTCAGAGCCGAGCGACAAGCCTGTGCGGGATTTTGATCTCGATTGAGTGGGGAAGGACTTGCGTCGTTAGTCTGCTGATAACTATTCTTTAATTATGTAAGTATCTATCTATTTCGGTGAATAGTTGCCTCATTGAACTTAGGGATGTCGTGCGATAGAACTTCGGACCATGCAACCCCTTATGCTTCGGGGCGCGCTCGCTATAGCGCTTGCTCTCTTCACTACGTCTTTACTGGTGGCCCAGTCCCAGTTGGCAACAATTAGCGGAACCATTAGCGATACGTCCGGTTCCGCGATCCCAGGCGCTCAGGTAATCGCCTCCAACGCAGCCACCGGTTTGCGGGTAATTTCACAAACCAACGCCTCCGGCTACTATCTTGTACGCGACCTTCCGATTGGCGCGTATGTTGTCAACGTGGAGGCCCAGGGCTTCCGCACCTATGTGCGCGAGAATCTCACTCTCACCACCGGCCAATCCCTTACCATTGATGTCCGCATGGAAGTGGGTGCGCTCACCGAAACGGTGGTGGTAAGCGACGAGGCCCCGCTGCTCGAAACCAGAACTTCCGACACGTCACAACTAGTCGAAGGCCGAAACGTGCAGGACATGCCGCTTGGTGACCGCCGCACCATGAACATCATCGGCCTCACCGGCGCAGCCGTGTTCGTAAACTACGACACAGGCGGAAAGCCAAACTTCTCACTCGCAGGTGGCCGCACGCAAAGCCAGAACTTTTACATGGATGGGGGCACCATCCAGAACATGCGGCTGGGGGTGGGCCAGGTGGATACTGACCCACCAGTGGAAACCGTTGCTGAGGTAAAGGTACTTCAGAATAACTACCAGGCCGAGTTCGGTGGTTCTGCGGGTGGCGTAATTGTCGCTACGACTAAGAGCGGTACCAACCAGATTCGGGGCTCGCTATACGAATACCTCCGCAACGACAAACTCGACGCCGCCAACTTCTTTGCACCCTTCCGCAATGGCGAGAAAGTTCGTCCTCCTTTGCGATACAACATCTTCGGCGGCACCGTCGGCGGACCCGTCTTTATCCCCAAGTTCTACGATGGCCGCAACAAGTCCTTCTTCTTCTTCTCGTATGAAGGAAGTCGCCGCATTGAGGGCTTCAGCACACAACAGACTGTTCCTTCGCTGCTGCAGCGAACGGGTGATTTCAGCCAGACCTTCGCTGCCAATGGAAACCCGATTCGCATCTTCGACCCTGAATCCAATCAGCAGTCGGGCAACACCGTCACGCGCACCCAGTATGCGAACAACATCATTC
>CAZUAX010000235.1:0-5233 GCA_964618435.1 uncultured Solibacteraceae bacterium
CGTTCGCTGTCGGTGGTTTTCGCGAGGAGCAGCCTGCCAGCACAGCCAGCATCAGCATCGCGAGCATTATTATGCGTTTCTTCATCACAGGCCTATTCATGACAGGTCGCCCGGTTCCGGGATGCGATCGCTGCCTGCTGCCGCCAGCGCAGCCGGAGCTTCCTCAAGGTTGCCTCGCGCAGTTGCCATAGGGAGCCGGATCCAAAACGTAGTGCCTTTGCCCGGCTCACTCTCAAACCACACCATGCCGCTATGTAACTGGACAATGCGGAATGTCATCGCCAGCCCAATGCCCGTGCCGCGGCCCTTGCCCTTCGTGCTGAAGTACAGCTGAAAGATCTTGTCGTGGATCTCCGGGGAAATGCCTTCTCCATTGTCCGTCACCCGCAACAAACAGTCATCCCGCTGCCTCGATAACTCAATCTCAAGCTGTCCTTCTTTCTCGCCTTGGGCCAGGCCACCAAGGGCCTCCATGGCATTGGAAGTAAGGTTGAGCAGCGCCTGCTTCAACAGATCCCGGTCTCCCCGCACAAAAAGCGCTCCCGGAGGATGCACAATAGCCAGACGGATTCCCTTAGCGCGCGCTTGGGGCTCCAGCAGGCTTCCCGTTTCCGTTACCAATGCGGCGAGGTCCAGATTCACAGGGTTCAGGTCCACCGGGCGGGTGAAATCCAGGAAGGTATTCACGACGCGGTTCAGCCGTGTGATTTCGTCGGCGATGATGCTGGCGGAGCGCCTCGCGTCTTCCTGCTCCGGTTCCAGGTGTCCCTTTAGCACTTCCAGGTGAAGGTTCATCGCATTCAAGGGGTTCTTGATCTCATGGGCGACGCCACTGGTGAGCCGGCTGATGGCCGCCAGTCGCGTGGAAACATCCAACTGTGACTGGATCACGGCATGGCTTTCGGCATCGCGCAGTGTCACCAGAGTCCCCACCCGTTCCCAGCCTGAGAACTGGTCCATCGGTTCCACACTCAGGTAGACTTTCACCGCATCCAGCCCCGGCCGTTCCAACATCACCAGTTGGTCTTTCACCGGAGATTTCAGTGTGACTGCACGTACAATGAGTGCTCCTACCTTCGTAGCCGGGGGAAAAATCTCGTTGAATGACTTGCCAATTAGTTCGAAACGGCTCTGGTTCAAGAGCGGTTCCACATTCTCGCCTGCCGACACGAGGCTGTCCTCAGAGTCAAAAAGCATTACTGCCTTTTCCGTGCGAGCCAGCAACTGTCGGACACTTTCCTGCAGACTGCGCGCGTCCTTCTTTGCCCCGCGGATTTGCTGGCCCAGCATTTCCAGTTTTGACTGCACCACGTCGTATTCCTTAAACCCGGTGCCCTCTGGAGCCGCCAGTAGTTTCTGTTGCTCGCCCGCCGCAACGCGATCGATTGCCTCGCTCACTCGCACCAGTTGACGCGTGGCGAGGTTCGATACGAAGATCGCCAGCACCACCGCCAGCGCCAGCGCAAAGAGTGACAGCGGAAGCAGATAACGAAGCTGCTCGATTACCGCATCCCGCAGCAGCAGGGAAGATAGCACCACGCGGATGGTGAATACCTTTTCCTCGCCCGCGCCCAGGCTGCGATTGATGGCAATCTCCTGCGTCTCATTGAAGATGGTTAGCATCCGCGAAAGCGAATTCCGGTCCAGGAACTGGTCCAGCGGAATCACGTCTACTGCTTTGCGGCCGATTCCCGAACGGTCCAGCGTGTTCGAGGACACCAGGATGCGGTCCTGGTGATCCAGAAGGAGGATGCGGCTAAGCACGCGCGTGCCCGCGAACGCATTCTCAAGCATTGCCTGGGTCCGTGCATCGCCGCGGGCGGCATCCTGATAGTAGGCACGGACGGAAGAAGCTTCTTGTGGCAGTTCCGTGCTTTCCTCGGTGATGGCGTTCAAGCGTTCCTGCACGAAGCTTTGTACCTGGTCCGCTACCGCGGAGGCGCGCTCCGCAAAGTTCTGCTGGCGTACCTCCGTAATGCTGTAGACGTGCATCAGCGAGTACAGCACCACAAGGCCCAGGTTCAGGGCGATGATGGAGAACTGGAGTCGCGCTTTCAGTGACATGCCGATTGCCTTGGCCTGGCCCCGCAAAATACCGGAGCCGCCCTGCCTAGTTTCCCGAGGACTCGTATTCTTTCAGCTTATTGTGCATGGTTTTCAGGCTCACTCCCAGGATCTCCGATGCCCTGGTCTTGTTGTTCTTTGTATGCTCCAAGGTCTTGTAGATGAGTGCCTTTTCAGCATCAGCAACGGTTGTGCCTACAGGCAACACTACCGAAAGCGGGTCCTCCGTACGGGCGGTCACGCCCCCCTTTCTTAACTGAGGATTCACCGCCGGAGGCAGGTGGGAGAGCCGGATATTTCCTTCCCCAGCCAGAATCGCGGCGCGCTCCAGTACGTTGCGCAGTTCGCGCACATTGCCAGGCCAGTCATGCGCCTGCAGGGCGTCAGAGGCTTCCGTCTCAATGCCCGTCACGCGGCACCCGTGCTTACTGTTCACCACGCTAATCAGCGCTTCCGCAAGCCGCGGAATATCCACCTTGCGCTCCCTCAGAGGCGGCAAATGAATCTGGAACACGTTGAGCCGGTAGAACAGATCCTCGCGTAGTTTTCCCTCTTTCAGGGCGTCTTCCGGCACCCGATTGGTGGCGGCAATCACGCGCACATTCACTTCCATCTCTGTCTTCCCGCCCAAGCGCCGGACCCGGGAATCTTCCAGCACTCGCAGTAGCTTTGCCTGAGTCCCGACGGGCATTTCACCCAGTTCGTCAAGCAGCAGTGTGCCCTGCTGCGCAAGTTCAAAGCAGCCCGCCCGACGCTCTACTGCTCCAGTGAAGGCGCCTTTCTCGTGTCCGAATAGCTCGCTCTCAATGAGGGTCTCGGGCATCGCCGCGCAATTAATCGCGATGAACGGCCCGTCCTTACGCGGGCTGTTCTGATGAATCGCCCGGGCCGCAAGTTCCTTGCCCGTGCCGGACTCTCCAGTGATAAATACGGAGGCCTTGCTGGGCGCCACCTGTTGGATGAGCGAAAACACCTGCTGCATCACGGGCGCTTGGCCCACCAGTTCGCCCAGCACGCCCTGATAAGAAAGGGTGCGCCGCAATCTCTCGCTCTCTACGGTAAGTTCGCTTTGTGTGGCGGCTCGTTCCAGCAATACCCTCATCACCGATGGCTGGATGGGTTTTTCCAGGAACCAAAAGGCTCCCAGGTCGTGGATGGTGGTGACTGCTGTTTCAATGTTTCCAAATGCGGTGGTCACAATTGCGGGGATGTGGATGCCCTGAGCCGCCATCTGGCTCAGCAGTTCTGCGCCTCCCAGGCGGGGCATCATGAGGTCCGTGACCACAACGTCGAGTGGCATGGTAACCAGCTTTTCCAGCGCTTCCTGCCCGTCCGAAGCCATCTCGGTGCGATAGCCCCAACTGGCAATCATGCTGGCGAGACCCACGCGCTGGTTCTCTTCATCGTCCACCACGAGCACGCGTGCCCGGGGCGAGGAGGCATTGGCTTTCATCATCGTCATTCTAGCGAACACGCTTCACACGGCGACTGTCAGAGTCTCGGGACCATACCGGGCAACCTTCCTTGTCTCCATCCAGAGAGCCATCCAGTTGAGCGGACATTCCATCGTTGGCCTGCCGAAATCGGGTAAGCTTTGCGCCCCATGGTTGGGGGCGCGTAATTGTTACGTGGCCATTCCCGGGAAATTCCAAGCGGGCCGGCGTTTGCGTTCTGGCATCGCAATTGCACGGCCAAACATCGTCGTCTGCGCAGATGGGTTGGCGAAACAGTTCGGCGGCCCTCCCAGTCAACCACCACAGGGGGGCGGGATGCGCTTCCCCGACAGCGGTGGGAAGATAGTGCAGGAGTCGCGGATCGGTGAATCGGCACAGACTTTTGAGGAGGTAAGACGGGATGATACGCAACAGAATTTACTGGACTAAAAATTATCGGACCAGCGCGAATGTGATAGCGTGTAGCGCATTGCTGATGCTGGCCATGCTGGCTACATCTTGCGCATCAAGCGAAGCGCCAGTGGCCGAAGGTGAAGCGGCTGAGGCTACGGCCGAAGCTACAGAGATGGCGGAAGCGCAGCAGGGGACTGCCAGTCCTGCGGCGAATAGCATGGCCCCGTCGACATCGCGACCCGCCAGCAGCGCCCCCAGCCAGACCTCCAGCCGTCCGTCCGGCAACGCCGCTACGAATTCCAGTACTTCAGGTTGGGGCGACCAGCCCAAGAAGCCAATGCAGGCTGTCGAAACGAAACCCGCGGCACCGATAGCGAAAACGTACACGCTGCCCGCAGGGTCTACGTTGCGCGTTCGCACCACATCCACCATGTCTACGAAGACCTTGGAAAGCGGAGCCACTTTTGCCGGATCCCTGGATGCGCCTTTGGAAGTGGATGGCAAAGTGATTGCCGAGCGCGGCGCGAACGTGACGGGGCGCGTGGTCAATTCTGACCCAGGTGGTCGTGTGAAGGGTCGGGCCCTTTTGCAGGTGGCGGTTACCCAAGTCCAACTCGTAAACGGAGAAATGGCCAGCGTTTCCACCAGTTCGTTTGAGCAACTGGCAGAGTCCAGTACGAAGAAGGACGCTGCAAAGGTAGCTATCGGCTCGGGTATCGGAGCGGCGATTGGCGCGATTGCCGGTGGCGGTAAGGGCGCTGCAATTGGTGCCGGCGTCGGCGCCGGCGCGGGCACGGGTACCGTGCTGGCAACCCGTGGCAATGATGCGGTGATCCCCGCGGAGTCCACCCTCACCTTCAATACCCAAGGCCCCATTTCCGTTACGCTTCCGTAAGGTGGATGCGTTCAGCCAGCGAGAGGATATACTCCATCCAAGTCACCACACTCCTCTCGCTGGCATTCCCGCACGGCCCGCATGAACGGCTCTACCCTATCCGTGGGACACTCCGTGGTATCCTGTGAATCGGAGGTTTGGAATCCTCCCTTTTAAACTTATGAAAGCCGGAATTCACCCCGCATACAACGAAGTCAAGGTCGTCTGCGCCTGTGGCGCCACCTTCGCCACCCGCTCAACAGGCGGAGATCGTGACAAAGAATTGCACGTGGAAGTCTGCTCCTCGTGCCATCCCTTCTTCACTGGACGCCAGAAGCTCATGGACACCGAGGGCCGCGTGGATCGCTTCCAGCGCAAGATGGCCAAGAGCAAGGCGATGCAGGAAGAACTCAAGAAGCGCAAGAACTAGCGCTTTTCAGCCACCATT
>CAZUAX010000236.1:0-5218 GCA_964618435.1 uncultured Solibacteraceae bacterium
CTTGCGGGGGCTCTTCCCGGTGTCATAATGTGAGCGGGCATAGATACTGAACTGGCTAGAGACTGAACCGCAATGTCCACCACTACAAACCCAACCCCTTCCATGGATCAAGAACTGAATCCGTGGCTCGCCGCGGAAGCGCGGTACTCGGAAGCCGCGGAACGACTCGGCTTGGATGAGGGCCTGAAGAAGCTACTGCGTGTTCCCGAACAGGAAATCACTACCTATATCCCGGTTGTGCTGGATGACGGTCGGCTGGAAATCTTCGTTGGCTACCGTGTTCACCACTCCACTGCGCGCGGCCCTGGCAAGGGGGGCATCCGATACGACCCGGACGTGAGCCTGGATGAGGTGCGTGCCTTAGCTTCCTGGATGACATGGAAGTGCGCTGTGGTGAATATCCCTTTCGGCGGAGCCAAGGGCGGGGTAGTCTGCGACCCCACCATCATGTCCAAGGGCGAGTTGGAGCGAATGACGCGCCGCTACACTGCCAATCTGTTTGAGTTTATCGGCCCCGAGTTGGATGTGCCCGCGCCGGACATGAACACCAATGAGCAGACGATGGCTTGGATCATGGACACCTATTCCATGCATCGCCGGCACACCTCCACGGCGGTCGTGACGGGCAAGCCGCTGGATTTGGGTGGTTCGCGTGGACGCCCCGAGGCTACAGGGCGCGGCTGCATGATGGTGACTGACGAGGCGCTCAAGCGCTTTGGCTTGTTGCCTGAGGATACCCGCGTAGTGATCCAGGGTTTCGGGAATGTGGGCGGCATGGCAGCTCGCCTGATGCAGGATGCGGGGTATCGCATCATCTCCATCGTGGAGTGGGATGCAGCCGTCTACAACAGCAAAGGGCTGGACATCCGCAAACTGATGGAGCACCGCAACTTAACGGGATCGATTATGGACTTTCCCGAGGCTGAGAATATCCGCCGCGACGAGGCGCTGTTTCAGCCCTGCGACGTCCTGCTTCCCGCTGCCCGAGAGAACGTGGTTACATCAAAGAACGCTCGCCAGCTCCAATGCAAGATTCTTGTGGAGGGGGCGAATGGCCCTACCACCGCTGCCGCTGACGATATCCTTTCTGAGATGGGCATCTTCGTGATTCCAGACATTCTCGCCAACGCGGGGGGCGTGACGGTTTCCTACTTTGAGTGGGTGCAGGACCGCCAGGGCTTCTTCTGGAATGAGGGCATGGTGATCAGCCGGCTCCAGGAGATCATGGTTGCGGGTTTCGACGATACCCTGCGCTACGCCGAGAAGTATGGTGTGAACAACCGGATTGCAGCCTACATGCTCGCTGTGGATCGGGTTGCCTTCGCAAGCAGTTTACGGGGGATCTACGCCTAAGCGCACTGGCTGAAGCGATCCTGCAAAATGCCCCCGGAAGCTGCCACTCCCCTGATGCGCCAGTATCTGGCGGCCAAAGAGCAGGCGCCTCAGGCCCTGCTGTTTTTCCGGTTGGGCGATTTTTACGAACTCTTCTTCGAAGACGCCGTCACTGCCGCGCGAGAACTCGAAATCACCCTCACCGCCCGCAACAAAGAAAAGGGCGAACCGGTTCCCATGTGCGGTGTGCCTTACCATGCCGCCGAAGGCTATATCGCCAAGCTGATCCAGCGAAACTACCGGGTGGCTATCTGCGAGCAGATGGAGGCTCCCAGCCCAGGTAAGAAACTGGTCCGCCGTGAGATTACCCGTATCGTTAGCCCTGGTACGGCCACTGAGGCAGGCAGTCTACAGAGCCGCGAAAACAACTATCTGGCCTGTGCCAGCCTAAGCGGCGAGCAAGCAGGCCTCGCATGGGTAGACCTTTCCACGGGGGAGTTCCAGGCCACGGAAATGCCCGCAAGTGAACTTTGCCAGGCAATTGAACAGACCGGTGCACGTGAGTTGCTGGTATCCGAAGCACTCCGACCTTTGGGCGAGGACCTCAGCGAGCTGCGCATTCTGCTTACCGAAATTGAGGCGTGGACGCACGAGACAAACTATGCCGACCGCCTGCTCCGTGAGCACTACAGCCTGTTAAGCATGGATGGCTGCGGGCTTTCCGGCAAGCCCCTGGCCACCGGATGCGCGGGTGCACTCCTGCACCACCTGCGCGAAACCCAGAAGAATTCACTGAACCACCTGGAATTGCCGGGCTATACGGAACGCGGCGGCGACCTGGTGTTGGATGCGGTGACGGTGCGTAATCTCGAACTCTTCGAGCCCATCTTTTCGCAGGATCTCGATGGCAGCCGACAGGCCACGCTGATTGCTACCATCGACCATACCCGCACTGCAATGGGTGCCCGCTTGCTCCGTCGCCGTTTGGCGCGGCCATCCAGGAAACTGGCGGAAATCGAAGCTCGCCTGGATGCCGTAGCTGAGCTGAGTGCACAAACCATCGCCCGTGGTGAACTAAACCGCCTGCTTGCGGAAGTGCCGGACATGGAGCGGCTTCTGGCGCGCTTGACGTTGGGCTCGGCGGGACCGCGCGAGTTGGTTGCTATGGGGCGTGCCCTCGGCCTGATGCCCCGCCTTCGCCCGCATCTGGAAAATGCCAGTGCATCGCGATTAAAGGAACTGGATGCGGGGCTTGACGACCTCCCCGCGCTGCGGCAACTGATCGCATCCGCGCTCTCTGACGACCCTCCAGCCAATGTCAACGATGGGGGCACCGTGCGGGATGGCTATCATGCGGGTCTCGACGAATTGCGCGACATCAGCCGCAATGCAAAGAAATACCTGTCGGATATCGAAACCCGGGAACGTACCAGAACTGGCGTGTCTTCCCTGAAAGTACGCTTTAACAATGTTTTTGGCTACTACATTGAGATTTCGAAGGCTAACCTCTCCTCGGTGCCTTCGGACTATGACCGCAAGCAGACCCTTGTTAACGCCGAGCGTTTCACCACCCCCGAACTGAAGGTGCTGGAAACGCGAATTCTTGAAGCGCAGGAACGTATGCTCGCCATCGAGCGCGAGGTATTTGAACACGTGCGGCAGGAACTGCTGGGCTCTGCAGGACCTATCAAGCGCAGCGCTGCTGCCCTGGCGGAACTCGATGTCACCGTAGCTCTTGCGTCGCTGGCCGCGGAAGCTGGCTACACCCGGCCACGATTCAGCGCGGAAGGCATCTTGCGAATTGAGGCGGGGCGACATCCCGTCATCGAACATCTGATGCTGCAGGAAAGCCAGCGCTTCCTGCCCAACGATCTCTATCTCGATCGCCAGAAGCAGTTCCTGGCCATCATCACCGGGCCGAATATGGGTGGCAAGAGCACGTATTTGCGCCAGACTGCGTTGATCGTCGTACTCGCGCAAATGGGCAGCTTCGTGCCGGCAAGTGCGGCCACCCTGCCTCTGGTGGACCGTGTGTTCACACGAATTGGCGCGGCGGACAACCTCGCCAGGGGCCGCAGCACGTTCATGGTGGAGATGACGGAAACCGCCGCCATCCTCAACACCGCGACAGCCGACAGCTTAGTGCTACTGGACGAAATCGGCCGCGGGACCGCCACCTACGATGGACTCGCGCTTGCCTGGGGGGTTGCCGAGTACATCCACGACCGCATCGGCGCGAAGACCCTCTTTGCGACTCACTACCACGAGATCACCGTCCTTGCCGAACGCCTTGAGGGTGTCATCAATCTTCAGGTTCGTGTGAAGGAAGCGGGCGACAGGATCATTTTTCTGCGCCGTGTGGAGCCGGGGGCCGCGGACCGTAGCTACGGGATAGAAGTAGCCCGGCTTGCTGGGTTGCCGCAAACGCTCATCCTGCGCGCCCGTGAAATCCTTCAGTTGCATGAGAAGGCCGAAACCAAGGTGAGCGAGGCAATCGTGCCCAGCCCCAAGCCGCCCACCATGCAGATTCAGCTCTTTGAACCCGTTACCTACCAGATGGCGGGTCGCATTCGTGAACTGAACCTGGATGAGCTGAAGCCCATTGATGCGTTACAGATTCTGGCGCAGTTGCAGAGGGAGTTGAATAGTCAATGATTGTGGCGGGAATCATGAGCGGCACCTCGCTCGATGGCATCGACGTTGCTCTGGTGGAGATCGAAGATTCGCCCGGGGGTATCCGGTTTGAGTTGCGAGGCAGGTATTCGGAACCTTATCCCCCAGAGGTGCGTTCTGCGATCCTTGGCGTGTCGAATTGCGTCACGCACTCCGCGGAGCTCGCCCGCCTGCATGTGCTCTTAGGGCTTCTGTATGCAGATGCGGTGGATGGGGCGCTACAGAACAGCGGAATTCCACGTCAGGAACTTGCGCTGATTGGCTGCCACGGTCAGACCATCTATCACCAGGGAAGCGCTGAGCCCTTTCTTGGCCATTCCGTCGCATGTACCCTGCAGATTGGCGAGCCCAGCTCGATGGCGGAACGGTTTGGCGTTCCCGTGGTTTCCGATTTTCGGCCACGGGATATGGCGGCCGGTGGCACCGGCGCTCCGCTTGTACCCTACGTGGATTATCTCGTGTTTCGTGATGACGCCCTCGGCCGCATTGCCCTGAATATCGGCGGCATTGCGAACCTTACGGCAATCCCTGCCGCTGCCGGCCCCGGCGACCTCGTGGCCTTCGATACCGGGCCCGGCAACATGGTGATGGACAGCCTTATCCGCAGTGCCACTGGTGGTGAGGAGACCTTTGACGCCAACGGATCCCGCGCCCGCCAGGGTACCCCCCAAGAGTCCTTTATCCGCGAAGAATTGTCGCGGCCCTACTATGCGGCAGCGCCACCAAAGAGTGCCGGCCGTGAAGAGTATGGTGAGGACTTCATCCATCGCCTGAAGGCCACCGGCGCACCGCTTCACGATTTGCTGGCCACCGCCGCGTTGCTGACGGCACGCAGTATAGCTACGGGTATCCGTCTCTTTGTCTCCCCGCGTATGCAGGCTGCCGAACTGCTGGTGTCTGGAGGAGGCCGCCACAACGCCTTTCTGATGGAACTTCTGGCGCGCGAACTGCCGGGTATCGCTATCGAAAGCACTGACCGTTTCAACCTCCCTGTAGACTTCAAGGAGGCCATCGCCTTCGCCATCCTCGCCCATGCCACCTGGCGCGGCCTTCCGTCGAACGTTCCCTGTGCCACTGGTGCCCGCCATCCGGTGGTGTTGGGTAAAATCACGCGTTAACGCGAAATCGCCTCCCGTACTCTTTCCCCGCATTGCCGGGGAGATTCTCATCGAAAGTCCTTGTCAACGCAAAGTAGAAACTTCCTATTCCCAGC
>CAZUAX010000237.1:0-5209 GCA_964618435.1 uncultured Solibacteraceae bacterium
TGACGATTGACGGCTGGCATGTGACCGGCTATGCCGCCGATGGCGGGATCCTCTGGCGGCATCGGCTACCGGAGTTGCACATAGACCGCCATCCGGATGGCGGGATTTGGGAGAAGGTGCCCACCCTGGTGACTGACCTGGATGGCGACGGAAGTCACGAGAGCCTGGCCTGGCATGCCGTGGAAGGGAGATCCGGCGAATCCGATACCCTCTATTGTTTTGAGCGGGACGGCAGAATCCGGTGGACTTTCCAGCCCAACCGGGTGGTGCGATCGGCCCGGGGAGAGGTGGCCCCTACCTATAGCGGAAGGCTGCTGCTGAAGGTGAAATACGGCAAGGGAGAAACCGGGGTGGTGATTGGGGCGAACCACCGCCCTTACTATCCGTCGCAGGTAGCATTGCTTTCCGCCCAGGGTGAACTGGTACGAGAGTATTGGCATACAGGCTACTTGATGGCCGGAGCGACCTTGGACCTGAATGGTGACGGCCGCGATGAGATCTACCTGGGTGGTGTATCCAATGCGTATGCGGCCCCGGTATTGGTGGTGCTGGATCCAGACTCGATGGAGGGGGCATCACTCGACCCGGTGAACCCGACGTATCAGCTGCTGGGCTTCGGGGCACCGCGCGAGATTGCCCGGATTCTGCTGCCTCGCACCGCGCTAAGCCTTAGCCAGGAACCCTATAGTCTGGTGCAGAGAATCCAGCAACATGGCCAGGAACTGGTGGCGACCACGGTGGAGCATCGGAGCTCAGCAAGTGAACACGGCGCCCTGCTCTTCCACTTCAATGCGAAATTGCAGTTAACCACGGCTTCCCGGGCGGATAATCACGAAAATTTGTGGAAGATACTGCAGCAGGAGGGGGCGCTCGAGCGGGACTGGTCCGACGAGGACGAAGAAGCGCTGCGGCGAATCGAGTACCTTTCCGGGGAGCTGTTGGACGGACCGGAAAGAATCGCGAGGGATCGACATTAGCCCGGCGCGAAAGCAAAACAGGCCCATGGGCCTATTCCGCTTTCGCCTGGCAGGCGGACAGATCCTGCAACCCGTTCCACCGGTAAGGGTCCCCTGCTAGGGCGTGAACTCCACCAACATGCGCATGGTCTCAACCTTTAGGCCATCTTCCCGCATCGCCTTCTGGCCTTCCTCGGTTTGAAGCAACTCGTGAAATTTTGCGAGGTCAGGGATCTCCGCCATCACACCGGTTGCATTCGGGTTGTTGGGGTCGCGGAAGGTGCGGCACTTGATTCCGATTTTCCCGAACATCTCGTGCCGGCTTCCTGGCCCCTGCTTCCAGGCTTCGGCCCAGACAGCGCCATCCTGCACCTCGTGGAAAATGATTGCCGTTGTCACGGTAGGTTCCTCCTGATTGGTTTGGGTGATTGACTGGCCGAAAGCGATTCCACTTCGGCGTTCAGGCCGCGCCCGGTTCGGAGACCACTCCCCGGTTGAGCGCGGACAGCATCCCTGTACACAACGACAGGAGGCAACATCATACCAGATAGGGGTTTTGCCGGGACCGGATCGCCATTAGGTGGGGATTGGAGGCTGGCTCCCTATGTGAGCTTGCGCAGGGGGAGGTTACGCAGGGGAAGCTTGCGCAGCGGGGACTTGCGCAGGGGGGGCAAAAAAGCGGAAGGGAGCACCGATGGCTACCTTCCGCGGATGGGGGTGCGGCGTGGGCGCGCTGGCGGATTAACCGGCAAGCTCCGCGCTGGCAGGAACACCTACCGGGGATAGCCAGCCGTAACGGTCTGGCTTATCGCCATGTACGAGTTCGAAGAACTCTTTCTGGATACGGGCAGTGATGGGTCCGCGATCGCCAGCGCCCACGGGAATGCGGTCAATGGAGCGCACCGGGGTGACCTCCGCTGCCGTGCCGGTGAAGAAGATTTCGTCGGCGATGTAGAGGAACTCGCGGGGTAGCGCGGTTTCCACCACTTCATAGCCAAAATCGCGGGCGATGCGCATGACGGAGTCGCGCGTGATGCCGTGGAGGATGGACGAGGTCATGGGCGTGGTGAATATCTTGCTGTCGCGGATGACAAAGATATTCTCGCCACTGCCTTCGCTCACAACGCCATTGTGGTCCAGCACGATGCCTTCGGCATAGCCGTCGGCGAGTGCTTCCATTTTCACCAGCTGGCTGTTGAGGTAGTTGCCGCCAGCCTTGGCGAGCGTGGGGTGGGTATTGGGCGCGGGCCGCGTCCAGGAGGAGACGCAGACATCCACTCCGTGGTTGATGGCTTCTTCACCCAGATACTTGCCCCATTCCCAGCAGGCGATGTAGAGGTCCACCGGGTTCTTCATGGGATTGACGCCAATCTCGCCGTAGCCGCGGAGGGCAACCGGCCGGATGTAGCAGGAACGAAGCCCGTTGACGCGCACCAGCTCGAGCGTGGCGTCGTTGATTTCCTCCGCGCTGAAGGGGAGGGTCATACGGTAAATCTTGGCGGACTCCACCAGACGGCGCGTGTGATCCGCAAGGCGGAAAATCGCCGGACCGGAAGTGGTCTCGTAGCACCGGACGCCCTCAAACACGGAGGAGCCATAGTGGATCACATGGGAGAGCACATGGATGCGTGCATCGTCCCAGGCAATAAACTTTCCGTTAAACCAGATTTTTTCTGTAGGCTGCATGGCTAGTAGCGATGATTATAGCCGAATTAGCGACAGTAATACCACTACCTGGGCAACGAGAGGCCGCAACAAGCAGAGGGCAGCAGCGGGATGTGACGCGTGCGACGAATCCGGGACAGATTGATATAATCCGTAGCGCAAGGTCTGATTTCTCCGGTGCATGAGCCGGATCGCATCAGCAATCATCCCCCAAGGAGTGGAGTATGAATGAATCGGGAAGCCGTCGTGGATTTGTAAAGGCCACCGGCGCAGCAGCAGCCACCTTTATGGTGATGAAGCCCCAGACGGCCCTCGGCAGCCAGGCTAACTCGGCCCTGTCGGTGGGATTGATCGGCACGGGCAACCGTGGCATGTACGTAAGCGGCATCTTCGCCAAAAACGAGTTCGCCAAAGTAACGGCGATTTGCGACATTTACCCGGACCGCATCGCCGCTGGGCGGGCAAAGTATTCCGGCGCACAGGAGTTCAACGATTTCCGGAAGGTGCTGGACAGCAACGTGGACGCGGTGCTGATTGCAACCCCCGCCTTCCTGCACGCGGAGCACCTGGAAGCGGCCATCCTGGCGAAGAAGCACATCTACTGCGAGAAGCCAATGGGCGTGAATGTGAACGACTGCCACCGGGTTCTGCGCGCTTGCCAGAAGGCTGACCCGAACCGGCGGATTTCCGTGGGCTTCCAGCAGCGGTATGGAAAGGACTATAACGAGGCGTGGCGCCTGGTGAACTCCGGTGAGATTGGGAAGTTGCTGGCGGTGCGCGCGTCATGGATTGGAGGCGGGCCGGGCATCAAGACGGGACATCCGCCGGAGCAGGAAAAGATCCGCAACTGGTTCTTTTACCGCGACCTCTCCGGAGACATTATCGTGGAGCAGGACTGCCACAATATCGACGTGGTGAATTGGTTTACGGGACTGTATCCGGCCAAGGTGCAAGGTTACGGGAGCCGCATGACCCGCCGCCAGATTGGCGACATTCTGGACAATTGCGCACTGCAGTATCAGTACGGCAGTGACCTCTGCTTCAGCTACCAGGCAACCCAGTTCAACCGCCGCAACATCAATGGGTGGGACGATGTGGGCGAAACCTTCATCTGCGAAAAGGGAACCGTGCAGACGTCGCGGGCAATGATCCGCGTGTACCTTCCCGGCCAGCCTGTGAAGGAAACGCCGGTTCGCTACGACATTACCGAAGACGGAGTGAACCAATTCATCGACGGCGCAAGGACCGGAAAGATGGAGAATGGCGCGATTTGGGGAGCGAAGAGCACCCTGAGCGCGGTGATGGGTAGGGATGCGGTGTACACGGGCCGGGAATACTCCTGGTACGATGTGCTGCCGGATGCCACGGTTCCGGGCGCATAGCGCGCACGCAACGAATTGGCTGCAGAGAGCCCCGCAAGGAAACCCACGATCGGGTTTTCTTGCGGGGCTCTTGCCGTTCTGGTGATGATCCGGACGCCTGGGGGCTGAGCGACCGAGCCCGGGCGAAGCATGTTTACTCCAAGCGCACAGTAAGGCGATTGGAGGCGACCCAGGGCGACTGGGCGTTGCGCACCCAGATATAGAGGTCGAGATCCTGCCCGCGAGGCGCATCCCGTGGCACCTTCACGTTCACCTGGTCGAGGCCCACGAACTGCGGGTGCGGGCCTGCGAAGGAGATCTCGGCTTCCGCGCTTCCCACGAAGGCGCGCATTTGGGTAGCGCTGCCGCGATTGCGGAAGCCCGTACCAAAAAGTTCCAGAAAGAGTTCGTCTCCCTGGCCGCCGAGAGGCGCGGGGGAGGGAGTGCATTGCCCGTTGCCGCAGAGGAACAGATTGCTGCGTTCCTGTTCGCCGCTGGCGCGCACCCGCACTGCGAAACCAGCCGGTGCGCCACCGCCTGAGGAGTTGGCACTAAAGAGCGAAACCGAACGGCTGCGCAGGATTACGCTCACCTGATTGGACGAGAGGAGTGCACCGCGCCGCACGCGCAGTGCGATTTCACGGTTGTCATCCTCCAGCACGGAGAGGTCTGGCGGCAGTTGCAGATTGATTTGGCCTGGGGAGACGAAGAACAGGGGAACGGGCACCCAATCCTGCTGCGGGAAACGCAGCATCTCTACCGATACACCGGCGAGGTTCAGAGGCAGGGGCACGGCGATTGCGGAGGCCACGTCGGGCGCGAGATTCTCCCCAAAGAGGGTGAGGATCATGCCCGGGGCAGTGACCAGAGAAGCTCCGCTGTAGCCGGTATCGAGGACAGACTGGCGGAAGCCGCCGGCATCGGTGATGGCGGTGAGCCGCGGGGCGTCACCGGCAGGAGCGTCCATCTGTGAGAACGAAGCGGAGGTGCTTACTGTTTCGGCGTCGGGGCGGTGGAAGTAGACCACTGCGGTATTGGAGGGGTCACCCGCGGCAAGGGCGGCATCGATTCCGAACTCAAGCGTATAGGGCGGTTGCGCGCCACTGGGACGGAGGCGCAGCCAATCGCCGGAGCCCCCCGGTTTCCGGTAAGAGATGAAGGACAGGGGCGGAGCGGATGCTCCGTTGGCGAAGCTGACGGTGACCTGGGCCGGATTGGCAACGCGCG
>CAZUAX010000238.1:0-1488 GCA_964618435.1 uncultured Solibacteraceae bacterium
AGGCATCGCGACAAAGCGCCGCTGCGCGGTCTGCTGTGCTGGCTTCGCCCAAGTCACCAGTGAGGGTTACCAGTCGGTCTTCCCCCACGCACACGCTCTGCCGCAGCGCTTCGCAATCCGCTTGGCCGAGGCTCACTACGCAGACGCGGCCACCCGCCTCCAAAGCCAACTTAACGGTGGAGGCGGCGATGCCCGTGGCTCCTGAGATCAGTAACGACTTTCCTTGCAGTGCTGGAAGCATGACAACCTAATACTTCACGCGGGTCCACTTGCCCGCTTTCATTGACTGGTAACCCGCATCCAAAATGCAGTTCACCGCATAGCCATCGAAGTAGTCCTCACGCGCGGGCTTTCCATCCCGCACACATTCCACAAAGTGCCGCATCTCGGCCTGATAGCCATAGGCGAAGGCTTCTTCCGGCAGCGGGCGTGTCCATCCAAAGTCGATATCGGCCTTCTCGATCACATACCCCGCGCTCTTGCCCGTGAAGCTGCGCACGGGAGTGTCGCGAGTGACGTCAGTGAAGATGCTGCCGTCGGCGCCATGAATCTCGTTGCGGAGGTCCAGGCCACCCTTACAGGTCCAGGAAAGCTCGCAGTGGGCGAAGCCGCCACCTTCCATCTTCAGCATCAGCAGGGCGTTGTCCTCGCCTTTCGTGCGATTGCCGTGTACCAGGTTAGCGCCCCATGCCATCACTTCCGTCACCTTATCTTGCTTTCCATAGAAGTAGCGGGCGGCCTCTACGCAATGGCAAGCGAGGTCGTTCATGGCTCCGCCGCCCGTCTTGTCGATGTCCCAGAAATGGGGGCTGTGCGGGCCGGAATGAGATTCGCGCGAACGCACCCATACCAGTTTGCCAACGCCTCCTGCGTCGATGATTTCCTTCGCTTTCACCACCGCTGGTGCAAAGACCTCCGTCTCCGCATAGCCATGAAAGCAGCCACTCTTCAGCGCCGCCCTCAACATGGCCTTCGCTTCCTTACGGTCTCGCCCCAGGGGTTTGGTGCACACCTGGTTACGGCGGGCAGCAGAAAGGGCCAGAGACACGGGTAGATGCGCCTCATTGGGTAAGGCAATCACGTAAAGGTCAATGTCGTTTCGGGCAATCAGCTTGTCCAGATTGGTGGTGTGTTCGGGAATGCCCCAGCGTTTCGCAAAGCCAGCAGCGCGTTTACGCGCACGAGAGTAGTTGGCCACTACTTCATGTCCATGCACGTTCGCCAGGCCCTGCATGTAGAACTCTGCAACAAAGCCGGAACCCAGAATCGCAATCTTGACGGTACTCAAAGGCGCGTCCTCCCTTTAGAATCCGCCATCATAGCGCAACCAGCCGGAAAGGATGGCAATGGGCACCACTGCCGCTAGCGCAGGGGTCTGACGCTGATTTCCTTGAAACTGAAGGTTGCCCGGCTATCGTGATTCTGCAGGCCGATGTAGCCCTTCGCGGGTCTTGGTCCGCGACGAGGTTCGTAGCCCATACGCTGCCG
>CAZUAX010000238.1:1588-5156 GCA_964618435.1 uncultured Solibacteraceae bacterium
GATACCAACATTCCGTCCACCAGCTTGTACACCTGGCGGTTGGCCGGCGAACTCTCCCAGCCATCCATGGATGTGGCAGTGAAGAGCGGACGCCAATCCTGGGCATAGGCCCCGGCGGCAGAGAACACGAGAAGCGCAATGAAGAAGAGTCTTGAGTACATTGGGAGTGCTCCGGACATCAGGATTCTATCATCGGCGGTTGCGCGTCAAGAATTCCGGCACAAGGGCGCCCAGGGCAAGGGCAGCACATAGTGCGCAAAACCAGTCGCCGTATTGGGTATAGGGAGTCTTCTCCTCACGATAGTTGAAACGCGCGGGCAATGCTGCCGCCAGGCCCGCCGGCAGGCTGTCGATGATGCGCCCCGCCGGGTCAATGCTTACGGTGATGCCGTCGCTTGTCGCACGAAGAAGCCAGCGCGCGTTCTCGGCCGCACGCATTCGGGCCAGCAGCAGGTGCTGCCGCCTTGCCGATGCATTGCCGAAGTACCCGTCGAAGCTCAGGTTGGCGATGGCTTCAGCGCCGTTATCCACAAAGCGGCGCACCAGATGCGGGAATGCAGATTCGTAGCAAATGATGGCGCTCAACTTGTAGCTGCGTACGGGGAAAACCACTGGCTTGTCGCCGGGGACGAAATTGCCCGCGTAGTTACTCACTTTGCCTACCCAGTCAAACAAGGGAGGGACAAATTCACCAAACGGCACGAGGAACATCTTGTCGTAATGGCCCCCAAATTTTCCATCGGGGGTAATGAGCACCGCGGTGTTCTGCGCGCGTCGCTCCGGGGTGCGCCCAATGGTGCCGAACAGGAACCAAGCCCTGTGCTGACGCGCGAACTCGTGGGTACGCTCGCGGAATTCTGCGTCGTCGTAATAGTGCAAGGGCGCGGGAACTTCAGGCCAAAGTACCAGAGGGTTGCCGGTAAGGTTCAACACGCGCAGCCCGGAACTGGATAACGAGAACACCCGGTCCTGCATGGCTCGCACGGAGGTGGTGGTCCAGTCATCGCGGTCCAGTATGTTCGGCTGCACCAGCAATGCCTGCTGGCTGCCGGTTTCCCGCTCCGGAACCGCTGGCAACAGATAAAGGCCTAACAAGGGCAAAGCCCAAAGCAAATGCTTGCGGGTCCGCCGCAGCAGCACCATGGCCAGCGCCGCGTTCATCACCATAAACGCAAACGACAGGCCGTAGACCCCCACCATGGGCGCGGCGCGCATCAGCAGATCCATCTCAATGCCGGCGTTGCCCAGCAGCAGCCATGCAAAGCCCAGGGGGCCATGTGTGCGTTCAATGGCCACCCAGGCCGCAGCCGTGGCCGGAATAGCCCACCAGCGCTGCATCAGATAGCCAGCCACCAGACCGAAGACTGCCAGGTGCAGCCCTTTCGCCATGGCGAAGAGCGCCAGGGCCAGCATGCTGAGGGCGAGGTTGATCTCCCCGTAAGTGGCTAAGGTGTCCTGAATCCAATAGCAGGCCCCAAGCCAGTAAAGAATGCCGCAAATCCAACCCAGGAAAAAACGGGGGAATGCGCGATTCACCGTCGCGACTGCCACCAGCAGAGGGGTTAGCGCCACCGGTGCCAGAAACGTAAAGTTTGCATCAGGAAAGGTAAGGAAAAGCAGCAGGCCGCTGAGCATGGCCAGCACCACCAGCAGCGCTCGCTTCTGTTCCGGCTTCAAGTGCAGCTGTTTGCCTGGGCGCACTTCTCCGCCGCTCATTGCGCAGATTCCTGCCTGCCGGTTGCCTGTGCTTCCTCGTGCACCAAGTCGGCCATATAGGAACTGCGCACCAGAGGACCGCTGAAGACCATCGAGAAACCCAACTGCAGCCCGTAATCACGATACTGTTGAAACTCCGCGGGAGTGACAAACCTATGCACCGGGCGGTTGCGCCGGGTGGGCTGGAGATACTGCCCGATGGTGGCGACATCTACATGGTGCGCCCGGAGGTCTCGCAACAACTGCTGGATTTCCGCTTCCGTTTCGCCCAGCCCAACCATGAATCCACTCTTGGTGAGCACGTCCGGACGGTGCTGCCGCGCGAAGCGCAGCACATCCAGGGATTGCTGATAGTTCGCCTGCGGACGTACCTTGCGGTACAAACGGGGTGCTGTTTCCATGTTGTGATTGAACACGTGGGGACCGGCGTCCAGCACTCTTGCCACAGCCTCGGTATCGCCGCAGAAGTCGGGAGTGAGCACCTCAATGCGGGCCTCCGGGAGTGCCACTCTAACCTGTCGTACGGTTTCCGCAAAATGCGTGGATCCGCCGTCCCATAAATCGTCGCGATTCACGCTGGTGATCACCACATAGCGGAGATTCATGCTGGCTGCCATTTCCGCCACGTGCCAAGGCTCGCGCGGGTCAATCGGCATCTCCGTCTTTGCCGGGTTTGCCTTGGGTACCGAGCAAAATGTGCAGCCGCGTGTACAGAGGTTGCCCAGAATCATGAACGTGGCTGCCTTGCGGTGGAAGCACTCGTGGATATTCGGGCAGCGCGCTGATTCACAAACCGTATGCAGGTTGCGCCCGCGCAGGTCGCGCTTCAGCAGATGAACACTCTCAAAATGGGTCCTGCTTTTGCGCAGCCACTCGGGTAAGCGAGGCGATGGCGACGATGCTTGCAGGGCAGCGGGTCCGCTGCCGGTGATCTGTACCAGGGTATCGTTCACAGTCGTTGTGCCAGCCGCGCTTCCGCGGCCACTTCGTTCGATTGTCCCATAGCTGCCCGCGATGCATTCCTCCACGGATGCCCCCTCCCCTTCCCACGCTCTTGCTTCCAGACACTTTGCTACGCTGGGTGCATGCAAAGCAGGCGTCCCGCCGCCCTGTGTGTCTGGTTGCTGGCAGTCGCCGGGATGGTGTGGGCGCAGGAACCCGCGCCGCTGCCATCGCGCGATGACGCCTGGATCTCTGCGCGTGACGCGATGCGCGGCGCCTTGCGCCGCCTCGAAAATCTCACCTGCATCCAGAACATCCGGCGGGAAGCCCAACGCGCGGGAGGGTCTGGTCGGCTGTCCGGCCCCTCCGAGGACTTTGTCCGCCTGCAGGTGAGCACCCTGGATGGCAAGGAATACTATTCCTACCCCGGCGATGAGCAGGCCGTCACCGAGCCGCACCTGCTGATCAAGACCGGTATGACTGGAACCGGCCTTTTCTTCGGCTACGCGCGCACCATTTTTGAGAAGCACCCCTTCACCACTCTGCAATTGATTGGACGCGAGCAATGGCAGGGCCGCCCCGCGCTCCGCTTCCGCTTCGAGTTCGATCAGATCCGTGAGCGCCTGAACATCACGCGGGCCGGTGGCAGCGCCTCGGTGGCCGCAGGCGGAGAATTCCTGGTGGACGAAACCGACTTCCTGCTGCGCCAGATGCTGATTCGCAGCGCTGGTCCGGCGCCCGAGTTGGGCATTGAGCGGGTCGAGTACGACCTGCGCTGGTCCATTCTGCAATCCGCCACGGGCTCCCCGGGCACGACGCCGCTTGTGATCCCCGAACGGGCCGAGATGCTTATGCTGCTGTTTAACGGTGAGGTCCAACGCAACGAGATCCACCTCACGCAGTGCCAGGA
>CAZUAX010000239.1:0-5054 GCA_964618435.1 uncultured Solibacteraceae bacterium
AGACCCCGGACGGCATCGTACGACCGTTCCTGGATCGAAGCCGGGATGAGATTCGTGACTATCTTGTCTTGCTCGACCAAGGGTGGCGTGAAGATGCAAGTAATTTGAATCCCAAATATGCCCGGAACGCCTTGAGGCACAGGTGGTTGCCGGACTTAACCCGCGATTGGAACCCCTCGCTGGAAGCGATTCTGGCCAATACGGCGGAGCAACTGCGCGACGAAGCCCGCCTGTTGGATCGCCTGGCCGACGAGGAAGCCCACCAGTGCTTCTCCTCTAGCGCCCATGGGTGGGAGGGAACCGTCGCGAAGTTCCGTTCACTCGATGTTGCCTTGCAGCGGAGGGTAATCCTCCGGCTGTGCGACTGGCTTGCTGGCCCCGCTGGATGTGACGACGCTCAATCAATGAAAGGGTCCCCGCTTGGGTTCTCCGCCGTGGAGACAATCCGGGATCTGTGGACAGAGGGGGTTGGCGCCGGACGTTTCGCTGCTCACGGACTTTATTTTGAGCGAAGTGGTCGCCACATCCGCGCCACCCGAACGCTTCGGTCCAAAGCGAGCGCTACATCACGAATCCCACAGAATGTACCAATCCCGCAGAATCCTGGGTACCTGGTAATTCCCCCAGGCCAACCAGGCCGCTACACCCTGAGTGGGTCTGCCAGGGCCTTGGAAGTCACCTATCTTGCTGGAACGGAATCTGATAGCCAGCAAAACCCTAATAGCCATTCCGGGTATACTGGAGCCTGGAGCGTTATTGACTCCAATCGACTTTGCTTTCCCGTCATCTTGCGGCTCTGGCGCGAGGGAGATGTTTTCCAGATCCCTGGAAGTACATCAAAACGAAAGATCAAAGAGCTTTTTCAGCGCAATGGAGTGCCCGTTTGGCGCCGGAGTGAGGAACTCATTCTGGAGTCGGGTGGAGCGATTGTCTGGACCAGCAGCTTCGGTCTGGCTGCAGAATTCGCGGCAAAAGACGATTCGGAGAGGTGCCTGGCGATTCGCCTGGTGCCGTTTGATCAGGAATGGGAATCCAGTTCGGCTGATCCGACGTCTTAGAACTGTACGGTAATCCGGATGGGATTCGCCGTTGTATCGGAGTCTGAATGTCTAGTTTGAAAACCGCCATCATCTGGATGATTATCATCTGCATGGTGATCTTCCTGATCGCCTCACTGCGGCAACAGTCGCAGAGCCCTGAGCGCGTCCTCTCCTTCACCGAATTCATGCAGGACGTGGAGTCCGGCAAAGTGCTGAGCGTCGTCGTGAGCAACACCGACGTAAAGGGTGAATACAAAGACGAGAAGGCCACGCTCAAGACCGTTATCCCGGATAACTACCCGAACACCTTTGACATCCTGCGGGACAAGAACGTGAAGGTTACCATCGACAACCGTGACAACGGATTGATCATGGCCCTGCTCTTCAACATGCTTCCCATCTTGTTGATTGTGTTCGTATTCCTGTTTGTGATGCGGCAGATGCAGAGTGGGGGCAATAAGGCCCTCAGCTTTGGCAAAAGCAAAGCCCGTCTGCACTCCGCCCAACAAAAGAAGGTGACATTCAAGGATGTTGCCGGCGTAGAAGAGGCTAAGGAGGAACTGGAAGAAATCATCGACTTCCTCCGGGAGCCCCAGAAGTTTCAAAAGCTTGGTGGTCGCATTCCCAAAGGCGTTTTGCTGGTTGGACCTCCTGGCACCGGAAAGACCCTGTTGGCCAGGGCGATCGCCGGCGAAGCGAATGTGCCGTTCTTTTCAATCTCGGGTTCTGATTTCGTGGAAATGTTTGTTGGCGTGGGTGCCAGCCGTGTGCGCGATTTGTTCGAGCAGGGCAAGAAGAATGCCCCCTGCATCATCTTTATCGACGAAATTGACGCCGTGGGACGTCATCGAGGCGCCGGCCTTGGCGGTGGACATGACGAGCGGGAGCAAACCCTTAACCAACTCCTGGTGGAAATGGATGGCTTCGAATCGAACGAAGGCGTGATCCTGGTGGCCGCCACAAACCGCCCAGACGTGCTGGACCCCGCGCTGTTGAGGCCCGGACGATTCGACCGTCGTGTGGTTGTTGGCGTTCCCGACGTAAAGGGTCGCGAAAAGATTCTGAAGGTGCATGTCCGGAAGACCCCGATTTCTGACGATGTCGACCTTAGCGTAATTGCGAGAGGCACCCCGGGCTTTGCGGGCGCCGACCTCGCCAATCTGGTGAATGAGGCTGCGCTGATTGCCGCCCGCCAGAATCGCAAACTCGTGGCCATGGTGGACTTTGAGCATGCGAAGGACAAGGTGATTATGGGCGTGGAACGGCGCTCCATGATCATGACGCCGGAAGAGAAGCGCAGCACTGCCTATCATGAAGCCGGCCACGCAGTGGTAGCCGCCGTGGTTCCAAATGCTGACCCGCTTCACAAGGTCACCATCATTCCGCGTGGCATGGCCCTTGGGCTAACCATGCAGTTGCCCATCGACGATAAGCACACCCAGAGCAAGGATTATCTTGAGGACCGGCTTGCCATCCTCATGGGTGGACGTGTGGCAGAAGAGATTTTCCTTGGGCAAATCACCACTGGCGCTGGCAACGACATTGAGCGAGCTACCGACATGGCAAGGCGGATGGTGTGCGAGTTCGGCATGAGCGAACTCGGCCCCATGAGCTTCGGCAAGAAGGAAGAACAAATCTTCCTGGGCCGCGAGATTAACCAGCACCGCGATTATTCAGAAGAAACTGCCGTGCAGATTGATACCGCTGTGCGCAAGCTGGTACGCAGTTCCTATGACCGCGCACGGAAGATCATCGAGGACTACAAAGAGCCCATGATTCGTGTGGCGGAGGCGCTGCTCGAACGGGAAGTGCTTGACGGCGAAGAGGTAAAGCGCCTGCTAGCGGGCGAAACCCTTGCCGCCTTCACGGGTCCGGGGGGGAATTCGAAGCCTGGTGACACCCAGCAGGTGCTTCGCCCTGAGGCGGATACCAAACCGTCCAACCCAGGCCTGATGGAAGGGGGATCGCCTCAACCGGCGTGATTCCCTCGTTTCCAGCCTATTTGTTTGACGTCGATGGCACCTTGCTCGAGTCTGCTCCCGATATCGTCGGGGCAATCGAGCAGGTGCTATCTGCGCATGGAGCTCCCAGCCTCAGCTTCCCCTACCTTGCTTCCTTTATCGGAAAGCATCTCTACGCACTGTTTGATGAAGTGTTTCCCCACGCCGATGACGCTCTGCGCGAGCAACTGTTGAAGGAATATCGGGAGACCTATTGGGCCAGGGAACACCGTTCAACCAAGCGATACCCTGGAGTGGCAGAGGGCCTGGCGCGCTTAGGTGGCGTGAAGGCTACGGCCACCACCAAGAGTACGCAAACCACCCACGTCGTGCTTGAGAAATTTGGCTTGCGGCCCTACTTCCAGCATGTCCAGGGAACCGACGGTTTTCCGGCGAAACCGGCACCCGACGTCCTATTCCGCGCGATGGATGGGTTGGGAGTGGAGCCAGCGGAGTGCCTGTTGGTGGGGGATTCGGCTTCGGATATGGCAGCCGGAAGAGCGGCTGGCGTAAAGATATGCGCGGTGGACTATGGCTACGGCAACCACGAGGAGATGCGTAGCTTTTCCCCTGACTTCTGGATCTCTGATCTTAGAGAACTGACTGGCAACGGGTCCTAGCGTAGGCTTGTGCGCGGGAACCTGGCAAAGTGCAGGCCCCCGCGATTGATGAGCACTGGCTGCCCCTACCGCACGCGCCAGTTCCGGACCGCGACACCCGTATAACCTGCCCCTACTACAAAATTGGTGATTGCCAGGGACTTCTCCATCTCGGGGTGCTTCTTCACAAGGTAATGTTGACCCACCAGCGCCGCACCAAGCACACCGAACTTGATGGCAGTTCCCCGACCCTGCAACTGCCCTGATGGGCCACGCAGCATCCCGTTTGCCTCAGGATATCCCCAACTGCTGGCAACATCCATAGAGCTTCCCGCAACCAGGGCAGCCGCGCTCCACTTCCAAAGCTTCTTCCACTTTGATGAACGAGGCCCGCGCTCCGTCATCTCATAGCTGTCATCCCGTTTGGGTACTGGATTGTATGCGGATTCCGCGACAGCATTCCCAGCGGCAAGCACCGCCAAAGTACCAGCCAGGATAGCCGTACGGCACACCAGCGCGGCAGCTTTAGTTTCAAGAAAAGGCAGACGAAACATGGGCAGAATCTCCTTGTGGACACACCTTGGGCCTGCCATCTCTGGAGAGTTGCCCGGATTACCGGGGAAAGTCTCTGAGCAGGATTATGGGGTTAGTTATGTCCGTTTTACTTAGTATTTTCGGAGAACCCGGCGCCTGGTTTCCGTGAGTTCAGTGTATCAGTCTGGCGGAGAATTACAACCCTTCCTGGGCCTAGGACTATAGTGCAAGTATGCGTCTGAGTTTGGCACCTTAGTACGCTCCTCACACACCAATCGGCTCAGATAGTCTCGTAAAGATTTGAAAATAATGACTATTGCGCCCATTTGTTGCTGATGGTATATCGCCATAGCCAAATCACCGACGAGGCGGCAGTCGATTTTCCATGGTATTGGCTATAGGTACTAAGTATGTTTTCCACTAAAGATGCTCCGAATCCTTAGAATATCGTTGGAGTATTATGTGGTGATCGCTGAAGCTGGTCCAGGGAAATGTAGTCAGTAGTACTTAAAGACGGCGGCGTTTATATGGAAGTATCATATTGATTGCCAGCTCGGGGCTAGCCTGCTACCAAGAGGGAGAGGAGACCGGCCTTCCATGAACCACCGCAAGTCATTGGAATTGATCCATCCATCTCAATTTGACGTACTTTCGCAAGAGGCATCACAGTCGCAGCGGCGTCGTGCGATCCACTGTTTCCATACGGGGGACAATGACAACCCGCATCGCTTCCTTAACGTCATCCTGAAGGGGTCCTATGTTGCTCCGCACCGGCACGCCTCACCACCAAAGGCGGAGAGCTTTGTGGTGCTGCAGGGGGAACTGGGAGTGTTGCTGTTTGGGGACGATGGACGGATTTTGAGCACACACCGGTTGCGTGC
>CAZUAX010000240.1:0-5040 GCA_964618435.1 uncultured Solibacteraceae bacterium
CTGGTGAGCGGTGTGGAACCGAAGTTCCAGAAGCTCGGTGTGAACGTGCTCTTCGGAGCCTTGCTTGTGATTGTAGTGGGGTCAATGACCGGCCAATGGCTGAGCGTAATGAACCGTCTGAGCGACGCCACCTCCTTCCTGTGGGGCCACCAGGGCTACGAGTATGTGGACCTCGGCCGCGGCTGGCAGATTCTGTTATTCATTGGACTGCTGATCTGGCTAGTTCTAGTGGTGCGCGCCACCCGCCCAGCATTGAAGGAGGGGGGCGAGCAGAAGCCTCTACTCTGGCTCTTCCTGCTCTCCGCGGGCGCCATCGGATTGTTCTATGGCGCTGGGCTCACATGGGGCCAGCACTCGCATCTCTCCATAGTGGAATACTGGCGGTGGTGGGTAGTCCACCTCTGGGTGGAAGGCTTCTTTGAAGTGTTTGCCACTACCGTGATCGCCTTCTTCTTTGCGCGTCTGAAGCTCATCCGCCCGGTGTTTGCCGCCAAAGCGGCACTGCTCTCGGCTACGATATTCCTGGCCGGGGGCATCATTGGAACGTGCCACCATCTCTACTTTTCAGGCACCCCGAGTGTGGCCCTCGCCTGGGGCTCCGTGTTCAGCGCGCTTGAGGTCGTGCCGCTCACGCTGGTGGCTTACTCCGCGCTGGACGATCTCCGGCGCGGCAAACTAACGATTTGGGCGGAACGGTACAAGTGGCCCATCTACTTCTTCGTCTCTGTTGCCTTCTGGAATATGGTGGGCGCGGGCTTGTTCGGATTCATGATCAATCCGCCCATCGCCCTCTACTTCATGCAGGGGCTGAATACCACCCCAGTTCATGGACACACCGCACTCTTCGGCGTCTACGGCATGCTGGGTATTGGACTGCTGCTGGTTTGCTTGCGGGCGATGGCCCCGGATGCCGAATGGCGAGAGGGATGGCTTAAGTTCTCTTTCTGGGGCTTGAACATCGGGCTCTTTACGATGTCAGTGGGCAGCCTGCTACCCGTTGGTCTGCTGCAGACTTGGGCTTCGGTGGAGTACGGATATTGGTATGCGCGCAGCTCAGAGTTTATGGGCACTCCCCTGATGGAGACCCTGCGTTGGCTTCGCGTACCGGGTGACACTATCTTCGCTCTCGGTGCATTCGCTCTCGTATATTTCGTGTTTACAACACGAACAAGCGCAAAGACGGAACGTCCCGAAGGCCTGCCGCTTGTTCGGCCACAGGAGCAGTTGTAAGACACGAAGAGGCGGGAGCCTGAGTCCAGCGCTCATCCTCCCGCCTCACGCTGCCTTTGCCCTCTCGCGGCTTTTCCCTCCCGCAGCTAACTCTCTTGCTGCGCGCCGGTCGCATCTCTTCTGGCGGATTCCCAGAAACTCCAAGTGAACCGGCCTGTAGGTGGCTCAATGGTTGGTGATCTGTCCGTCGGTCATGTGGTAAACCCGGTCAAAGCCATGGATCATGCGTTCGTCGTGCGTCACCACGATGACGGCAGCTTTGTGCTGGTGTCCCAGTTGTCGCAACAGGTCCATCACGGCTTTGCCTCGTTCGGTATCGAGGGCGGCGGTGGGTTCGTCAGCGAGGATGACGATGGGGTCGTTGATCACGGCGCGGGCAACGGCGACACGCTGCTGCTCTCCGCCGGATAAGGTAGCTGGATGCGTGTCCGCGCGATGGCCCAGGTCGAGCTGGTCCAATAACGTCCTGGCTCTCTTCATCGCTTCCTGGCTCGATACCCCGTTCAAAGTGAGCACCAGGGCAACATTTTCCGCTGCGGTAAGGAACGGAATGAGGTTGTAGGCCTGAAAGATGATCCCCATCCGCTGGCGGCGCATCTGGCGATCATCGGTCAGCACGCGATCATCCCGGAATACGGAGGTGTCACCAATAACGATGTGCCCATGCGTAGGGGGATCAATCAACGAGATTCCTCGCAAAAGTGTGGTTTTGCCAGAACCACTCGGACCCATCAAGGCCACCACCTCTCCCGCCTCTACCGAGATACTGGCACTTCGCAAAGCGACCACCTTGCTTTGACCCTCGCCAAAGATCTTGGTTACATTTTCCGCGGCAATGGCTGGCATTACGCACCGCCTCCCATGGCAGTGGCGGCGTCAACATTCAAGGCGCGACGAATGCCAATGACGCTAGCCAGTACACAGATCACGATGACGATGCCGAACAAAATTACCTGATCGAAGGACAGGATGGCCACACGCCTCGGAAAATACGGAGCCACCAGGTTGATGAGAACCGCCCCGAAACTGTAGCCAAGCAATCCGAGTGCAAGCGATTCCTGCAAAATTAGTCCGCCAATGGTGGAGTTTGGCGCGCCGATGATCTTGAGTGTCGCGATGTCGCGAGTTTTTTCGATCGTCATCGTGTAGATGATTAGCGCGATGATCACGGTGGATACGGTCAGCAGGATGATGCGAAAGAGGAGAATTTGCTGGCGTGCGCGATCAATCACGCTCTTGGCCAGCACATCCTCTTGCTCAGTTGTGGTCATTGCCCGGTAGTGATTCCACTGCTCAATGTGGCGGGCCACCTGCTGCGCGGAAGCCCCTGGGTGCAGCTTCACCAGGATGGCATTTGCCAGGTGTGTGCTCTGAATTACTGACGTCAACGCGGGCAGTGGCAAATCTGCGAGTGCCTGGTTCGATTGGAGGTCGGCCTGCAGTCGCGCTCTGTCGTTGCGCACTGCTTCGCTGGCTTTCAGGAACTGCAGTTCCTGGGCGTCCTGCAAGGACACAAATGCAGTTGGATCCCCGGAGTTCGAGACAATTCCCTCGGTCCATCCCACAACCGTGAAGGTCATGCGGCCTGCGGGAATCCGCGCCCCGATTGGAATTCCAGCCTTACGATCCACCACCATCTCATAGCGTGGCGCGACAATCGGTCGGCCGCGCACCACCGCAGGTGGTCCCCCAATACTGAGTGGGCGATAACCGATGATCTGCACACGGATTTGCCTGGAGCGGTAATCCAACTGGATGGATTGAAAGGCGATCGGGCTCGCGTCGCGCACGCCCGGCACAGCTTGAATCACGCGGTAGATGTCGTCGGGAATGCGGGAACTCTCAGCGAACGGCCCATTCGTATCCTTTTGCACCACCCACAGGTCGGCGCCCGGTGCGCGAACGATACTGAGTGCGTCTTCCACCATCCCGCGGTAGATGCCACCCATGGCCATAACCGTGGAGAGCAGTAGCCCCACACCGAAGGCAGTAAGGATAAACCGCCCAAGCCGATATTCCACATCTCTCAGTGCGAGGTTCATGGCTTATCGACCGCGATCTCCTCAGCCGTCCGCAGATTCGCGACCACGCGCTTTCCTTCACTTTCCGCTACAGCCAGCTTTCCAGGGGCAACTACTACGTACTCCCCTTCTGCCAGTCCTTCTGTTACCTCAATCCAGCCGGACGAGTCAGTTACTCCGAACCGCACAGGTTTGAATTTCAATCTGCCGTCTACCACGGTCCACACGCCAAGTCCATCGGACATATTCACGATGGCACCCATGGGTACCGCCAGGCCTTGTTTTGCAACCGTACGAATCGTGGCTTCCGTCTGCTCCCCCAGCGTCAATCTGGCAGGTGGCCTATCGAACGCAACATCAATCGTGAGCTGTTCGGTGACCCGATCACTTTCACGGCGGATTCTGGCCACTTGTCCCGTCAAAGTGACACCGGGTAGCGAGCGAAGTGAGAGATCCGCGCGGTCGCCAACCGCAATCTGCCCTGACCCTCGTTCATCCACATAAACAGTTGCCCAAGCGGTGCGGGGGTCAGCAAGCTTCAGAATCGGGGTTCCCGGATTCACCGCAGCGCCGGGTTCCAGTTCACGGCTCACGACGAAGCCATCAATTGGAGAAGCGATACGGGTGTCCGCTCGCCGTGCCTCAACCGAGTTTCGTGCCGCTACCGCCGTGGTGATTTCGTTCTGGGCAATATCTACCGCGGCTTGCTGTGCGGCAATCTCAAACAAGGCTGCTTCGCGCTGCGCTTGCGCGCTCTTCAGTTCCTGGTCAGCAGCCTCCGCGGCCGTATTGCGTGCATCGACATCCCCCTGGGCGACGTCTCCCGTGGCGGATAGCCTTTGCCATCGTGCCGCATTCGCCCTGGCTAGGGTCTGGTTTGCTTTTGCCCTGGCCACCGCTGCATCTGCCGCCGCTAGATTTGCCTGTGCGCGGGCAACCGCTGCTTTCTGGGCGGGCACGGAGAGTTGCGCGCGCTGCAACGCCGCACTCGCGCGGTCAACCTCGGCTCGAGCCTCTGAGTTTTCCAGTTCGATGAGGATTTGTCCCTTACGAACAACATCGCCCTGATCCGCATTGACGACGACAACCCTGCCCGGCACCTTGGCGGCAAGCATCACAACAACCTTCGCTTCCACTGTTCCCACGCCCTGAATGGAAGGGTTCAACTCGCGAAAGGCAACCTCAACGGTGGTAACCGGTGAAGGGCGCAGCCACAACCAGGCGCCACCACCAACCAGTGCTAGGATCGCGCCGAAGAGGATGGTTCTGCTGATCAGCTTAGTGACGCCGTTTTGCATTGGATTCTTTCATTCCAATAAGAGCCATAAATCCTGGAATCGGTGACCGAAATAGGTGACGGTGCGAAAGGCAGTGAACAACAACGATGGCGATTAGGTTCCGTTACCGCATTTTTACTTCTGGGCTTCTGGCTAACCCGTGGCAGGGGCCAGTGCTCGCAGAGCCAGCAGCTTGGATGATGTGGAGATCTATGGGTGGTCTGCCCTCGCGGGTTGCAGACTGCGGGCTGGCTTATGTGTCAGGTCTGGGCGTAGCCTTTGGTTGTCCAGCCGGAGTGACGCAGTCCGCTGCATCGACGACATGAGCCTTCCTCTCTAGCCGAAGCGCTTTCGGGAATCTGCACGGGAGTCCGAAGTCCTGGTCGCCAGCGGTCTTTGCGGCGGTTACTTCGGTCCTCCTTCATCGTCAATGGAGTCGCGGAATGGCAGACCTTCATTGTAAAAACCAGATGACTAATCAGTTATTGTTGCATCGTTTGGTGTTCTCGCCG
>CAZUAX010000241.1:0-2453 GCA_964618435.1 uncultured Solibacteraceae bacterium
CCGTCATACATCTTAGGGATAAATACCGGACCACCAAGCGAACCGCCATATTGATTCTGGCGGTAGGTGGGCTTGGGGTTGCCGGCGCGGTTCGCGAAGAAGTTGGTGCCGTCCAGTACTTCGTTGCGGAAGAACTCATAGGCGGAGCCGTGCAATTGATTTGTGCCCGCCCGCGTGGTGACCAGCACCTTGGCGCCGGCGCGGTAGCCGTACTCGGCGCTCATGTTGTTCGTAACCACTTTGAACTCACCTACGGCATCCACCGGAGGCTTTACCTGCTGGGCTTCAAAGCCAAGCGGCCCGCCGGAGGTGCGAGAGGAATTGTCGTTGCCATCGAGCAACACGTTGTTCTGGGCCATCTGCATGCCGACTGCGGCAAACTGGCCTTCACCACGGCTGCGAGCACCCGTTCCGGCTCCGCCACCCGGCAGAGCGCCGGCGGTGAACCGTGCAAGTTGCAGGTAGTTGCGGCCATTCAGCGGCATCTCCAGGATGCGCGTGCCGTCAATTACCTGGCCCACTTCCGTGGTTTCCGAGTTGATGAGCACGGCAGCCGCTGAAACCTGAATGGTTTCGGTAACTGTGCCGGGGTTCAGTTCAAAGTCAAAACGTGCGACCTGTGAAACTTCAAGCCGGAACTCAGAAACCTGCTGCGTGGCAAAGCCAGCGGTGGAACACTCCATCCGATAGCGACCAGGATTCAGACTGGGAAATGCGTAACGCCCGTCCTGAGAAGTGGAAGCCGTAGCGGAAATGCCCGTGTCGACATTGGAGATTGTTACAGTAGCGCCGGGAATGGCGGCTTTCGAGGAATCAGTAACCACACCTTGGACACCTGCATTCTGAGCTAGCAACAAGGCGGAGCAAAATAGTGCAAGCAGAAACAGACGTTTCAGCATTAATGGAAGACCTCCTGACAGGTGGGGTCATTATATAAACATCAAGCGGGGGGTGCAACGGACAACCAGACAGCTAAGTCGGCATTCCCGAAGTACCGGAGACTCCGTGCGAAGCGGTTGGAAAAGGGCTATGGCAATACGTGAGCAGGCGCTAGTAGCCCAGTTCGCGCAATTTTTCTTCGGTGAAATTCGATTTGGGTTGGGATCCACGGGAGGCAAGCATCTTCTCGACGTACTTAGCCACGATATCGATTTCCAGATTCACGGGCTGCCCTGGCTTGTACCCGCGCATGGTGGTGTACGCGAAGGTATGAGGAATTACGGCAACACTGAGAGCATCGCCTTCCAGTGAGGCAATGGTGAGGCTAACGCCGTCGATGGCGATGGAGCCCTTGAACACGCAGTAACGCTCCACCTCGGGGGGAACCTGCACGGTGAGCCACCAATTGCCGTCCCCCAGCTCCTGGAGCGACCGCAAGGTACCGACCCCATCCACGTGCCCTTGCACGATGTGACCGCCAAGGCGGGTAGTAGGCAGCAATGCACGTTCGAGGTTCACGGAGGAACCGGCGCGGAGGGTACGCAACGCAGAGCGCTGGAGGGTTTCTGGCGAGAGGTCCGCGCTAAAGGAGTGCGAAGCCAGGGAGCGTGCGGTGAGGCACACCCCACTGACAGAGATGGAATCGCCCTCGCTGGCGTCGTGGGTTACTACTGACGCACGGATGCGGAGTTCCGCACCGGTGGCGCGCTGCTCAATCCGCTCAATGAGACCCACTTCCTCGATGATGCCTGTGAACATAGCTTACCGTTCCTTTGATGCGCCCGAGTAGCGAAGGGTTAGGCTTTTACCACATACGCTTCCACGGCGAATTCATCGGGCGGGATGCGGTGGAGCTGCACGCGCTCAAACACAATTGCTTCGGCGCGGCTTCGCTTTCCAATGCCTCCGGCGACAGGAAGACTTTGCAGACCTCCAAGAATCTTGGGCGCGTAGTAGAAGAAGATCTTGTCGACAATCTCTTCCTCAAGGGCAGCCCAGTTGACCTTGCTGCCCGCTTCAATCATGAGAGAGAGATAGTGCTGGCCGGCAAGGTAATCCACCAGTTTGCGCAGACTGACGCGGCCACGAATTCCGTCAAAGGCCACCACTTGTACGCCCGCGCTTTCGAGAGCTTGCTTGCGGGCAGGGTCCGCCGCGGAGGTGGTAGCGATCAGGACGTCGTCCTGGCAACTCCGCACCATTTTCGAGTCGGGTGGCGTACGCAGGAGAGAATCCACCACGATCCGCAGCAGCGGGCGGGGACGCTCTAGGCCGGAGCGGTCAGTAAGCAGGCAATCGTCCGAGAGCAGGGTGCCGATGCCGGTGAGGATGGCGTCGCAATGATGTCGCAAGTCCTGCACATGGGCACGGGCGCGCTCACTGGTAATCCAGCCGGAATTGTCCCAGGGCGCCGCAATTTTGCCATCGAGGGTGACTGCGGATTTCAGCATCACAAGCGGTCGCCCGGTGCGCATGAAGTGGACAAAGGCTTCGTTGAGCCGTTCTGCCTCAGC
>CAZUAX010000241.1:2553-5008 GCA_964618435.1 uncultured Solibacteraceae bacterium
CCACGGCCGAGGGCGGCGAGGCGGAGCGCCTCCTGCAGATAGCTGGCATCGTCGTTCATGCTGGTAGGTTATTTCTTGAAAATGGAATTGATGAACTCCTCCGCATCGAAGGGCAGGAGATCATCGGCCTTCTCTCCCACGCCAATATATCGAATAGGAAGGTCGAGTTCCCGGGCAATGGGCACAACCACGCCGCCTTTTGCGGTGCCATCGAGCTTGGTGAGGATGATACCCGTGGCGCCAGCCGTTGCCGTGAAGCGCTTGGCCTGCTCCACGCCGTTTTGTCCGGTAGTGCCATCCAGCACCAGGAGCACCTCGTGCGGCGCATCCGGGATGAGCTTCCGGGTGGTGCGGGTAATTTTCTCCAACTCCGCCATGAGGTTATCTTTGGTGTGCAGACGTCCGGCAGTGTCGACGATGATGTAGTCGACGCCACGAGCCTTGGCCGCCTGGATGGCATCGTATACCACCGCGCTAGGGTCAGCGCCCTGCTTCTGGCGGATTACGTCGCAGCCGGCACGCTGCCCCCAGACTTCCAATTGCTCAATGGCGGCGGCTCGAAAGGTATCGGCGGCGGCGAGGAGGACGGTGTGGCCCTCGTTCTTGTAACGGGTGGCCAGTTTGCCAATGGACGTAGTCTTCCCCGCCCCATTCACACCGATAACCAGCACCACAGCGGGAGGGTTGGCAACCCTTGGAAGTGGACGCTCCGGCGAGCGGAGGACCTCCAACAGGTGCTCACGAATGACGGAACGCAGTTCGTCGATGTCCTTTAACTGCTGGCGGTCGAGCTTCTGGCGCACCAATTCGAGAATCTCGGTGGTGGTACGCACGCCGATATCCGCACTGATCAGGACGTACTCGAGTTCGTCGAGCAGGTCGGCATCGATTTCTTTACGCCCGGCGAAGAGGTCTTCGAGCTTTTGCGAGAAGCCTTCTCGCGTCTTTTTTATGCCCTGCTGTAGCTTTTCGAAGAAGGTGGGCTCTTGCGGGACGGAACCAAAGAGCGTTTGGATCATGAGATTCCATTGTAGCAACGGGCCTTGCAGGCGCTCCAAAAAGGTGGCGTTGCGGTAACGAACAGGCAGAAGCGGAGGGGGAAGGATGCAGGGCCAGGGGCGTCAAGGCTACAATGCAAGCGCGGATGCACAAAATCGGGCGATACGAGATTGAACGCGAGTTGGGCCGCGGCGCCATGGGAATTGTATACCTGGCGCGCGACACCCGGCTGGGCCGCGCCGTGGCGCTGAAGACCATCCGGCTAGGCGATTTCGCGGATGCTGAGAAACTGGAGCGGCTGCGCGCACGGCTGATTCGCGAGGCACAATCGGCAGGCAGCCTGTCGCATGAAAACATCGTAACCATCTACGATGTGGACGAACTGGACGAGATTTCGTACATCTCCATGGAGTTCGTAGAGGGCGACAGCCTGGAACGCATGATGGACCGCCGTCGTGAGGTGTCGCGCGAGGCTCTGCTGTCGCTAATGCGGCAGGTGGCAAGCGGCCTGGATTTCGCGCACAGCCGCGGTATTGTCCACCGTGACGTGAAACCACCCAATGTGATGGTGACGCCGCTGGGGCGGGTGAAGCTTACGGATTTCGGCGTAGCGAAGGTGGCCTACGCGAACAGCATGACCCAGGGTGGCGCCATGCTGGGGACTCCCGACTATATGTCCCCGGAGCAAATCGACGGCCGCAATGTGGATGGTCGCGCTGACCAGTTTTCGCTGGGCGTGATCGCGTTTGAACTGATTACTGGAGAGAAGCCGTTCATCGCGGACTCACTGGCTTCTTTGTTCTATCGCATTGCCCATGAACCGCTTCCTGATGCCACTCTGCTAAACCCATCGCTGACGAGCGAGGTGGCTGAGGTGCTGAAGCGAGGAATGTCCAAGAACCCGGAGGAGCGCTACCCTAACTGCATTTCCTTCGTGGACTCCCTCACCGACGCCTGCTCGCGCTCAGTGGGCTGGCATGCGCTGCCGCGAGGGATGAGCCACACGCTGCCCACGGCGCATGAGCCGTCCGCGGCAACGCCTTCGGGACCAATTGATGCGCCGGCCGCACCGCCCCTGCCCTCATCAGTCCCTCCACCGGTGCCAACAGAGCCCGCGAGGTTGCCGCAAGAACCGGAGTTACCTTTGCGTGCGATGCCCCCGATTGGTGGCGCGGCTCCTGCTCCGGAAGCAGGATTTATCACGGGATCCCCCATGGATAGTTCCGCCACGACGGAAGGGCCGCCGCCGCACACCCGGGAGTGGCTACGCACGGTGGAGGAGGAAGTGGCCGCGCAACAAGGAAGGCGGCGCCGCAGCCTAATGCTGGCAATGGTTGCGCTGCTGGCGATTGGTGGAGCACTGGCCGGTGCGTACTTCGTGCTGAGAGGCGGTGCGCTGTTGCCGCCCGCGACGGAACAGCCCGGAGTAGCAACAGGCGCGCCGGAGGTTGGCGGC
>CAZUAX010000242.1:0-4872 GCA_964618435.1 uncultured Solibacteraceae bacterium
GCGATTGTGCACAACGCCATTGCGGCCGGTTGGGGCCTGGCAGGAAAAGACCCCGTGAGGGCACGGCAATTGCGTGCCGCATGGGAGATTCCGACGGAAGCCAAGGTGATTCTCATTGTCGGCAGGCTTTCACTCGAAAAGGATCATGTGGCGCTGTTGCGGGCCGTCCGTGGGCTGATAGCGAACCAGCCGGTACACCTGGTAATTGTAGGCGACGGGCCGGAGCGGACACCGCTTGAATTGCTGGCCACGGAACTCGATATCCGCCGGCGAGTTCACTTCACCGGACAGCAGGCGAGCGCGGAGCCCTTCTATGGCATCGCCGACATCGCTGTGCTGTCGTCGCGCACGGAGGGCTCACCGAACGCGCTGCTGGAAGCGATGTCCGCGGGAGTGCCCGCGGTAGCCACAACGGTAGGGGGCATCCCGGAAATTGTTGAGGATGGAGAAAGCGCGCTGCTGGTGCCACCAGGCGATGCAGAGTCACTTCGAGGCGCAATGCAACGGTTGCTGGATGACGCAGACCTTCGCGATACCATTGCTGCTGCCGCTGCCGTCCTAGTGCAACGACAGCATCACCCCATGGCGCGAGCGGAGCGTCTGGCTGATGTCTATCGGGAGTTGGCTGCGAACCGGGGAGGAGGCGGACAGTGAAAAATGCGTTGAAGGGAACAGCTCGGTTGGCGGGCTTGATGGCGGCGCTGCCTCTGGCGTTCCTGAGCGGCTTCGGCAGGGTGCGCGCTCTCTTCTGTATGGGCGCTCAAACGGTGGCCCTAGTCCCAGGTATCCCCGGAGACTATCTCCGCGCGGGCTACTACCGATGGACGTTGCTGTCGTTTTCGAGTGACAGCCGGATCGAGTTTGGTTCGTATTTCGCCCATTCGCAGGCGCGGGTGGGGAAGGTGGTCTACATTGGTGCTTACAGTATCCTTGGCCGGGTGGATATCGGAGACCGCACCCAGATTGCGTCCGGAGTGCAGGTGCTAAGCGGACGCAACCAGCATGAACGCGGCGCGGACGGCCAGATACAGGGGTCGAATCTTGATCATTTCCAAACCGTGCGCATCGGAGACGATTGCTGGATTGGCGCTGGCGTAATTGTAATGGCGGACGTTGGCGATGGCAGCACAGTGGGCGCCGGCGCGGTGGTGGTGAAGCCGATTCCGGCGCGCAGTGTGGCGGTGGGTAATCCCGCGCGGGTAATCCGCGGTGCTGGCGCCGCGGGCGAATCGGAGGGGGCACAGGCGGACGCCGTTCCGCTGGGCTGAGTTTGGGGCGGCAGGCTGTTTTGCACGTCACCGCCGGAATCCGCTGGCCCTCTCGACGGCCAGATCGCGAATGGCCGATAATCAGGAGACCAGCCTGTGTGGCGATGCCGCTTGTCGGCGGGCAGCAAGGCGGGTAGCTGGCATGAGGCACATACAAAGACCCATGAACCTTCTCGGATCCGCACGCAGCGGGATGCCATGCCCGGGAGCAGATCTCGAAACCTGCCGGGGTCTGCGCCCGGTGAGTATGACCCGCGAACGACAGCACGGTGGCTCTAGTGGGCTTTGCTAATTGGCTGGGTGTCCTGGACGCGGACGCCTACTGGGAAATCGGGGAGCGGCGCCGGTACATGGGTGTGCGGGTTGCGTACTCATTGCTCGATGTGGGCGATGAGCTGTCTCCGCGCGCGGTGAAGGTGTTTGAAGACATCTGCTTCACGCTGCGCCTCGCCAATGGCACCTTCCGCACCTCGTTTCGCAACCGCTTCGATGACCTGAACCAGGTGGTGGAGCGCGTGCTGCGCCAGCAGTTCGGAGAGGGGGCGCGCCTTGCCGTCCAGGACCGTGCGGTCTCCCATGCGCTGACGTCGGTGGAGTGGGCGCAATCGCTGTTCGGCTGCTTTCCGGAGGCGGTCATTGAGGCCTCCGACCTGCTGCTGCATCTGGTGGAGTTGCGGCTGCCCGACAGCAGTTGCTTTGTTGCGGAGCCGGACGGCACGGTGCTGCAGGCGATCCATGCACCGTTCGTGGTGTCGATTGCCCACCCTGAAGGCCGCCGTTTTCCGCTGCATGGGTTAGTGCGCCTGCGCGAGCAGCGGCGGTTGCAGGCGCTCGAACTTCCCGAGGGGTGGACGGAGGGCATCGATCGCGCAGGATATGCCGTGCGCCCGCTCTCGCTGGTCCATCCGGAGGCACGGCGAATGGCGCGCGACGACCATCGGTTTACTGTAACCCGGCGTTCGGTGTTTGACGAGACTCCGCATGCCTGCGACGTCCTACGGACGGTGAACATCCTTAATCGCGGCTATTTCAGTGAGACGCAGTTGGGCGAGGGAATCCGAGCGGTCTGGGCCAGCCTGCGTCCCGATGGTATCTGGGTTGTGGGGCGTACCACTGAGGGAGACTTCCGGAACAACGCCAGTATTCTGCGGCGGACCAATTCCGGATGGAGTCTCGTGGAGCGGCTTGGTGAGGGTTCAGAGATTGAGGGACTGGCTCTGTCGGGGAGTTTTGCGCCATGAGTGCCGCGCAACTGGAAAGTCGCGGGAGGGCGTGGCGGCGGGTGAGGCTGATGATGGTTTCTGACACCTATCCGCCGGTGGTGGGTGGCGCGGAAATGGACGTGCAGCGGGTGAGCGCGGAACTGATCCGGCGCGGGCACGCCGTAAACGTCCTTTGCGCAGGCGGCGGACCCATGCCGCCCGTGAGGGACTGGCGGGATAGTGAAGGGGTTCCCGTGCGGATCCTCACCCGACGCGAGCAGGGACGACGGAAGGACATCGTGTTTGCGTTGCGGGTGGCGGCGGAACTCTGGCGCGCACGCAAGCAGCACGACGTGGTGCTGGTTTCGATGGCTGGCTTACACTTGGCCACCGCGTTGCTGATGAGCCGCATGCTGGGCATTCGCATCCTGGTGAAATTCCATGGAAGTACGGTGATTGCCGCGCTAGAACATTCCAGGGCGGGACGGCTGGAACTCCGCTGGATGGTCCGGTGGGCGTCGCGGGTGATGGTGCTGAACGACGAGATGGTGGGCGAGGCGCTGGCAGCGGGAATCCCCGCCGAAAAGCTGCTGTATATGCCCAATCCGATCAACGTGGAGGCATTTTCGCCGGTAGCTCCCAGCGAGCGCGCCGCGTTGCGGAATCGCCTGGGAATTCCCGATACGGCGCGTGTGCTGCTCTACACGGGCCGTCTTAGCCACGAGAAGGGCCTGGTGTGGCTGCTTGACGCCTTTGCGATGGCGGCGTCGCGCGTGCCGGACGCTTTGCTGGTGCTCGTTGGGGATGGCGCGATGCGCCCAGCGCTCGAAGCCCAGGCGGCAGCGCGAGGGCTTGGGGCAGACCGGATCCGATTTGTGGGCAGGGTTCCTGGATCTGAGGTTCCCGGCTGGCTGCGCGCTGCGGATGCCTTTGCGCTGGTTTCCCCCAACGAGGGTTTTTCCTGTGCCCTCGCAGAGGCGATGGCGGTGGGGCTGCCCGCAATCGTCAGCGCGATTCCGGCGAATTTGCAGCTGATTGATGACGGCGTTCATGGCTATACCGCGCCAGCCGGTGACATGGACGCCACGGCGGCAGCCATCGTCCGGCTACTGGCGGACTCCGAGACCTGCCGCCGGATGGGGCAAGCTGCCCGTGCAAGGGTGGTGGAGAATTATTCGGTAGATCGCATTGGTGATCTCTACGAAGCTCTGTTCAGCGAGATTCTGCCGGTGGACGGCGGTGCGCGGGCGGCTGCCCGCCACCGGTAGACCAGGCTGCCGACGGGTATGCTGAAGCTATGCCGTCTGATTTGTCCGGTGCTGCTTCTTCCAGTACTGCTTCTTCCAGTGCGGATGTTCCCGCGTCTGAATTCATCCTCCGTGATTTGAAGTCCGCCGCTCGCAAAGCGGAACACGCGGAAGTGCTGCGCCTGCTGGCGGAGTGGGAATCGCACTGGGGCAAGGGCGCCAGCTATGCCGAGACCCTGTCCTGGGCCGCGCGCGCCTATGCGTCGAAGGGGCATCGGGACAACGCGGCGCGCTGCGCTGGGGAAGCCTACGCCCTTGCCGCGGCTCTGCCGCCGGTGGAGGAAGGGGCGCCGGATGTTGCAGCGCTGCGGCATTCCCGCGATGTCGCGTTGGGCGCGGCCATCGAGGTGCAGGCCCAACTTGCCACGGGCGATGGCCGCAGCGGCGAGGCGGTGCGCTATCTGGGGGAGATGCTGGCGCTCTACGAGAACGAGGGCTTCAGCACACGCATTCGCAAGAATCTGCTGCAACTCACGCTGGCCGGCGAGCCTGCGCTGCCCTTGGAGGGCGAGGCGCTGCCGGGCGGAAGCGCCATTACCGTGCCTTTGGGGGAGCGTCCGCTGGTCGTGTTTTTCTGGGCGCATTGGTGCTCCGATTCCCGCGCGCAGGGGCGCACACTGAGCCGGATTCTTGACGGGGGTGCTTATCCGACAGTGGGTCTGGTGGCGCCCACCTGCCTGTTTGGGTACATCACCAAGGGAACGGCAGCCGCAGCCGAGGAAGAGAAGGAGCAGATGGCAACGGTGTTGGTAGCCGAGTATGCCTGGATGTTGCGGCGACCCGATACCCGGGTACTGCTGAGTGCGGAGACGATTGCGCGCTATGGCGCCAGCACCTTTCCGACGCTGGTTCTGATTGATGGCGGCGGCGTAGTTCGCCGTTATCATCCGGGACCGGTGAAGTTCGAGGACCTACGCGGATGGATGGATGGGCTTCTGGAAGGAGCGTAGGCCGGTGGGCCGAGTGGCAGGCGCGCGTTGAAAGTCCAGGCGGGGCGAAATATGCTGGATACGCGCCCAGGGGCACAGCGTGGAGAGTCTCCGCTCTGCTGCGACCCGGGGCTGCATTTGACGGACGGAGGCGAAAGGGAAACCA
>CAZUAX010000243.1:0-4856 GCA_964618435.1 uncultured Solibacteraceae bacterium
CACAGCACCACGCCTTTGCGTGACTGCACCGCGCCTTTGCGTGACTGCACCGCGCCTTTGCGTGACGGCACCACTACGACCCTGCTGCACTTGTTGTGATTTCTCCGCGCCTCCACCTTCGCAGACGTTAAGATAATGCAATGCGATGGAGTTCCCTTGCCCCTTTGTGGCGGCTGATGGTGGTGTGTACCTTTGCAACACTTTGGGGAGCAAGCCCGCTTCTTGCCCAACAGCCAACCGTGGATTTCGCGCGCGACGTCCAACCAGTGCTTACGGCAAAGTGCCTCGGTTGCCATTCCGGGGCCAGCGCGCAGGCGGAGTTAAAACTGCACACGCGCGCAGATCTGCTAAAGGGTGGGCTGAGTGGCCCGGCGATTGTCGCCGGCGATGGCGCCAGCAGCCTTCTGCTGCGCAAGATAAATGGCGAGCAGGGCATGCGTATGCCTCCTGCCGGCGCTCCGCTCCCTCCGGAAACCATCAGCGTAATCCGTGCCTGGATTGACCAGGGTGCGAAATACGATGGCGTATTGGGCACCGTAGACCGCCTGGCCCCTATGGCTCCGCGCAATCCTTCCCTGCCTCCGGGGGATGCGGCCCATCCGGTTGACCGTTTTGTCGATGCCTATCTGCAAGCCCGGCAGGCACCCAAACAGACACTCGTGGGCGACGCCCTTTTCACGCGCCGCGTCTATTTTGATCTGCTGGGAATTCCGCCCACGCCCGCCCAACTCAAGGCATTCATCGAATCCACCTCACCCAGGAAGCGCGAAGCCCTCGTGGACAGTCTGCTGGCGGACCGTGAAGGCTACGCCGAGCACTGGATGAGCTTCTGGAACGACCTGCTAAGGAACGACGAGGGCGTAATTTACCATGGCGAGCGCAAGTCCATCACCAAGTGGCTGTTTGCTTCGTTGGCCTCGAACAAGCCCTACGACGCAATGGTGAGGGAACTCCTGAACCCCGCGCTCAACCCGGATGCAGCAGGATACCTCACCGGCGTCACATGGCGTGGCGTGGTAAGCGCGTCACAGACACCCCCGATGCAGGCTTCCCAAAATGCTGCCCAGGTCTTCATGGGTATGAACCTGAAGTGCGCAGCCTGCCACGACAGCTTCGTGAATCGCTGGAAACTTGCGGACACCTTCGGGCTCGCAGCCATGTTCGCCGAGGACGAACTGGAACTCGTTCGCTGTGACATAAAGACCGGGCGCAAGGCCATCACAAAGTTTCCCGTGGCTGATCTTGGGGTACAGTTCGACAGTTCTCTAGCCTCACGCCGCGAAGCCGCAGCCACCTGGTTCACCCATCAGGAAAACGGCCGCTTTGCCCGCACCCTGGTGAACCGGTACTGGAAACTCTTGCTGGGACGCGGCCTTGTGGAACCGATTGACGATATGGACGCCGAACCGTGGCACCAGGACCTTTTGGACTGGCTGGCCAGCGATTTCGCCACTCATGGCTACGACCTGCAGCACCTTCTGCGCACAATCGTTACCTCAAGGGCCTACCAGATGCAGGCGGCGGAATCTGTTCCAGCAGATCAACAATACGTATTCCGCGGACCCCATCTGCGCCGTCTCAGCGCCGAGCAGTTCCAGGACACGATTTCCGTGGTGACGGGCGACTGGCACGTAAACAACCCCAGGGCGGATGTCTATGCGCGCTACACCCGTGAATGGCGATTGAAGAGTGACCCTCTGAGTCGCGCCCTGGGGCGACCCATTCGTGACCAGGTCTACACGGAACGCAGTCCGGAAGCCTCCACACTGCAGGCACTTGAACTCATGAACGGGCCGCTGCTGGCCAACCGTCTGCGCAGCGCGGCACGTGCATTGCTGGGCGAGCAGAAACCAGCACCGGCCAATCGCTTTGATAGCCGCATGATGCGCAGCGGCGCCGTGGCGGTGGATGTTGACGTGACGGGCGCAATGGGCCTGTGGCTGCTTGTGCAGGACGTGGACTCCTACGATCCCGATCGCGTGCTGGTGGGCTGGGCTAAGCCACAACTGGCGAGCAGCGCGGGCACACGGCCACTGGTGCCCACCAGCACTGAAATTCGGCAGAAAGATGGTGCTGTATCAGCAGTCGCAAGTCCATTGGGAAAGGTCTTGCACTTCCCCTTGGATGGCAGCGCCCAGCGCTTCCAGGCACAGGCCATGATCGACGAGCGTAGTCGCCAAAGCGACATCAGCCCGGCAGTCCGCTTCTTCGTCTTCACGGAGGAACCTGACCTCGAACGACTCGTCCGCATTGACGGCACACCACCGACGCAGCCCCCGGTGAAGCGATGGGATAGCCACGGGCTGGCACAATACCTCTATCAGCATTTGCTGGGTCGCCCCGCATCACCAAAAGAACTCGCTCTGGCAGTGGAGACCATTGGAAGCAGCCGGCCTCATGCGGAAGGCACGGAAGATCTGCTTTGGGCACTGTTGATGAGCCCTGAATTCCAGTTTCTGCACTAGCAGCGGGAAGGACTGTTTGTATGAGGGAACGCGAACTGCAACGCCGATTGATGGATCCGCTGAGTCGCCGCGACTATATGCGGCAGTCCGCAGCGGCGGCGCTGGCTGCCCTTACCGGCGCTGCGCCTGGTCTTTTGGGAAGTGAGAAACCTGCCAACCCTGAGCCAAAGGCCGATAGCATGATTCTCTTGTGGATGGCAGGCGGCATGGCGCAAACCGAAACGTTTGACCCAAAGCGCTATACCCCTTACAAGGCAGGGCTCGAGAGCAACCGGGTCCTGAGCACTTTTCCCTCCATTGCCACCAGCGTGGATGGCATTCGCTTCTCCAAAGGGTTGGAGGAGCTCGCCAGCGTGATGCACCTTGGAACGTTGATCCGTTCACATCGCGTGGGCGATTTGGGCTTCATTCTCCATTCGCGCCATCAGTTTCACTGGCACACCGGCTATGAGCCGCCCCAAGGCGTGGCGGTACCCCACATGGGCGCCTGGCTGGCGAAACTTCGGGGACCGCGGAATCCGGAAATGCCTCCATTTTTTGTGGTTGGCCAAAACATGGAGATCGGCGCCGAAAGCGATCCCCTGAAGTCCTTTCACACGGCGGGTATCCTGGGTACGGAAGTAGGCCCCTTCCTGATTACCGACCCTCGCGACGCCATCGCCAGCGTGCAGGCACCTGCTCACATGACGGACTCTCGATTCGCGCAGCGTTACCAGCGCTACCGAGAACTGGCAGCAGAAAGCCCCATCCTTCGCGAAGGCAGCAGTCACCAGCGCGAGAGCCTGTTGCGATCCATGGAGAACGCTGACCGCTTATTGCGTTCGCCCTCCGCCAAGGCCTTCGACCTCACGCTTGAGCCCAAAGACAGTTACGATGCCTACAATACCGGACGCTTCGGCCTAGGCTGCTTGCTGGCTCGTCGCCTTGTGGAAGGCGGTGCCCGTTTTGTGGAGGTCACCAGCGAGTACATTCCCTTCCGCCATTGGGATAGCCACGAAAATGGCCACGAACGCGCCCGTGACATGAAGCAGACGATTGACCGGCCTATCGCCCGGTTGATTCGCGATCTCAATGATCGCGGGCTTCTGGACCGCACCCTGGTGGTAATCGCCAGCGAGTTTGGCCGGGACATGATGACGGAGGGTAAACCAGGCAATGAAGTGAAAGAGCAGGCCAAGCAGCCAGACGTCATGACCTCCATGCAGCACTACGGCATGCACCGCCACTTTACGGAAGCGGGCAGCGTGTTGGTATTTGGCGGCGGGTTCCGCAAGGGCCACCTGCACGGCGCCACAGCCGACGAGCGGCCATGTTCCATCGTCAAGGATCCCGTTACCATTGCAGACCTGCACGCCACCCTCTATTTCGCAATGGGTCTGGCTCCGGACGCCGGAGTGGTAGTGGAAAAGCGTCCGGTTTATATCACCAAGGACGGCAAGGGAAAGGTGATTCCTGAATTGCTGGCCTGATGCGCGCCGAGTCAGCGTCGCTCCACGCGCCGGAGTTCCTGCGGGACTTCCTGAGCCTGCGCCGCAATCGCCCGCCATTCCGGCTCAAGCATGGCGTAGAGGTTCATGTCGGCAAACTCTCCATTCACCCACTGGGCCTCGCGCATCAAGCCCTCGTAGCGAAAGCCAAGGCGAATTGCCACGCGGCAGCTTGCCTCATTGTCTGTGGCGCAATGCAATTCCAGGCGGTGCAGCTTCCATTCTTGAAAACAATAGCTGAGGAAAGAACCCAGCAATCGGGTAATCACGCCGCGGCCCTGCGCGCGTTTACATAACCAGTAACCGACGTGGCCCTTGCGATCCAGCTTGCTGGTGACGCGAAGCGCCATCATTCCCACAAACTCGTCCTGGTCCCAAACAGCCCCGTGGACCCCGTCACCGCGAAGAAACAGATCGCGAGCGTCCTGCAGGAACTTCACGGTATCGGGCATTCCCTGCGTATATTGAACCCAGGGCAACCAACGGCCCAACTGTTCCCGCTCAGCATCCACTGTTTGGAAGATCCGAGCAGCCAAACCCCGGTGGAGCGAGCGCAGTTCCAGCCCCTCCCCCGCACTGCAAAGAACTCTTCTGGCCATATTTAGAAACGGGTCCACCCGCTTTTCTTCAGAATACCGTGGGAAGGGTGGAAAGACCTGTTTCCGTCAAGTTTCTCGCGACGCGACATCCATTCCGGGAATCAAACAGAGAGCACCGATGGCAACACACAATTGCCATGCCGGGCGTAAAGAAGGAGAACTGACCAGTTGCGCTACCCTGAACCCTTAATCATCCCGATGCGCGAAGACCTCACCCGTCATGGCGTAGAAGAGACCCGTACCCCGGAGGAAGTAGATGCAGCATTGCGCGCCGAGAACGGCACGGTGTTGATGGTAATTAACTC
>CAZUAX010000244.1:0-1325 GCA_964618435.1 uncultured Solibacteraceae bacterium
GCGTCCATTGCATTGTTTCAGGAACTCGACAGACTTTCGATCCTCGAGGGTGAGTTCTTCAAGGACGATGAAAAGATAAAAGACAACAAACGGTTGCGACCGGACCCCACGATCCGGAAAACGGTGTTTGACAACATCGCCATGGCCCAGAAGCTGGCGAAGGCCAGGTTGGAGCGCGATGCGGGCGACACGAATGCCCTTTTCTGCATGACAGTCACCGAGGGCCTGCACATGGACTATCTGGCATTGGTGGACAAGAAGCAGGCAGCCAGCCTGAAGCACGCGCGCGCAGCGCAAAGCTTTGCTGTACGGGTACTGAAGGTGGACCCGGAGTTCTACGACGTCTATTGCACCACCGGCTTTAGCGAATATCTGCTGGGAAGCCTGCCCTTTTTCATGCGGTGGTTCATCAAATTCGATGACACCGAGGGCAACAAGGAAGAAGGGATGCGTAAGTTGCAGATTGCCGCTACGAAGGGCAACTACTTTAAGCCCTTCGCCAAACTGCTCCTGGCAATCTTTTTCCTCCGCCAGAAGGAACCGGAAATGAGTGAGCGGTATCTGGCTCAGTACGAGGCTCTCTATCCTGAGAATCCGCTGGTACGCAAGGAGCGAAAGAAACTCATGGAACTGATTGCCAGCGGCCATGCGGCGCAGGAGCTGGCGAAGTAGACACGGCCATTCAGGCCAAACGGATCGCCCTGACGCATCGTCATGAAAACGACCACAACCGACGCACCGCATTCGATGTGTCATCCATCCACCGGCGCCTCTACACGGCTGCCAATGCTGGCGTTTTTTTTCCTGCTTGTGGCGGCACTGTCCGTTTCCGCGCGCGCCCAGGTAATTGAGTTTGAAAGCGGCGGGTTGCAGTACCAGACGCTCACCCGCGAGGGTGTTACCGTGATGGTGGCCCGGCTGCCCGCGGCGCTGCGGAGCTACTCAGTAATCCAGATCTCGGTGGCAAATGGAACCGCGAACGAAGTCGTAGTGCAGCCCGAAGATTTCTACTTCGAAAAGCGGGATGGACGCAGTTTCCGGGCGGCAGGCGCCAATGAAGTGGTGCGCGAGTTCATCCGCAACCCAAACCGCGATGACGTCATCAAGCTGGTGGGGACTTACGAAATGAGCCTGTACGGAATGGCTCCGCGGGTAAACTCAAGGAACGGGTATGAGAGCCGCCGGCAATCCGCGATTGCAGAATTGTCGTTCAAGAACCTGAAAGCTGCCGCGGCGGCCAGTGCGATTGCGTTTGTGAAGACGAAGCTACTTCCCGGCGACACTACGGATGGCGCGGTGTTTTTTGCCAGTTCGCATGGCCCGCT
>CAZUAX010000244.1:1425-4799 GCA_964618435.1 uncultured Solibacteraceae bacterium
TGGCGGCTGTAGAAGTAATAAACCACCACGCCAAGTAGTAGCCAGCCCACCAACCGCAGCCAGTTGCCAAGGCCCAAGCCTAGCATAAGCGCTCCGCAACTCAGGATGCCCATAATCGGCACGAACGGCACCCAGGGTGTACGGAAAGGCCGGGGCGCATCCGGGTTCGACTTGCGCATCACCAAAATGCCGGCGCACACAATCACGAAGGCAAGCAACGTGCCAATACTCGTCATCTCGCCCACCACCTGGATGGGGGCCAACGCCGCGAAGATGCCAACTCCAACAGCAAAGATGATGTTGGTAAGCCAGGGAGTGCGGTGGACAGGGTGAATGCGGGAAAAAATAGAGGGCAGAAGACCATCACGCGACATTGAGAAGAAGACGCGGCTCTGGCCCAGCAGCATCACCAGAATCACCGAGGTGTAGCCGCAGATAATGGCCATCTTGATAGCCGAGTTCAGCCAGCGGAAGGGAGTGCGATCCACCGCCGTCGCTACCGGCGCCGCATTATTGAGTTCTGTGTAGGGAACCAGACCCGTCATCACGGTCGCAAATCCCACGTAAAGCAGCGTGCAGATGATGAGGGAACCAATGATGCCAATGGGCATGTCCTTCTGCGGATTCTTTGCCTCCTGCGCCGCGGTGGACACTGCGTCAAACCCGATATAGGCAAAAAAGATGATGCCAGCAGCGCGAAGAATTCCCGAAAAGCCAAAGTGGCCGAACTCACCGGTGTTCTCTGGAATGAACGGCTCGTAGTGAACAGGGTTGATGTAGGCGATACCCGCTCCAATGAAGGCAATCACCACGGCCACCTTAATCACAACCACCACCGCGTTCACCCGCGCGGATTCCTGAATACCGGTCACCAGTAACCATGAGATAACAGCAACAATGAAGGCCGCCGGAAGGTTGACGATGCCATGCACCAGGTCGCCGCTAGGCAACCGTACGGGCTGCCAGGGAGATGCCACCAGTTCCGGGGGCAAGTTGATGCCAAAATCGTGCAGGAAACTTACCACGTAGGCTGACCAGGAAATTGATACCGTTGCGGCACCCACCGCGTATTCCAGCACCAGATCCCAGCCGATGATCCATGCGATGAATTCACCCATCGTGGCGTACGCGTAGGTGTATGCGCTTCCTGCCACCGGGATCATGGTGGCAAACTCGCTGTAGCAGAGCCCGGCAAAGGCACATCCTACCGCTGCCAACATGAACGAGAGCGTGACAGCTGGCCCGGCGTAGTTCGCCGCGGCAAGACCCGTGAGGGAGAATAAGCCCGCCCCAATGATGGCACCGATGCCCAGAGCCACCAGGTTTAACGCGCTCAGGCTGCGGCGAAGACTACTTTCGCTTTCCTCAGCCTGCTCCTTCAAATCTGCGAGAGACTTCGTTGCAAACAAGGTACTTGCCATACTTCTCCACTTACCAGCGATTGCAAATTTCCGCCCGAAACGGGGAACTCAAAACACCCAAGCCAGAGGCTGGGCGGTGGCAGGGCAACAGGGCCCCAGGGAAAGCCGGCAGCGCGGGCAACGGCTAAAACCGCCGCCACCACCGGGAATACCATCAAAAGAAAAGAAGATAGCACACCCGAGACGCCCAATCCCGGAAAGGCGCCAAGCCAACCCGTGGAAAAGGCGCTAGATGTTGGGCTGGAATGCATCCGCGGCACCCAGAACTTGGCCGCGGCAGAGTGTGGCAACCACGCGGGGCGCGCCAAGATACAAGCCGAGTTCCCGGAAGTCGTCACAATCCACCAGCACCAGATTCGCCTCTTTGCCACACTCCAGGCTACCCATCCGATGTCCGACCCCAAGCGCGTGCGCCGTGTTGGCAATCTGCAACTGCAAGAGTGCCCCTACACCCAAGCCCGACTGCTGCCGAAGCAAGGCCAGAAGCGCCAGCGGGCTATGCACCCCGGGGACACCGGGACAGTATCCTGTGGCCAAGGCGACTTGGACGCCCTCGTGGAGGGCGTGAGACAAGTTCCCGATGGAAGGTTCCCCGCGCAACGCAGCGCCGCCCACAGTCATAATCCAGCGGACACCCCATTGCGCCAGCCGTTGCATATCCGCCCGATTTCCTGGCAGCACTCCCTCCGCCAGACAGTCTGCGGCGAGACCCAGGTCAAGAAGTTCCGCGACACTGCAACGCTCGGCACCGGAGATCTGGCAAGGCATCTCACGGGCGACGGCGCGCAGCAAGTGGTAGCGCTGCGCCGGCTCTAAGGACGTCAGCAAAGTGCTTGAGAAGTCCGCCGCCAGAAGAGGTGCCAACTCACGCAAATGTTGGCGCGCGGGCGGCGACACTAAGTCGCGCAACGTCGTTCCGCGTGGCGACTCCCTAAGCAGAATGCCAGGCTGGATGCGCAATGCAGCCTGGAATGCGGCTGCAGGCAAATCCACCCGCAGCAAGTGCCGCAAGAGCCGCGCCCTTTCCGCCATATCCGATGGAAACTCAAAGCTTGCCCGCACAAAGGTGCTGCCGGCAAGGGCGAGACGCTGCAATTCGTGCGTCACTCTCCGGCTCAAAAGGCCGCTCCCCAACGCCAGATCGTCTCCCGGTCCGCCCGAGCGTCGGGTGTGGTCGCCAGACTCAGTGACAGCGAGATCCCTGGTGACATCCACGAAGCCGGGCAACACCACCAGACGGCGCGCATCTATCCACCGAGCATTCCTGATCGCGCTGAGGTTCTCGACACGGCGGGAGCTACCAATCTGGGAAATGCGGCCGTTCTCGATAAGGATGGAAGCATCGCGGAGCACAGGAAGGCTCTCCAGTTCGTCACCCACCCGCATACGAGGAGGTCCCTGGAGGGTAATCACCTGTCGCGCGCCGCGGATCAGGAGTTTAGTGTCAGTCGCGGGCCGGACGGCTGACTGCGTAGACGCAACACCTAGCGTAAACATGGCGCCATCCGGATCTTCTGCGAGTGCCGCCGAATCGGTTATTTCAACCTTAGTGCAACTACCTGGGATTTAAAACATAAATTGCTGACTTTGTTCGTAAAACTCCCCAGAACAGGGCATTACTCTACCCACATTTGGAGAGGTACCGAGGCACGAATGGGGGAAGTCGTTTAACCCAATGGTGCCAGAGACGGCGCGGGTTTCGCGGGGAGAAGAGTACCCAGTGACGAGCAATCCAAGTCGATTCCCAGTGGAGCGCAATCCGACTCGATTCCCAGTGGCGCGCAATCCGCGCGACAATAGAAGCTTGAAGTCTTCACGTCCTCCTCGCAAGGGCTCTCGCCCAGGGAGCAACCGGCCTCCATCCCGCAATGCGGGCGCCAAACCCCGCAATTCAGCGGGACCCGCCCGCCCTACCAGCCAAAGAAATGACGCTCGGAATGAGCCACAGCAAGG
>CAZUAX010000245.1:0-4741 GCA_964618435.1 uncultured Solibacteraceae bacterium
TTCGTCCAAAGTCCGCGTTGAACACGAAGCTGCCACGCAGCGCATCACTTTCGGTTCCGTTCAGTTGCTGGCGCACCAGTGATCCGCCTGCATACCAGTTGTGCCGTCCGCGTGTCTGCCTCATCTGTGACGCATAGTGGAAGCTGTTCAACGCCCGATCAATGGGAATGTTCGATCCCGGACCCAGTTCGTTCACCACGTTCGCCGCCGATACGCGGGGGCCAAAGTGCGTTTCATCCGGAGTCAATAAGCTGCCTGCCCGGTCAAACCGCACGCTGCTTTCCAAAATCGTATTGGGCGAAACCGCACGTAGCCATGTGACGCGTGCGTCGTGCGACTTGGTGGCCGTGTTCGGGTTCTGTCCGCTCACCAATTGAAACGCATCCACGTTCTGCAGCAGAACTCGGTAACGGGCGATTACGGTATCGCGTTCGCCGATAGCTTGCTCCAGAGCGCCGCTCAGGTTGTCGTTGTTGATGTTCTGTGGCGCATTTGCATTCAGCATACGCGGGTTGATATCGGTGCGGTTCGGAAGCCGATTGGGATACTTTGAGAACATTTCCGCTACCCGCGTACCCACGGCAACATCGTTCGTTAGCGGAGTGCGCTCATCGGGAAGCGGAATCAGCACATTGCCGTTCACTTGGCCCCGCAACTTCTGCTGGCTGCCATCCAAAGTGAGAAACGCCTTCTTCCAGGTGGGCAGCACTACATTGAAGCCGTAACTGTTGTCCCGCGCGGGTTGCACATCGCCCACCTGGAAAAATGCCCGGGCGCGCAAAATGCTGTTGTCATGTGCGTAGTAGATGTTTCCCCGGACCGGGCGCACATTGCTGGGACGCGAATGGATCTGGCCCTTGGGACTCCCGCCAAATTCAGATCCAAAGAAGCCCTGGTTTGCGGGAAAGCGCGGCACAATCGTGGCGGTAACGCCCAGGCGCTGATTAATTTCCTTTAGGACGTTGTTGTCGATCAGGTCGATCTGGACATTCTCATTACGGCGCGATTCTCCCTTGGAACTGTTCACTTGTCCCAAAAGATTCAGGTTTGTGCGCTGGCCGCCTGCCGCGCCTGGTTCTGCACTCGGCTTTGCCGGGTCCGCATTGGACAACCCGGCCTCCGCGGCAGCATCCTCAGATTCATCTGTGGCATCGCCATTCCCGTTCGCCAACGCTTCCGTGGTGGCCGATTGTTCCAGCTTGGTTACTTGGGCCAGCAACGAAAATAGAGGCAGCATTAGAAATGCCAATGCGCAAATGCTGAAGCGTCTCAACACCAGGTTTCGGACCTGTCCAAGGTGGAGGATCAAAGAACAGACGGTCATCCATTACTCGCAGAAGAAGTGGGGTTTGGCTTTTAGTGTAACGCACGCCATCGATTTCATATTTGGTTATCTGAATTTACTATTGCCCGCTTTTCGCATCTCCCTGCGCACGGTGCACCAGTTTGCCGCCTACGAAGGTCATCTGCACAGTTGTGCTAAGGATCTCCGCTGGCTCCACCTCCATGATGTTCTTTGAAAGCACCAGGAAATCTGCCAGCTTGCCGGGCTCCAGGGATCCCTTTTCCTTCTCCTCAAAGGCGGCATAGGCGCCGTCAAGTGTCCAGCTTTTCAATGCCTCGTCCCGGGTGAGTTTCTGGTTGGGGTACCAGCCGGCCTTGGGCCAGCCTTTGCCATCCTGGCGTGTGATGGCTGCATAGAATCCCAGCATCGGGTTGGGATGCTCAACGGGAAAGTCACTTCCGTTGGCGATGCGTACACCGGTGTCCAGGAAGGTTCGCCAGGCGTAACTGCCCAGCGCCCGCTGCGGACCAATCCGATCCTCGGCCCAGCGCATATCACTGGTCGCATGCGTAGCCTGAATGGAGGCGACTACGGAGAACTGCTTAAAAAGAGGGAAGTCGTCCGGGTGCACAATCTGGGCATGCTCAACGCGGAAGCGCTTGTCGTTTTGTCCTCCCAGCGCTTCTCCATAGGCCTGTAGCGCAAGCCGGTTAGCCAGGTCCCCAATCGCGTGTGTCGCCACTTGAAACCCCTTCTCCGCCGCCTGCTTGGCAACCCGCGCGACATCTTCTTTCTGAAGAATCACCAGGCCTCGGTTTCCTGTGTCATCGGCATAGGATTCGATTAGAGCTGCTCCTCGCGAACCCAATGCTCCGTCCGCCACAAGCTTGATGGCCCGCACCGTCACGCGTTCATCAATCTCAGGACCCTTCGCGAGGTACTCTCGCCACAAATCGCCCTCGCCTCCAATCATCACGTACGAACGGATAGGCAGTTCGCCCCTTGCCACCAGGGCCTTGTAGGCCTGAATCGTAGAGCGCCCCACGCCGGCATCATGTACGCTGGTGAGCCCTAACCGTGCGCATTCCTGAGCGGCCAGAATCAGGCGTCGTTCCAACTGCGCCTGCGTCGCCTCGGGAATGTTTCGCCCTACCAACCCCATTGCGCGGTCAATCAAAATGCCGGTGTTCCTGCCCTCGGCATTTCGTACAATCCGCCCTCCTTGCGGGTGCGGCGTTTCCTCATTTACGCCCGCAAGATCCAGGGCCATCCCGTTCACCCACGCCGCATGGCCATCCACGCGGGTAAGGTACACGGGGTTGTTCGGTGCGGCCTCGCTCAGATAGTTGCGATCTGGAAACTCCTTGCCTGGCCAGCGGGTCTGATCCCATCCCCGGCCCCGGATCCATTCGCCGGGCTTCGCCTGTCCTGCTGCCGCCCTCACCTGGCTGGTGACTTCCTCAATGCTTGCAGCCTCACGCAGATCAAGGATCTCCAGGGCCTGCCCCAGCCCCGCAAGGTGCACGTGCGAGTCAATCAAACCTGGAATCAGGGCAGCTCCTCCAGCGTCGATCACCTGAGTGGAAGGCCCAATGTGGGTCTGCAGGTTATCCCCGACGGCGAGAATGCGCCCCGCCTTCACGGCAACCGCGGAGGCTGTGGGTTGTGCCGGATTCACGGTGTACACCCGTGCCCCGGTCACCACCAAATCCGCAACCTGCCCCGTAGACAGAGCAGCTACCAAAAACAAGCCAGCCAGCATGCGCAGAAACATAGCGCTCATTATCAGGGACACAGCTCCGGTGCTGCAACGCGCACCAGCGTGGTCGCGAAATTGCTCTGGTTAGCTCGCGGTGCCGTCAACAGAGTGCAATTGCCGCTGATCTCAAGCCATTCATGTGGCACACTGATAGCTTCGCCATGAGCACCGAAGCGCCCCAGAAATCCTTCGTCAAGGTCCAATTGGATACCGAACGGAAAATCCGTACCCGAAACAAGGGTTACTACCGCGTGAACCACTGGCCCATCTGGATCTTCGTGTTCTTCCTGATCCCCGGTCCACTTACCTTTGAGCTTTTTGCCAACGGCTTTGACAGCTCCATGAAGTGGTGGCTGCTGGTTGTGATGATTGGCACTGGCATTGCCGGCTTGCGTGGGAAACTGCCCGGCTGCGAACCCGCGCCCTACATTATCCGTTTCACTGAAGATCGCCCAAACCCTCTGTACCGCCGCGTCTGTTACACCTTCGCCTGGGGTGCCGCCGTCTCCTATGGCGTGCTAAACCTGGCAGGCCTGGTTACCGCCGTCATCACGGGAACCTGGATGCTGAAGCAGATTTACCAATATGCTTACTTCCCCTTGGTAATCCCTATTTGGATCCTTGGCGCCTTGGGCAAGCTTCCGCGAGTGAAGCCCTCTACTTCCGGGGAAGGCCACGAACGCCGATATTTTTATGGCACTGTTTGGGCGATGTGCATCACGCAGCCCGTGGTGTGGTTTCTGTATCTTGCGCTGCCCCTCAACCGGACCACGGACATTCTGAAGCTGGTTGTTTTCGTAGGCCTCGTCAGCCTGGTGGGTTATTTGAGCGTCCGCGGCTACCTCCCGCGCACCCGGCAGATTGTGCCTGGTGAACTGGCTGCGCTCGATTGACGGGCGCTTTCCGCCGCGTCTGAAAGCTTGCTGGAATTCTGAATTGACTTGCGGTGAGCCTCCTGGAGGCGTACACTGCAAGCAAATTCATACGGTCTTGTCTTTTCCTGTCGGTGCGGCTGCGCCGCGGAAATTACTTTTTTTGATGGACCTTGGCACGAATACATCTTTTGCAAAACTACATGGAGTCTTTGACATGAAACGAACAACGGCCTTGCTCTCCCTTCTGGCCTTGATGCTGGTGGGTTGCGGCAGCGAAGTGCGGCACTCATCCGCCGAAAAGTATTACCTGGTGGCGACCAACACGAAGATCCCTTACTGGCAGGAAGCCGCATCCGGATTGAGCCGCGCAGCGCGCGAACTGCGGGTGCAGGCGGATATTGTTGGCCCGGACACCTACGACGCCAACGCGCAACGTGACGAATTCCGCCGCATTGTCGCCGCGAAGCCTGCAGGTATTCTGGTCTCCGCCGGCAATGCGGAAGTGATGAAGCCCGAAATTGACGCTGCTGTTGCAGCCGGCATTCCCGTAGTTACTCTCGACGCCGACGTTCCAGACAGCCAGCGCCTCTTCTTTGTCGGTACCAATAACTTCCAGGCAGGCCAGATGGGCGGACGCCTCTTGGGCAAGCTTCTCAACGGCAAGGGTAACGTCGCCTTCTACACCATTGAGGGACAGCAGAATCTCGCCGAACGACTCAGCGGCTATCGCGCGGCGCTGGAAGCGTTTCCTGGTATTCGTGTGGCCGAGGTCGTCGACATGAAGGGCGATGCGGCTGTCGCCTTCGATAGAACCAAAGACCT
>CAZUAX010000246.1:0-4501 GCA_964618435.1 uncultured Solibacteraceae bacterium
AAGTGCTGGATCATCCACCGCGCGGATGCCGTGGCCGATGCGCTCCGCACCGCCGTCGAGAGCCTCCCACATAGACGCCGGACCAGTACTCTCACCACCATGAATCGTAAGCCTCAAACCCGCCTCTCGCGCCTCCGCAAAAACCGTGTGGAAGTTGCGGGCGGGGCCAAGTTCCTCATTCCCGCCAATTCCGAAAGCCACCACCCCGCGATGCTGGTATCGCAGCGCCAGCTGAACTACGCGCCTTGCATCCTCTACGGGGAACTGGCGGATGGCATCAAATATCCAACGTACGGGAAACCCCGCATGCCTTGCGGCTTCATGCAACGCCTCAAAGGTTGCCGCCGCATCCTGGCCCTTCCAGAACAGTACGCCCACCGAGAGCATCACTTCCGCATAACGCACATTCTGCGCGCGAAGCCTGGCAAACAAGTCCTCGGCCACCATCGCGTAGTGCTCTGGGTGCGCGAGATGCCTGGCCACCCACTTGAAGCTCTGCAGGAACGCAGGGAAGTCACTATAGCGGTAGTGGCCACGGATTTCCTCAAGACTAAGTGCAGGCTGGATGCGCTGGATCACTTGCGGTTCGGCTGCTCCTTCCAAGTGAAGGTGCAACTCCGCTTTGGGGAGCTTCTCGAGAAATTCGATGGGTTGCCGCATTGTTGAGGAATCGGTAGTCAATACTGAGATAATAAGGCGCAATGAGACCAGAAGTCATGGAAGCCATTGTTGGCGGATACCACACAAATCCCTTCGCGGTTCTTGGACCACATCAGGAAAAGGAGGGTAAAGGTCGCAAAGCTGCTTCCGTGTGGACCATCACCACGTTTCAGCCACAGGCAGAATCGGTGGATGTGCTGGCAAATGGCCAGGTGCACCCGATGCAGCGAATCCACCCACAAGGGCTTTTCCAGTGGCGTGGTGCCGATGAGCTTGGAACGTATCGGTATCGTGTCCATCGCATCCATGGCGGCAGCATTGACATAGACGACCCTTACCGGTTCCCCACTATTCTGAGCGACTTCGATATTCACCTCCACGGCGAAGGCACACATTCTGAGACTTACAGCAAAATGGGTGCGCACCTCGTCGAGATGGAAGGAGTGGCGGGCACCAGCTTTGTAGTTTGGGCTCCCAATGCCGAACTGGTTTCCGTGGTTGGCGAGTTCAATGACTGGGACACGCGCCGCCACCCGATGCGCCTCCGCGATGGCGGCCTTTGGGAAATTTTCATCCCCGGCCTCGGCCGGGGTACTTCCTACAAGTATTTTGTCCGTAGCCGGTTCCAGGGCTACAAACAGTTGAAGGCAGACCCCTACGGCTTCTACATGGAAGTGCCGCCGAAATCTGCCTCGATTGTCTGGGACGTTGACCAGTATCAGTGGAACGACAGCGGGTGGATGGAGGAGCGTGCCCAAAAGGACTACCTTAAGGAGCCCATTTCCATCTACGAGGTTCACCTCGAAAGCTGGCTGCGTAGCCCGGAGGGCTACTGGCTAAGCTATCGGGAGCTCTGCAAGACCCTCATTCCCTACGTGAAGGAGATGGGCTTCACGCACATTGAACTCCTGCCTGTGGCGGAGCACCCCTTCAGCGGCTCTTGGGGCTACCAGGTGGTGGGCTACTACGCTCCTACCTCCCGCTTCGGCACACCCGATGACTTCATGTACTTCGTGGACCAATGCCACCAGAACGGCGTGGGCGTCTACGTGGACTGGGTGCCTGGACACTTTCCCAAGGATGCGCACGGGTTGGCCTATTTCGATGGCACCCATCTCTATGAGCACGCTGACCCACGTATGGGCGAGCACAAAGACTGGGGAACGCTGATCTTCAATTATGGGCGCAACGAGGTAAAAACCTTCCTGATTTCGAATGCCCTGTTTTGGCTGCGCAAGTATCACATTGACGGACTGCGTGTGGATGCCGTGGCCTCCATGCTTTATCTCGATTACTCGCGCGAGGATGGACAATGGATCCCCAACCAGTATGGCGGCAACGAGAACCTGGAAGCCATGGACGTGTTGCGCCGTTTCAACGAACTCGCCCATCAGATTCCGGGCGTGGTGACCGCTGCTGAAGAAAGCACCGCGTTTCCGGGTATTTCACGGCCGGTTTATCTTGGCGGCATTGGCTTTACCTTCAAGTGGAACATGGGCTGGATGCATGACATGCTGGCCTACTTCGAAAAGGATCCGGTCTTCCGGAAGTTCCACCAGAACAGCGTTACCTTTAGTTTGCTTTACGCCTTCTCGGAAAACTTCATTCTGCCGATTTCCCATGATGAAGTAGTACATGGCAAAGGGTCCCTGCTCGGCAAGATGCCCGGCGATGAATGGCAGCGATTTGCTAACGGCCGTGCCTTCATGGCCTATATGTTTACCCACCCCGGCAAGAAGCTGCTGTTCATGGGCAGCGACGTGGGCCAATACGAGGAGTGGGCTTGCGGCTCCCAGGTAAAGTGGGAGCTTCTGCAATTCCCGCCACACCGTGGCCTCCAACTTACCCTGAAAAAGCTCAATGAATTGTACCGGCAGGAACCTGCGTTGCATGAGGTGGACTTCCATTGGACGGGCTTCGAGTGGATCGACGTTCATGATGTCGACAACTCGGTGATCTCGTTCCTGCGCCGCGCGGAGAATCCTGACAACTATCTGGTGGTGGTGTGCAACTTTACCCCCGCCGTGCGCTATGGTTATCGCATTGGCGTTCCCGAGGAAGGCTGGTACGACGAACTCATCAATACCGATGACACGGAGTTCTGGGGCAGTGGCGTGGTGAACGGCGCCGTTATGGCTGATGCCGTGCCCACTCACGGGCGCGGTTACAGTGTGCAGTTGACGCTGCCACCTCTGGGTGTCACGATTCTGAAGCGGCGGGCCTAGCGGCAAATGAAGAGCCCCATAGCTGCCTCCTTGTGGCGACAAGAGCGCCCAACTCCTGTGCCTTCGGGGAAAAGTGTTCGTAACAATTGCCCCACCCCGGACATCTACGAAAGTATACGGGGGGTATGCATGCGCCGTTCACTATTCGCGGTGGCGATTGTTCTTTGGCTGACGGGTGCGGCAAGCGCCCAGTTCAAGCCACTGAAGCCAAATCCTGCAGATCGCGCGAAACCGCCCGCTACGCAGCCGGGTGATGCGATTGTTACCGACTCCGGGGCAGTCATTTCCATGGATGTCCAAGTCGTGAACATCCTGGCGAGTGTGCGCGACAAACAGGGCAAGTTCATTCCTAATCTCACGAAGGAAGATTTCACCCTCAAGGAAGATGGAAAGCAACAGGAGATACGCTATTTCACTGCCGAAGCAGATCTTCCATTGACGCTGGGGCTTATCATCGACGTGAGCGTGAGCCAGGAGAACTTGATCGAAGAGGAAAAGCGCAGTGCACAGGCATTCATCGAGCAGGTAATTGATGACAACGATTTGGCGTTTGTGATCACCTTTGGGCCGGACACGCGCCTTGAGCAGGACCTCACGTCCAGCCAGCGTCTGCTCACCAGAAGCCTAAAGAACATCCAGGTGCGAGGTGCGGCTTACAGCCCGGTTACCCCGGGGACCAATCCCAATAGCACTCCGCGTGGCACAGTGCTGTTCGATGCGGTATATCTTGCTGCGAAAGAAATGCTGCGGCCTGCCGTGGGACGCAAAGCGCTCATCCTCATTACCGATGGCGTGGACCAGGGTAGCAAGGTGGACATTAAAGAAGCCCTGCGCGAAGCCCATCTTTCCGATGTGGTGGTTTACAGCATCCTGCACTACGACATGGGTTTCTATGGACCCTTTAGTTTGGGGACAGCCGATTATGACCTTGGGAAAATGGCCAACGAAACGGGTGGCACTCTGTTCAAGCCGAAGCGCAACCAGCCACTCACGGAGATCTTCCAAGCCATCCAGGACGAGTTGCGCAACCAGTATTCCATTGGCTACACGCCTACAGATAGCAACCGGGATGGATCCTTCCGGCAGATTGACCTGCGCGTGGCCCGTAAGGGCTTGAAGGTGCAAACGCGCAAAGGATATTACGCGGTAACAGAACCCTAGGTTTGGTCCTACTGGCCGCGATTCCCCTGCCGCAAGGCGTCCTCGCGCCGGTCGAAATACGCGACCAAGGCTTCCCGCACGGTGGGCATGTGTCCATATCCGTCGTTCTCCAACTTTGCGTTCGAGAGCGCCGAAAACAGAGGCCGCTCCGCTTGGGTAGGATACTCTGCCCGCGTGGTAGGCGCTAGCTCAGCGGGCAACTGGCAAACGTCAAAGATAGTGGTCGCAAAGTCGAACCAGGAAATCGCCTCTCCCCCACCTGCGTGATACAGTCCAAATCGCTTGTCGCCCACCAGCGCAACCGCCTTTTCGGCTAGCGCTGGAGCGAAGGTAGGCGAGGCAATGGTGTCGGTGACCACACGCAATTGGCGCCCTGAATGCGCGTTACGAAGCATCGTCTCCACAAAGTTGCCGTGGGCGGTATGGATGCCCTCCGGGCCATAAACGCCGCAAGT
>CAZUAX010000247.1:0-2555 GCA_964618435.1 uncultured Solibacteraceae bacterium
CCGGGGCCGGGCATCGACCGTGTGTGGTGAAACGTGTATTCGCCCAGCAACTGCTCAGCGCCTGCGTCATCGCGCCTAACCAGGCGCAATCTCATCTCTGTGCTGGGCAACTCTTTGGCCCACAGAATCGATTCCTGCAGAACGATGCCAGCCGCTCCCGGCTTCGCGGGAATATCCATCAGTCGCGCCTGTTCCAAGCCATGCCTGTCGCACAGGCAGAGATCGACACGGGCAGATTCCTGGAGGTCTGCCGCCAACCGTGCCACCAGCATGTCATCCTCGGCCGTCACGGTACACTGCACGCTGTCTCCCTCGTTCAGTTGATACTCCCGAACGCAGAGGCCATCCTGCTTCATCCTCTCGACAAAGCGATCGCTCACCACCATCCGCAGTGAGCCCTCCCGCGCCAGGCTGCGGACGGCTTCAGCCAGGGCGATTACCTCCCGCAGCCGCGCGCCACATTCGTCGCAGCACAGAAGGTGTACTTCCACCGCTTCTGCTTCCGTGTCCGCGAGCACGCCAATCCAATAGTCCGCGAGCATGGAAACGTCAATGGGATCCAGGCAGTTCATGCCGCCACCCCCATGCAATGGCGCAGGCGGTGGATGGCACGATGCCGGATCACCCGGACATTCGATTCCGACACTCCCAGGAAGCTGGCCACATCCGCGCCGGTCTGTTCGTCATAAAAGCTCATCACCACCACGGAGCGCTCACGCTCCCCCAGATTCTGAATGCATCGCCGCAGGAGGTCATGGTCAACTTCTGGCATGGAAGTCTGCGCCGGCCTCACCAGTTCTGGCCAATGCTTCTCCAGCAGTCGTTGCTTTCTTTGTGCGGAGCGCCGCGCATCCAGCACCGTCATCCTGCAGATGCCCAGTACGAACGGCGCAAGTTTCTCGGGTTCCTTTAGGCGGCCCGCCCGCAGCGATTCCAGCGTGGTCACCAGCACCTGCTGCGTCAGGTCGTCGGCGGCGTGTGGATCTCGCAAATGGCGCAGGCCATACAGCCTGATCCGCTCAGCCATCCGGACGAATAACTCGGTTTCCGCAGCCCGGTCGTTCCCAGTCGCAATCTGTAGCACCAGTTCAGCATCGGCTAATTCTCTTATCATTAGTTTGCATTGTATGTGTAACGTCAGCCCAAGTCGTTACACATTCCCGTTGCGTGCGCGCGACAGCCCCTTCGATGGCCTGTAAGCAAGCCTGCGCGAACCTAATTCACCCCAAGAGAGGAACATCCTGTGACTGCAAACGAAGCAGAAATTATTGCCAGTTTTTTGATTTCGAATTTCGAGAATGAAATGCAAACCACTGTCCGCGTCCTGGAAGCGGTGCCCGCGGATCATCTCGATTACCAGCCGGACGATAAGTCCAAGACCGCCCTGGGTCTGGTTCGCCACATCGTCCTGGAAGACGAGTGGCTGCTGAACTGCATCACGAACGGCGAGTTCGTGCCCCCACCGGACGATTCCGACGTCTGCGGCATCTTCACTCCTGCCGACGCCGTTGCCCACTACAAGCAGCACCTTCCCCCAGCGGTCGCTCGGGTACGCGCGCTTTCCGGCGAATCGCTCACAGGCACCATCGACATGTTTGGCATGATCCAGGCTTCTGCGTTGGAATTTCTGGCAATGACGGTGAGCCACTCCGTCCACCACCGCGGTCAGCTCAGCACCTACCTACGCCCCATGGGTGGCAAAGTACCCGGCATCTATGGGCCATCCGCGGACAGCCAATAGCTGACGAACTTGGCCAGCGCCGCAGGGCCCACCACCCGCGGATTGCCAATCAACCCGATTCATCAGCCAGCCCAATCCGTCACCCAGCCAAATCAAAGGAGACCACTCATGATCACGAATCAGCAGACCGGAACTCGTGTGGATGAAGTTGCCGATGGCATCTATCGCATCTGTACGCCAATGGATGTCCTTCCCGGGGGATTCACGTTCAGTTCCTACCTCATCACTGGAGAGGAGCCTCTGTTGTTCCACACCGGTTACCGCAAGCTGTTTCCCATCACCCTGGAAGCCATCCGCAAGGTGATGCCCGTGGAGAATCTCCGCTGGGTGGGCGGCTCCCACTTTGAAGGCGACGAATTCGGAGCCCTCAATGAATTCCTCGCGGCGGCGCCGGAGGCAACCGCCTTCGGCACCGAAATCGGTGTCCTCACCTCGCTGAACGACTTTGCCATCCGGCCTGTGCGTGCGCTGGGCGATGGCGAGGAGTTCAGCATCGGGGACCGCCGTTTGCGCTGGATCTACACGCCACACGTCCCTCACGGGTGGGACTGTGGCGTGCTTTTTGATATCTCCACGAAGACCTTACTCTGTGGGGATCTCTTCACACAACCAGGTGGGGATCCTCCCCCTGTCACAGAATCTGAGGTGCTTAGCGCCAGTGAAGCCATGCGCGGCATGATGGATTACTACGCGCACGCCACCAGCACCACGGCTACCCTGGAGCGACTGGCTGCCCTGAACCCGCAAGTGCTTGCCTGCCAGCACGGCAGCGCCTATCGCGGCGATAGCGCCGCCTTGCTGCGTGAACTGGCTG
>CAZUAX010000247.1:2655-4492 GCA_964618435.1 uncultured Solibacteraceae bacterium
ATTTCCGAGTGGGAAACCACCTGCGGATTCACACCGAATACCGAGTCCATCCTCTAAGCGGACTAATGTGCCGGTCAGTGCGTGCGTCGCCGCAGAATCCCGAACGCCATAAGCCCACACCCCAGCAGGAGAACTGTAGACGGTTCCGGAATAGCCGCACTCTCCGACGCGTCCGAAATCGTAACATTGTCAATATTCCAGGACCCCCGAGAAAACGCGCCGGAAGAAGCGACGTTGTACCCCCAGCGGACCTGCAGGTTCGCGTTTGCGTAAGCAGTGATCTCGTAGCTCTGCAGTTGCCATGCGCTGTCGTCCACGCCGGGGGATCCAAATGTCTCCCAGATAGTGATCCAGTTGGAACCGTCGAAAATCTGCACCACGTTTTTCATGTAAGGGGTGTAGTCGCTAGAGAGGTGGCGCTCAAACGAGAGCGTGATCGGACCGTCTCCCGCAATGTTGAGCATCGGGCTTGTGAGGTAGTAGAAATCGTGCATGAATGTCGGCGCGCAGCCACCCAAAACAACTCCAGCCACTCCACCTCCTGCGACGCCGCTGGCGTCTGTGCCAGGGTCTCCGCATCCGGCGGTCGCCGGTCCAATCTGCCAGTTTGGACCGAGTGACCAGCCTGCAGAGTTATTGCTAAAGTCTTCAAAAAAAAGAGTCGCCGCTGAGCCAAAGGAAACGAAAAGCAGAGAAAGTGCGAGCAGTTTTCCAGAAAGAACAATGCGCATGAGTAAAAATCCCGGGTTAGAAGTGTTTCTCGATTGTTAACATAGATTAACACTTGTTAGGCGAGGTGCCTAGTATCACTAGTACTGAATCTCTACCGATATTTCTCTGCTTCGGTTACCCGCTGGTACTCCACACACTATCCAAGTGCCTGCGCTGCCATCACAATCGCACCGTAGTAGGTCTCGGGGACGGTGAGGTTTGAGGTTTCAGGGAACCGCACTGTGCTCCATCGTTGAAATTCCGGAGTTCAGGCAATCCATGGAGTTCCCGAGCATTGGTGACGGATTTTGCTGAGTGACCACGAATCCGCGCTCAATTGGCATTAAAGGAGATTCGCGTCGCTTCCCAGCTAGGAAGGCTTCACGGCGCGCACAAAGGCGCTGAAGAACTTGCCATCTACCTCTGCCGCAACGTGATTGAAGTCCTCTACACCCGCACTTGCGAGGAAGGCGCGGGCATCGTCAGCGCGATAGATGCGAGTTGGCTCGATGGAAACCTCCTGGAAACCTGCTCCCGAGAGCTTCTGCTGATATTCAGTTTCTTCAAGGGCACCGGCGATGCAGCCAACCCAGAGTTCCATGTGGCGACGGATTTCGGCAGGGACTCCGCCCTTAACCACAACATCGGCAACCGCGAAACGACCACCAGGTTTCAGAACGCGGAAGGCCTCGCGTAGAACGAGATCCTTGTCGGCGGAGAGGTTGATCACGCAATTGGAGATGATGACGTCGACGGAGGAATCCGGCAGGGGAATGTCCTCAATTTCGCCCTTCAGAAACTCCACGTTTTCGACGCCCGCCTTGCGCTGGTTGTCGCGGGCAAGGGCAAGCATTTCGTCGGTCATGTCCAGGCCATAGGCCTTACCGGTGGGGCCAACCCGGCGGGCAGAAAGCAGGACATCGATGCCGCCGCCGGAGCCAAGGTCGAGGACCACTTCGCCCGGCATTAGTTCCGCCAGAGCAGTGGGGTTTCCGCAGCCAAGCGAGGCAAGCATGGCGGTATCAGGAACGGCAGAGGCATCGGCAAGGCCGTAAAGGTTGGACGTGATGGGATCCGATTCGCCACAGCCGCAAACAGACGCGCAGCAGGCCGCCTGGCCTTCCCC
>CAZUAX010000248.1:0-4453 GCA_964618435.1 uncultured Solibacteraceae bacterium
CTCTACGATCCATCATCACCTCCAGAATCAACGCATCATCGTATCATTCCAGGCTTTGTCGTCACGAGCCGCGACTCCGTTCGTCGCCACGGGAAGCGCCAAAGCCCCTTCTTGGCCGATGCCGTCAGCCAGCAGCGTAAAACTCTTCCTGATGCTTGCGGGCATACTCCTGCAGCCGCTCTGCCACCTCCGGATACTTGTCGATCACGTTGGTGGTTTCCTTCGGGTCGTTCTGCATATCAAAGAGGGAGAGCCCAATCTGGGCCTGCGTGTACTTGCCCGCTGCGCCGTCGTTGCCCGGCTCCACCAACACCCGATAGCTATGTGGAAGATGCAATTTCCACTTTCCATCGCCGCTCAGCACGCCCTCGAAATTCCTACCGGTGGAGAAGGGGTAATACTCGTGCGGGTTGACGGCACCTGGCGTGCCCACAATCAGGTCCCAGAGGTTCTTGCCATCCACCGGGTTGCCGGGTAGCTGCGCGCCTGCGAGGTGGGCAAACGTGGGCATCAGGTCCACTGTGCATGCCGCGCGGGTGCTCATGCAGCCCGCGTTAATCTTGCCCGGATATCGCATGATGGTGGCGCTGCGTGTGCCCCCATCAAAGCCGGTCCCTTTTGCCTCCCTAAACGGGGTGGTTCCAGAGTGGTTACCATACGAAGTCCAGGGGCCGTTGTCGGAGGTAAACACCACCATTGTGTTGTCCTCCAGACCGTTGTCACGCAGAGCGTTCATGATCTCGCCCACGCCCCAGTCAATTTCCATCATCACGTCCGCGTACAACCCCATCCCGGACTTGTCTTTGAACTTGTCGCTTACGAAGAGCGGCACATGGGGCATGGAATATGGCACGTAGCAAAGGAAGGGCTGGCTCTTGTGCCGGGTGATGAAGTCTACGGCGTCCTCAGTGGCCCAGGTGGTAAGGAAGGGTTGGTGCTCCTTGGTTACCCGTTCTACTTTGATCTCGCCGTTTTTCCAGAACTGCAGAGGGTACTGGCTATAGTTCTCGGGCCGCTCCGGATGAAATTCCCACATATCGTTGGAGTACATCAGGCCGCTGGACTCATCGAAGCCGCGAGCTGGGGGGCGGGTTTCTGGTTGATCGCCAATATGCCACTTGCCGAAGACGCCCGTCGCATAGCCCGCCGTCTTCAGCACCTCGCCCATGGTGGCAAAGCCGGGGTCCAGCCCGCGAGCCCGTGGGCCATGCGCTCCAAATACCTTCGTGCGCCCAGGGTAGCAGCCAGTCATCAATGCGGATCGCGAAGCCGAGCAGATGGCCTGAGGCACATAGAAGTTCATGAAGCGGCACCCGCCCAAGGCCAGACGCTCCACATTCGGGGTGGGGTATGGCGGCCGACCGAAAGGCCGGAAATCCCCGTATCCGGAATCGTCCAGGAAAATCAACACGAAGTTTGGCGGGCCACTGCTGCGACCTCCGCAGCTGCCAAGCGCGCCTGCCCCCAGTGCTGCCGCCCCCATGCCTGCACTCCGCAAAAAGTCTCGCCGGTTCCACTGTCCGTTTGCTGGATTATTCTGCATTCCTGGTCTCCTGCTACGGCAATTGCCTCCGGGAAGTATATCGGTATCCGTCGCGATCTTCCAGCGCGGATGCCACGGCCGTGCGAAGCCCCTCGCCACGGAGGGGCGGTAAGTTTCTACGCAAAGGTGATGCGCGCGTACCAGTCTGTTCCGCCACTGCCATCCTGTTATGCTGGATAGTTCGCAGAATCACCATGAGCACACCCAGCGCAGGTTTGGAAGGCGTCATCGCAGCGGAGAGTTCCATCTGCTACATCGATGGACACAAGGGAATTCTCAGCTACCAGGGCTACAACATTCATGTATTGGCGGAATGCGCTTCCTTTGAGGAAGTCATCTACCTGCTATGGCATGGTTACCTTCCCACCGCCCGGGACCTCTCCGCCTTTAGCCAGGAACTGTTGAGCCAGCGGCATCTGCCGGAGGGCGTCCGCCACTACCTCGGCAGCGTGCCCCTGGCGCCTCCCATGGACGTGATGCGCACAGCCGTATCAATGCTCGCCCAGTACGACCCGGAATCCGCCGCGCATAGTCCCGAGGCCAATCGACGTAAGGCTTTCCGCCTGATGGCCAAGACCGCCACCATCGTGGCCGATTTTGAGCGACTTCGTAAAGGAGCTCGTCCGGTGGAGCCCTGCGATAAGCTGGGCTACGCCGCCAACTTCCTCTACATGCTCACAGGCAAGCAACCCCTGCCCGAAGCCGTGCGCGCTCTGGATGTGGCGCTGATTCTGCACGCCGATCATGAGTTCAACGCGTCTACCTTCGCCGCGCGTGTCGCCGCTGCCACACTCAGTGACCTTTATGCAGCCTGCACTGCCGGACTCGCCACCCTCAAGGGCCCCCTGCACGGCGGCGCCAACGAGCAAGTCATCCAGCTATTGCTGAAGCTGAAGACCCCGGAGGAAGGCGAGGTTTTCGTGCGAGACACCTTTGCCCGTAAAGACAAGATGCCTGGTTTTGGTCATCGTGTCTACCGCACGGAAGACCCCCGCGCCACCCACCTGCGCGCCTTGGCCGAGCAGCTTAGCCGTGCCGCGGGCCAGCAGCATCTCTACGATATTTCGCGTCGCATTGAAGATACGGTGAAGAGCCTCAAGCCCATCTATCCGAACGTGGATTTCTACTCGGCAACGGCCTATTACGCGATGGGCATTCCAGTAGACATGTACACGCCCATCTTCGGCATCAGCCGCATGTCAGGCTACATTGCCCATGTGCTTGAGCAATACGCCAACAATCGCCTCATCCGCCCCCGTGCGGACTATAAAGGCAACCCGGATGGCCGCGCCTGGCTGCCGCTTGAGGCGCGCTAGGTTTACGCCAGCGTCGCTAACCAGAGTTGCCACCCGTTCTGCCGCTACTCTGTCTGCCGCAGCCAGTCCAACATTTTCGCGATGGCCTGTCCGCGGTGGCTCACTTTCATTTTCTCTTCGGCCGTCAGCTCTGCCGTGCTGCGCCCAAGCGGTGGATACAAGAACAACGGGTCATAACCGAAACCACCATCGCCTCGCGGGTTCTCCAGCAGTTCGCCCTCGATGGTTCCCCGGAAGGTTGCGAGCAGTTCACCTGCTTGTGCGACGGCAATCGCGCACACAAACCTTGCCGTGCGCTGGGAAATCCCGCGCATGCGCTCCAGCACCAATGCGTTATTCGCCGCGTCGCCGGCTCCGTCCCCCGCATAGCGCGCAGAATAGATCCCTGGCTCTCCACCCAGGGCATCTACTTCCAGACCGGAATCGTCAGCGAATACCATCTCTTGGGTGAAGTTGCTGTAGTACAGGGCCTTGATAGCGGCGTTCGCTTCAAAGGTGTCCCCGTGCTCTTCCGGCGAGGGTGTTCCCGGCGGCAGGCCAAGTGCGGCAATCGCAATGTGGTGGTGGTCGCGCCCGTCCGCTGCCTGCTGGAATTCGCGCAGCTTGCCCGGGTTTGAGGAGGCTACGTAGATCTTCTTCACAACGTGAAATACTTCCGCTGCAGTGCGTTCAGTTCCGCAATACCCTTCCTCGAAAGGGCAATCATCTCCTGCAGTTGATGGTCGTCAAATGCGTTCTGTTCCGCGGTGGACTGCAGTTCCACGTAGCGTCCAGCACCGGTTAGCACTACGTTCATGTCTACATCCGCTCGGGAATCCTCGGTGTAGCAGAGGTCCAGCATGGGGGTGCCATCCACAATGCCAACGCTGATTGCCGCCACGCTATCCAACAGCACTCCTGCCGGGGTCATGCGCGCTTCCTGCAGCCGGTTCACTACCATTCCAAGTGCGATCATCGCTCCCGTGATGGAGGCTGTGCGTGTGCCGCCATCGGCCTGCAGCACATCACAGTCCACGATAATTGACCGCTCCCCCAACTTGCGCAAGTCCACAATGGCCCGCAGCGATCGTCCGATGAGCCGCTGGATTTCCAGCGTGCGCCCGGACTGCCGCCCCTTATTTACCTCGCGCGGCGTGCGGGTTACCGTGGAGCGCGGAAGCATGGAATACTCAGCCGTCACCCAGCCTTCACCGCTGTTTTTCTTGAACGGCGGCACGCTCTCTTCCACTGTTGCCGCGCACAGTACGCGCGTGTTGCCGAACTCGATCAGCACACTGCCTTCCGCTGTCTTCAGGTAATCCGGAACAATCGTCACCGGACGCATCTGGTCTGCTTCTCTGCCGTCACTGCGCATGCCTTCAGCTACCTCTCAATCCCAAATAGAATACGTAGAACACCAGCACCATGCCTAGGATGACAACCACCAGGCACGGCAGCGCGCGCAGGTTCTCGCGAAACAATCCGGGCTTCGTTTTGGACGCCCTGCTCGAGGATTTCACTCTGATTTTTGCCATTTAGCGTATGCTCGCGCCCGCAGGCGCCACACTCCAGGATATACGGATTAGCCATTGACGCCGCGGCCAATCTTTCAGCC
>CAZUAX010000249.1:0-4412 GCA_964618435.1 uncultured Solibacteraceae bacterium
AGGCGATCGCTGGTGTCGTAATCCGTGGATACCGTCTCCGGGTTGCAGTTCACCATGATGGATTCATGGTCAAAATCCTGCAGTGCGAATGACGCATGGCAACAGCAGTAATCAAACTCTATGCCCTGGCCGATACGGTTCGGACCACTGCCCAGAATCATAACCTTGGGGCGGTCGGTGGGTTCCGACTCGCATTCAGATTCGTAGCTGGAATAGAGGTAGGGAGTGAAGCTCTCAAACTCCGCGGCGCAGGTGTCCACCCGGTTGAAGACCGCTTGTACCCCCGCTTCCTTCCTCTTGGTTCGTACATCCAGTTCCGTCGTGCCCCAGGCATTGGCGAGCTGTGCGTCAGAGAAGCCCATGCGCTTGGCATGCCGCAGGAGATCGGCGTCCGCCTGCCAGCTCGCGTGCGCCTCCCGCAATAGCGGCAACTCATTCACCACGTCCGACATCTGCCGCAAGAACCAGGGGTCGATTTTGGTCATCTCGTGAATGTCATCCACGGTGTAACCCTTTTCGAGGGCGAAGCGAAGGTAATTGAGGCGGTCCGGGGTGGGCGTGATGAGTTTCTGTGCGATCAGCGATTCATCCAGCGCCTCCTCAGCATTGGCACTCTTGCCGGTTTCAAGGCTGCGGATGCCCTTTGACAGTGCCTGCTTGAAGGTGCGGCCGATGGACATTACCTCGCCCACACTCTTCATCTGGGTGCCAAGGGTGGGGTCGCTTCCTGGGAATTTCTCAAACTGCCACCGTGGGATTTTCACCACCACATAGTCAAGGGTGGGTTCAAAGCAAGCTGGCGTCTTGAGTGTAATGTCATTGGCGATTTCGTCCAGCCGGTAGCCCACGGCAAGTTTCGCCGCAATCTTCGCGATGGGGAATCCCGTGGCCTTCGAGGCAAGGGCCGAACTTCGCGAAACGCGCGGGTTCATCTCTATCACCACCATCCGACCGTCTTCCGGATTGATGGCGAACTGCACGTTGGAACCGCCTGTATCCACGCCGATTTCGCGTAAGCATGCCAGCGCCCCATCGCGCATCATTTGGTACTCGCGGTCGGTCAAGGTCTGCGCGGGGGCTACCGTAATGGAGTCACCGGTATGGACTCCCATCGGGTCGAAGTTTTCGATCGAACAGACGATGATGGCGTTATCGGCCAGGTCGCGCATCACCTCAAGCTCGTATTCCTTCCAGCCCAGGGCGCTCTCTTCCATGAGGGTTTCATGGACGGGCGAGAGGTCGAGGCCACGCTCGAGGATCTCAATGAGTTCCTCGCGATTGTAGGCGATGCCTCCGCCGGTGCCACCAAGGGTGAAACTTGGCCGCAGGATAGCCGGGTATCCAATCTTGTCGATGAAATCCAGGCCCTCTTCCACGCTTTTCACCAGCCGCGAAAGCGGGGTGGCGAGGCCGATCTTGTTCATCGCATCCTTGAACAAAAGCCGGTCTTCGGCCTTCTTGATGGCTTCGATCTTCGCGCCAATCAACTCCACGCCGTACTTGTCCAGAATTCCTGCCTCGGCAAGAGCCACCGAAAGATTCAGGCCTGTTTGGCCGCCAACGGTGGAGAGCAGAGCATCTGGCCGCTCGCGTTTGATTACCTCTTCAAGGAAAGGAACTGTGAGTGGCTCCACGTAGGTGCGGTCTGCCAGTTCAGGGTCCGTCATGATGGTGGCGGGGTTGGAATTCACCAGCACCACCTCATAGCCCTCGGCCTTTAGCGCCTTGCAGGCTTGGGTCCCGGAATAGTCAAACTCGCAGGCCTGCCCAATCACAATTGGGCCGGAGCCAATAATCAGAATGCGGTGAAGGTCGTTGCGGCGTGGCATCGTTAGCGTGGGTTCTCGTCCATCATGCGGGCAAAGTCTGCAAACAGATACAGCGAATCGTTGGGGCCTGGAGAGGCCTCAGGGTGATACTGCACACAAAATAGCGGGTAGTAGCGGTGCCGGAAGCCCTCCAGCGTCTGGTCGTTCAAGTTGACGTGCGTAAGTTCGATATCGCTTGCACTCAGTGAGTCCGCATCTACTGCGAATCCATGGTTTTGCGCGGTAATCTCCACCTTATTGGTTAACTTGTTCAACACCGGGTGATTGCCGCCGCGATGGCCGAATTTCAACTTAAAGGTCTTTCCGCCCAATGCGCGTCCAAGTACTTGATGGCCAAGGCAGATTCCGAAAATCGGTGCCCGGCCCAGCAGTTTGCGAAGTTCCCCAGCCTGGGCTTCCAGGGGTTCAGGGTCTCCCGGCCCGTTAGAGACGAAGATGCCGTCTGGCTTAAGCGCCAAAACATCCTCGGCCAAAGTGGCTGCCGGTACCACGGTAACGTGCGCGCCATTCTGTCGTAAGCGCCTTAGAATGTTTCGCTTAATGCCGAGATCATAAGCCACTACATGATGCCTTGCCGGGGGCGTATCTTCCAGCAGCTCACTAGGGCTCGCCTTGGGCATTCCTTCATCCCAAGCGTAGGGCTTGGTGGTGCTTACTGCCGTGGCCAGGTCAAGGCCTGCCATTGAAGGAGCATTGCGTGCTTTGTCCAGCAGGGCTTCGGGGCTTTGGGGGACGGTGGAAAGCGCACCGCGCATCACGCCCCTGGTGCGCAGGTGGCGCACCAGAGTCCGCGTGTCCATGTCGGAACCGATGGGAATCTGATGTTCTTGCAGGTAGGCGTCCGCTGTCTGCTGGCTGCGCCAGTTGCTGGCGACGGGCGAAAAATCACGCACAATCAACCCTTCGATAAAGGGCTTGAGCGCCTGTGGATCCGTGGAATTGGCCCCGTAGTTGCCAATCTGGGGGTTGGTGAGGACAATGATTTGCCCGGCGTAGGAGGGGTCAGAAAAGATTTCCTGGTAGCCGGTGATGGAGGTGTTAAAAACGACTTCCCCTACCCGCTCCGTCTGCGCGCCAAATGCCTGGCCTTCAAAAACACGGCCATCTTCCAGAGCGAGTATTGCTTTGTTCAACCCGTATCGCCTCCTGGCGCAGGGTCTTCGTTCGCTCGCGATCGCCGCGAGTGAAGCGCACCCGCGCATCTTTACAATTTCAACACGAGGGGAGGCGATGCGGCAAGCGAACCACTGAATAATTATTCGCTCGCCTGTTTAGATGTGGACTCCGCCTTCGATCCCGCGGACCTGACGGGTTCTCGATAAACCGGAATCTGCCTCCCTTTCGAGCCGGAAAACTGCCATTCGAATCACGCCCGTTCAGCGAAATTCGCACTCAAGAGTAAAGATTCGCGCATTGTGTGACCTCAGTCACCGCACGCCGGAATTGCCATTGATACGCTCTCACTCGAAGTCATTTTTGCTGAATCAGGCTAAGGGGTTGGCATGAAGAAGTTATGGATATCCTTTGGTGTTGTTGTGGTGGTTTCCTTCGTGGTCCTGGGTTGGATAGGTACCCGGATCTATCAGGAGATGCCTCCCATTCCAGACCGTGTGGTCAGTACGAGTGGCAAAGAAGTGATCGCCAGCGGCGAGATAGGGCGAGGACAAAACGTTTGGCAATCGCTCGGCGGCATGCAGGTTGGTTCCATCTGGGGACATGGCAGTTACGTAGCTCCTGACTGGACGGCGGATTGGCTGCATCGGGAAGCAATCTTTGTTCTCAATGAATGGGCGAGCGCGGAATATCAGCAGCCCTACGACAAGCTGAGCGCAGAGGACCAGGCGCGCTTGCAGGGGCGCCTGCAGGAACTCTACCGCCGCAACAACTACGACGCCGCCACAAACACCCTGCGCATTGAACCTGTGCGGGCAAAGGCATTCGAAGCGAACCTCGAGCACTACACGACGGTGTTCATGAAGGGCGATGAACCCTATGCCATCCACGAGGGCACAGTAAGCTCACCAGAAAGGATGCGCCAGTTCGCTGCGTTCATTTTCTGGACCTCGTGGACCAGTGCGACGAACCGGCCGGATGACAACATCTCTTATACCTCCAATTGGCCTTACGAACCGTTGGTCGGAAACCGGCCCACAGGTGAGAGCGTAATGTGGACTGGCGTAAGCATCATCATGCTGCTGGCCGGTATCTGCGCGCTGGTGTGGTGGTACGCGTCACAGAAGGAAGCGGAGGACCACGGCCCGCTTCCAACTTCTGACCCTCTGGGCCAGTGGACTGCCACGCCCTCGCAACGGGCCACCCTGAAATACTTCTGGGTGGTGGCCTTGCTAATTCTCGTGCAAATCACCGTGGGTATCGTCACCGCGCACTATGGCGTAGAAGGTGATGGCTTCTACGGCATCAAGCTCTCGGAAATCCTTCCCTATAGCGTCTCACGCACGTGGCACGTGCAACTGGGCATCTTCTGGATTGCAACTGCCTGGCTGGCCGCCGGCCTCTTCATCGGCCCACTGGTGAGCGGTGTGGAACCGAAGTTCCAGAAGCTCGGTGTGAACGTGCTCTTCG
>CAZUAX010000250.1:0-4397 GCA_964618435.1 uncultured Solibacteraceae bacterium
CAATCTTGTTGCGGCCCAGGCGCTGGATGGAGTCTCCGAAATCCAGGTAAACACCTAATCCGGTTTCGCCAACGCCACGGCCTTCATCGCACACCGCTTTCGCAGCGCGGGAAGCCACGTCGCGCGGCACAAGATTGCCGAATGCCGGGTAGCGGCGCTCCAGGAAATAATCGCGCTCGCTTTCGGGAATCTGGTCGGGACTGCGCCGGTCGCCTGCGTTCTTAGGAACCCAAATGCGTCCGTCATTGCGCAGAGACTCACTCATCAGTGTCAGCTTGCTCTGGTAGTCACCGGACACCGGAATGCAGGTGGGATGGATCTGCGTAAAGCTGGGGTTGCCAAAGTAGGCTCCCCGCTTGTACGCGCGCCATGCTGCCGTAACGTTTGACCCCTTGGCATTGGTGGACAGGTAAAACACGTTTCCATATCCGCCGGTGCCAAGGATGACGACATCCGCCATATGAACCTGAATCTCGCCGGTAATCAGGTGCCTGGTGATGATGCCGCGCGCACGGCCATCCACCACCACAACGTCCAGCATTTCCATGCGGTTGTACATCTTCACACTGCCCGCTGCCACTTGGCGCATCAGGGCCTGATAAGCGCCTAGGAGGAGTTGCTGGCCCGTCTGGCCCCGGGCGTAAAAGGTACGCGAAACCTGTGCGCCGCCGAACGAACGGTTGGCCAGCGTACCGCCGTATTCCCGAGCGAAGGGAACGCCCTGCGCCACGCACTGATCAATGATGTTGACGCTTACTTCAGCCAATCGATAGACGTTTGCTTCACGGGCGCGGTAGTCGCCACCCTTTACCGTGTCGTAAAACAGCCGGTAGACGCTGTCGCCGTCGTTCTGGTAGTTTTTTGCAGCGTTAATCCCGCCTTGGGCGGCAATACTGTGAGCCCGTCGCGGCGTGTCGTGAAACGTAAAGCACTTCACGTTGTAGCCCAGTTCGCCCAGGCTTGCTGCACCAGCGGCGCCAGCCAATCCAGACCCCACTACGATCACCGAATACTTCCGCTTATTCGCGGGGTTCACCAGCTTCATCTGGAATTTGGCGGTTTCCCATTTGTCTTGGACGGGACCTTCCGGAATACGCGCGTCCAGCTTGGAAGCGGTGACGGGCGTCGTCAATACGTCAGGCATCAAAACACTCCTTGCTTGCCTCAACAGACAATGCTTGCGTTAACGGACAATTCCGAGCATCACGGATACAGGTACCGCGGAGAATCCGACGGCAACTACCAGCGACAAAACCACGGCCAAGTTCTTGAAAATAGGTGTGTACCGGGGATGCGCCAGCCCCAGTGACTGGAACATGCTCCACACCCCATGGTAGAGGTGCAGGCACAGCAAACCCATCGCGAAAATGTAAAACAGCGCTACCGGTACCGATTGGAAACCCGTAATCACGTTCTGGTACGCTTCCACGTGCCCGGGGAACGGCGTCGTTGGGTGGACGGTGCCCACCGTGAAGTGAAGCAAATGGTAAACGATAAACACTGCAAGAATCGGGCCGCTCCAGTACATCGTCCTCGAGGCATAGGTGGACGTAGTGCTGGTTACCTTCACGTAATTCTGAGGACGGGCGCGTCTGGCGATTAGGGCCAGTTGAATGGCTGAAAGGATGTGCAAGGCTACCGAGGCCAGCAGCACAGCCCTTACGCCATAGAGCAGGCCTTTGGCGGAATGCAGCAATTCCGCATACTTGTTGAAGGCATCAGCGCCCAGGAAAATCTGTAAGTTACCGGCCATGTGGCCGACAACGAAACCCACCATCACCATGCCGGTGACGGCCATAACCAGTTTTTTTCCTAACGTCGTGTCGTAGAAGCCAAAAAGGCTCCTGGAAGGCAGTTGAATCGCAGTGGTGCTCATGATACGGCTAGCGGCTCTCCCTCTGAGAAGGATTGTGGACGGCGTTGCAACTCCCACGAGCGCCCCTCCCAATGAGGAAGATGCAGTTCTTAACTCGTGTGATGATTGCAGACTCCAATTGTAAGAAAAAATTTCTTGTCAGGCCAGAATCGGGCCGGAAGGTTTCAGACAAGCAACTCCAGTTTAGCGAACGTTGAGCAGGTTAAGCAATTTGTTCAGCATCTCGCGCACCGGAAGGAAACGCCATGCCAGAACCCAAGCCGATTTCCCGGGGCCTGTGGCGCTTTTCTGAGTGCCGCTCCGGGGCTATGCCGGGCCGTAGCGTAACCGAGTGCTGACGCCGCAATCGCAGTTCCGGCGCCTCAGCGCCGAGCTCCTCCTGGTCCCGGTGCAATCAGGATCTTTCGAGCCCTGCGCTGCGTCGACGGGATGATCCCCGCTGAATCAAAAAGCGCTGAATCCGATAGCACCCGGACGCGCTAAACCCGCATGATACCCTGACAGTTTGGGCAATCTCGCTTCCAATTTCATCGAATTGACCCCCGAAGACCGGGCTGCAGGGGAGGCATTCGCCCAATTGGTCGCCATTATGCGAAGGCTCCGTGGCCCCGGTGGGTGTCCTTGGGACCGTGAGCAAACCCTTGCCACCTTGAAGCCGTATCTTCTGGAGGAAAGCTACGAGGTGCTGGAGGCCATTGATCATGAGGACTGGCTGGCGCTTTGTGAGGAACTGGGAGATCTGCTCCTGCAGCCGGTGTTTCAGGCGCGCATTGCCGAGGACGAAGGGCGCTTCTCTGTGGCGGATAGCCTCAACTCTATTGTGGAGAAGCTCATCCGGCGTCATCCCCACGTGTTCGGAGAGGTGGATGCTCCCACCTCCGCTGACGTACTGCGCAATTGGGAACAGATCAAGCGGGCCGAAAAGGCCAACAACGGGAACGCCAGTCAGGATGCGTCCATGCTCGATAGCGTGCCCCGGGCCTTGCCTGGCCTGGCGGAAGCCCAGCGGCTTACCAGCAGGGCGGCCAAGGTTGGCTTTGACTGGCCTTCCACCGAAGAGGTGCTCGCGAAATTTCGCGAAGAAGTGGCCGAGTTCGCCGAAGCGCGCGAATCCGGGGACCCTGCGCGGGTTCAGGATGAATTGGGAGACCTTATCTTCGTCCTGGTAAATCTGGGACGCTTCCTGAAGGTGGACGCCGAGCAGGCGCTGCGTGGCACCAATGCGAAGTTCCGCCAACGCTTTGCCTATATCGAACACAGGCTGCGGGAGCAGCAAAAGGATATCGGAGCCGCGTCTCTCGAAGAAATGGAGGCTTTGTGGCAGGAGGCCAAACAGCGAACGTAATCCAGATCCGTGAATTGCAGCAGCGCGCCGAGTTTGAGGAGGCAGTGGAACTGCAGCGCCGCATCTGGGGCTTTTCCGATCTTGAGACCATTCCCGTTCGGTTCTTTGTGGTGGCCACCAAGATTGGCGGCCAGGTGTTTGGTGCTTTTGACGGCAACCAGATGGTGGCCTTTCTGCTGGCAGTGCCCGGCATCAAGAAGGGCGGCATGCACTATCTGCACAGCCACATGCTGGGGGTTTTGCCGGAGTATCGCGACCTTGGATTGGGCCGCAAATTGAAGCTGCTCCAGCGTGACCATGCGATAAGCAGTGGGATTCAGTTGATTGAGTGGACCTTTGATCCCTTGGAGCCCCGTAACGCCTTTTTCAACATCGAGCGCTTGGGGGTAATTGTCCGTCGATACGTGGAAAACCAATACGGACGCACCACCAGCACCCTGCACACCGGGCTTCCCACTGACCGCTTCGTGGCGGAGTGGTGGTTGCAGCATGAGAGGGTAACGCGTGCCGCGGCCGGAGAAGCTAACCCGGCTTCGCTGGTGGTGGAGCGTCTTGCTCTGCCCGCAAACATGGAAATTCTTCGGCGAACGGAACCCGCCGTAGCAAGAGAGGCCCAACGTCGCCTTGCTGCCGATTGCCAGAGGGCATTCGCATCCGGTCTGGCGATTGTGGGCGTGGAACGCACGGATACTGATTTTGGCTACCTGTTGACGAAATGGCAATGATTCAGATTGATGAAATCCGCCTGCACCTGCTGCGCATGCCCTTGGTGCGCTTCTTTGAAACTAGTTTTGGCCGCACCACCGAGCGCCGGATTCTGCTGGTGGAAGTGGTGCAGGACGGCATCTCCGGCTGGGGGGAAGTGACGGCCGGCGAACATCCCTTCTTCAATGAAGAGTGGACCCACTCTGCGTGGGAAATCGTGAAGGAATATGTGGCACCCCGCGTACTCGGCAAGAAGGTGGCCACCGCAGCGGAAGTGGGCGCGCTCAGCAAGGGGATTCGCGGACACAATATGGCCCGGGGTGGTGTGGAGACTGCAGTGTGGGACCTGGAAGCCCGCCTGCGCAAGGAACCCCTTTGGAAGCGGATCGGCGGGGGTGCCAGGCCGGAGATTCCATGCGGGGTGTCCATTGGCATCCAGGATACGGTGGACGATTTGCTGGAGCGGATCGA
>CAZUAX010000251.1:0-4295 GCA_964618435.1 uncultured Solibacteraceae bacterium
ATTACGAATTTCCATCACCATTTCAACAAGCAGACTGTTGAGACTCTCATGCGAAAGGTGGGTGCCGCACTGAAGCCAGGCGGTGTGGTGGCGACCCTGGAGTTTGTTCCGAACGACGACCGCATTTCGCCACCCGTGCCAGCGGCGTTTTCGCTGATTATGATGGCCACCACCGCAGAGGGCGATGCATACACCTTCCGCGAGTACGACGAAATGTACAGGAATGCTGGGTTCGCCCACAACGAACTGCACCGGATGGGCGGGGCTCCCGAAGCAGTCATCCTCTCGCGCAAAGCGAAACCACAAGCTCCCGCCAGCGTCTGAAGCGCATACACCTCTCGTCCTGCGGAGCCCTTGACGACAGGATGCAGATCCACCGGGGTGGCCACTCAACCATTCGAGTGGTGGCCTCCCCGACACCAAGCAGCCACGCGTGTACCCTCCCCTTCGTTCTCCTCAGTGACTTCCGGCCTGGGTCAGGAATTCCAATTCGGGACTCGCCTTCAATTCTGGTACTCACTCAAGCAAATGACCTGGAATCAACAATATGCCTGAATGAATGGGTTTAAGTACCAGCAGTTAAGCTTTGAATTCAGCCTAAGTTTGTAGCGGTGAAAAGTCCTACTCAAAATAGTACTGAAGGTGCCGATATATCGGCAAACCTCAACCCGTTGGCGATGCATTTCTAATCTGTTACGGAAAAGTCCTAGCCTTTAGACTGCCTGATGAACGGGTACTTCTCTAAGTGCATGGTAGCTTGCTGTAGAAGATCAGCAGAGGAGAAATTCCAGGTGGCTTTTCTAAGAAACGCAGGGAACCCTGATCTTCGACTGGTGGTAGGCCCGAATGGTTTTGACCAAAGATTTCGCGTCGACGTGGTTGGATCGCCAAATGACCCTGCCGCGGCGAAGTCGATGTGGATCGCTTCGACAAACGGTCGAAGGGAGCCGTGCCTGCCGCCAGCCTGGTTGTTGCCGGGTTCGCAATTGTCGCATTTGCGGCCAGGATTCTGCCGGTGTTGTCCGGTGGTGATTCGACGATTGATGGGAGCCTCAATCCGCTTCGTCGGTTGAGTTTTTTGCTCCAGCGGCTATGTTGCCGGGATATTGTGCGGAGGCTACGGAAATGAAACCGAAAACAAGATGCGAATCTGATTTTTTCTTCTTCCACTTGGCGCGACAGCTTGCGGAATCTGGTGAAGGCTGGACGGCAATGGACGCCTACCTGCAGATCGTCGAGACATGCAACCGCTGCCCCATTCGAGATTGCCCGGGTATGCTTGCTGGCGGGCTTTCGGATGACGAAGCCGAGTACAGGCGTTTACCTTATAGCGACATCGTACCCCTGCCGATCGCAACCTGTAGCGAGTGGAATGGCGACTCAGGTAGATCTGACATTGCCGCAAACAGCTTACTGGCTTTGTCGACGGCGGGGGATGTCGACCCCACGGTAAGCGTGGAAGAGACCAAGCTTGCAGAAGAGTGCAAGGCCGAGGCAGGGGACGATACGATGCTGGCGCGCTTGCTGGGCTGGGGTTCAGGCCAGGGGCGATGAGGGCATGTGGTAACCGGCGCATCGTATTCGGTAGCTGAAATGAGTTCCGTGGATTTTGACTTGGTGATCGCAATTGGCGAAACAAGGAAGGCTTCGGCAATCAACCTTTGAGTTTGCCGGGAATCCTTGAGATTCGTAAGAAAGTGGTGCTCTCATGAGGAAACGCATTGACACGATGTCGTTCTCCCCCGTCTCGGCGGTGATACTGAGCATCTTGTTTCTCGTGGCGGCCGGTTTGGCCACGAAACTTCTCCAAACCGGAGCGCCTCCTCGGGGCCGATACGTGATCGGCACCAATCACTCGCCGCCATTCCAGATGGTGAACGAGAGCGGAAGGGTGGAGGGTCCCTTAGCGGAGACCTTCGAACTTGCTGCTCGGAAGCTGGGGATTGAGCTTGAGTGGGTGGTAATGTCGCGGCCGCCAGACCAGTACTTGAGCGATAGTGAGAGCGGAATTGACCTCTGGCCGCTGGTGATGCGTCTTCCGGAGCGAAACGAGCGTTTTTACATCACGGAGCCCTATGCTGGTTCGCAGTATGTATTGTTTTCAAAGCACAACTATGGTGCCGATCCATCCGCGCTACCACCGGATCTTCTGATCGGCTATGCTCGGTTTCGTCACACGGCAACACTTTTCCACAGGAATTTCCCGACACAGCGCTCCTTTCAGGCCGAACAACCTGTCGAGTTGATGAATGCAGTGTGTGAGGATCAGATCGACGCAGCCGTTGTGGAAGTAAACGCCGCCGATTCCTTCCTTCAGGACTTACCTCGTAACTGTGGCGAGGGAAGGATTTACCTGCAGTCTCTGCCGGGCTGGCGGATCGAGCTTGGAATTGGTGCGCGCTTCGGGCGGGAGGATGTAGCGAACGCGCTGCGCACTGAGCTTGGTCGTATGGCGCGGTCCGGTGAACTGAATGGGATTTTCGATCGACATCTCGCCCTTGACCGTCTCAGGCAAAGGAACCTGTTTGTTGCCACCCGGGACGAGGAACTGGCCCGGGATCTTACACTTGCCCTCATGGCCTGCCTGGTAGCGCTGTGCGTCGTGACGGCAAAGGTAATGATGCAGCGCCGCCAGAAAATCGCGGCCATGTCGACAGCTGCCGCAAAATCTGCGTTTCTGGCGTCCATGAGCCATGAAATTCGCACGCCGCTCACGGGAGTGCTGGGGATGGCGGAATTGCTCTCCCATTCAAAGTTGGATGAGCAGCAGGCATCTCACCTCGAACAGATTCGCTCAGCCGGGCAGCGCCTGCTGGCAATCGTGAATGACGTTCTTGTGCTTTCTAAGCTGGAGTCGGGACGGATGGAGTTTCAGCCGAAGCCCACTCGCGTGCAGGATCTGTTGCACGAAGTCTTGGCTCCTCTGGCAGTGGTGGCAGCCAGCAAGCATCTGGAGTTGATTGTGGATGTTCACCCCGATGTCCCGGAGGTGGTGACGATAGACCGGCTGAAGGCGGGGCAGATTCTCACTAATATCGTTGGTAACGCCGTGAAATTCAGCGATGCCGGCGGAATCTGCGTCTCATTGGCGCTTGCCGGCACCCCCTCTATTGCACGATTCTTGCGGTTTGAGATTTCTGATACTGGCGTTGGGATTGCGGCAGAGGATCTCCGGAAGATCTTTGAGTCCTACGGCCAGGCAGACACAGCTAACACTGCGAACAGTACTGGATTGGGGCTGCCGATTGCAAGGATGATGGCCTTGCAGATGGGCGGATTCTTTGGCGTAACCAGTGAATTGGGAAAGGGAAGTACCTTCTGGTTTGAACTCCCCTTAACGGCTGACGACGCGTCCACGGCACTCAATCAAGCGAAACTGTCCCGTTTCTTGGAACCGGTGACGATCATCAACGCCATCCAGAGCCACTTCTTGCATGAGAAGGTTGCAAGGGCGCTATCGCAGCGCGGAGCGGAGTGCTACCGATGGTTGCCGGAGAAGGGCTGGGAGAACGGTGAAGGATTCCCCGCGGATCGTCGCATCGTTTGCATCGGCGACGTGACGGACATCGCGGATCCACGTCGAGATACTTTGGCAGGGCTGACGGAAATGGTCTCAAAGTGTGGTGCTTCGCTGGTCTTGCTATCACTGCCAAGGTTTTCCAAGGAGGATTCGCTGGAAACAAGCCCCAGATTGGTGCGTGTGTGCAAGATGCCCGTCTACATCCATGAGCTTGTACGAGCGGTGCTATCAGCACGGCAAACAGAGCAAGTAGCCAGACACTCAGCCGTCCGGGACCCTGCCGCTAATGGGACAGCCGGTGATTCCGATTCGGTCAGCGCCCAGTTGCTGATACTGCGAAACTCTCTCACTAACCATCGGCATGAGGAACCGTCTGGAATCCGTGTGCTGGTGGCTGAGGACAACGAGGTGAACCAGCGGATTATGTCAGCGATGATCGGCAAACTCGGAGCATCGTGTGATATTGCCAACAACGGCCAGGAAGCCATCTCAAAGCTTGAAAAAAGCGCCTATGATCTGGTGCTGATGGATTGCCGTATGCCCGGATGCGACGGCCTGGAGGCAACCGCAATCATTCGCCGCGCAAGCAAGCCATACTCCGCCATTCCGATTATTGGCGTGAGTGCCGAACTGGAAGCGGTACAACGCACCTCCTGCCTTGAAGCCGGGATGGATGGGTTTATGGAGAAGCCCTACTCGATGGGCGCTCTTTCCGCTGTGCTTGAGCCCTATGTCCTGCAGTCGAAATGGAAACGAAATCTGGAATCCTGAATGG
>CAZUAX010000252.1:0-4272 GCA_964618435.1 uncultured Solibacteraceae bacterium
CTGAATTTTGCCGTTGGGGATCCGGGACCGCCCCCGGGTACGGAACTCGACATCAGCGCACAGTCACTTCCTCTGGGCGTGGTAGGACAACCTTATGGTGCCAACGGTGCGGGAGTTTCCATCACTGCCGTCGGGGGGACTCCACCTTACACGTTGGATCTTGCGCCTGACTCGCTTAGCCAACTGCAGGCTGCAGGGTTCCAGGTGGAACGGCCAAATGCCACCACACCAGGGAACCCCGTGCTGCTGCGCATCAGCGGCACCCCCTCCACCGCAGGCCAGGTAATGGTTCGCGTGATTGCCCGCGACGGCGCGGACACGGAACTCACACGCGATTTGCCGCTGCTGGTGCTGGCCAGTGCCCTGCAAATTACGCCTCAGACTTTGCCGTCCGCCACCATTGGTGTCCCCTTCCAGCAGCAACTCGCGGTGGAAGGACTCAGCGCCCAGGAGCAGGCGCCGCCGGAAGGCCAGCCGGTACTCACCTGGGCTTTGCTGAACGCACCCGCCGGCCTCACCCTCAGCAGCAGCGGACTGCTTAGCGGCACCTTCCCCAGCACGGGGCAGCTGAGTTTCACCGTGCAGGCCACCACCTCTCTGCGGCAGGTCACACAAGCCTACACCTTGCTAGTGGATGAGGTGCGGCCCAGCATCACCACCACCTCGCTGCCCGCCGCTACCATCGGTACCGCCTACACTGCGTCCATTCAGGCTGTCGGCGGCACGCCGGGATACACCTGGGAAATCGCCGGCATTTCCTTGCCCGCCGGACTCAGCTTTGAGGCGGCTTCGGTAACCACTGCCACTCTGCGCATCTCCGGCACGCCCTCGCCTGGCGCGGAATCCCGTACCTTTACGCTCACTGTAAGGGACTCCCTGAACCGCACGGGCACGCGGGAGTTCACACTCGCCGTGGCCGCCATTCCCATTCCGGCGCTTAGCTTTGCGCCTATTGAAAACCCTGCCCCCCGCGAACAGCGCGACGTGGTGCTCACGCTGGCACAGCCTTACCCCCTGACGCTATCCGGCACCGCAACCATCAGCTTCCAGCCCAACGCAACCAATAGTGCGGACGACCCCAACGTTCGTTTCGTCGTGGGCACAGACGGTGGGCGATCGGCCACCTTCCAGATTGCGCCAAACAGCACCACCGCGGTGTTTCCCAATGCCTCGCCCCAGCGCATCCAAACCGGCACGGTGGCGGGCACCATCCGCTTGCGTGCCGCGATTTCCGGTGATGGGCCGGTGAAGGAAGATGAGATTGTCATCACCCGCACCGCGCCCGCCATCCTCGACCTTACGCTGCAGCGCACGGCAGATGGCTTCAGCGCCAGCCTTACCGGCTATTCCACTCCCAGGGATCTCACCTCCGCGCAATTCACCTTTACGGCACCCGCGGGGTCCGGTCTGCAAACCACCCAGATCACGATTCCCCTTACCGACGCAGCCACCACCTGGTACAACAGCAACGATGGCCGGGCGAACGGAAGTGCCTTCCGGCTCACCATTCCATTCGCGGTGCAGGGTGGAGCCAATCCAGTGCAATCCGTTTCTGTCACGCTCACCAACAGCGTGGGGAATTCCGCTTCTCGGTCGGCGAACTTCTAGCCTAAGTTGCAGACGGGGACGATGGGTCCCGGTCTGCAACCAAAATTTTTTCATTGAGATTTCAGGAATCTGCGGATATTCTACTTTCAGTCCGTTGGTGTGAACTGCGGCTAGAGAGGTTTGTTTTTCGTTCTAGTTTGGTGTTAACGTCCCCCGCAGATTGTCCCCTCCGCCATCCCCCTTCGTGCTGTCTGCAGTCTCAGTCGTCCCGCATCAGCGCGAGAAGAAGCGCGCCGGGCCACCCCATGGGACCTTCACCAGCTTATCTAACGACAATCCATCGCTAGTGCGGTCGCCCCTGGACTAAAACGTTTGAAGGTTCGTGTTTGTTTCAGTTTGAAGGAGTGCATGCATGGTGAGATTGTATGTGGGCAACCTGCCCTTCCGTACCATGGAGGAAGATCTGCACGCGTTCTTTAGCGAAGCGGGCTTCCCCCTTGACCAGGCGAGCGTCGTGCGAGACCGTACTTCGGGTGAATCACGAGGCTTTGGTTTTGTTGAAATTGCTGATCGTGATTTAGCCGAACAGGCGATTCAGGCCTGCAACGGTAGAGAGATGGGCGGCCGCGCTTTGGTGGTGAATGAAGCGCGTCCCCGCACGGAAGGCGGTGGCGGTGGCTACGGCCGGCCCAGTGGCGGCGGTGGCGGATACGATCGCGGAGGAGGCGGCGGCGGATTCAATCGCCGTGGCGGCGGCGGAGACCGCGACCAGCGCTGGTAAACCACGCTTCAGGGACCGGTTCCAGTTATGGGGATGCCGTCAGTCCTCGCGGGCGGCATCCTCAATAAGCGGTGCGATACGCGTGAGCGCATCGGCCAACACCTCAGGTGGGGTCAGCAGGCTCAACACCACAAACGGCCCGCCCTGCAGGTCGTAGAAGTAGCCCGGCTGCAGCCAAACACCTGCGTCGCGCAACAGGCGCTCACACCATTGCTCCTCATTCAGATGCGCGGGCAGGCGCAGAATTACGCTCCATCCACCTTCTGCCGGCAGCAGGGATAGCAGCGAAACCGTTTTACTCCATTCGCGCACCATGCGCAGGTTTTCCCGCAGCCGCTGCTGGATTCTCTCCTGCACGTCCAAACCAATCGTAAGCAAATCCGCAAGTGCCTCCTGCACCGGTGCGGAGACAGAGAGATAGGTATCGGCAATCCATAGCAGACGTGAGAGCGCGCGGGCCCGCTCCTCCCCAGGACCTCGCAGCACCATCCAGCCCACCTTCATCTGGGGCATACCGGCACTCTTTGAGAGCCCTCCCAGCGACACGCAAAGCGCCGGAGAATCCGTTATCCCGGCCAGCCATGCGCGCTCATTGGCATCTCCTAGCGCATACTCCCAAAACACCTCATCGGCAATCAGCGCCAAGCCCCGCTGGGCGCACAGTTCCATCAGCCGGATGGCCTCCGCCTGTCGCAGGTACTGTCCCGTGGGGTTATTGGGATTCACCACCACCAATGCGCGGGAACGATTCCCCAGCGACTCCTCAAGAGATTGGAAGTCCACCTGCCACTCGCCCGCGTAGCGCAGCGCATACGTCCGCGCGGTCACTGTCGCCAGCCCGGCAAGGTGCTCGAACAGCGGATACGAAGGCGTTGGCACCAGCACTTCGTCCCCTGCGTCACAAAGCAGTTGAAAAAGCAGCGAGTAGGATTCACTGGTGCTTGCGGTCAGTAACAGGTCCTCAGGGTCGACATGAGCGCCAAGGCGGGCATAGTAGCCCGCAACCGCGGCGCGGGCTTCTGGGGAACCTTGCGGAAACGGCCGGTATTGCGCACTGCCTGGCTTGGAAAGCGCCACTGCTATCGCCTCGCCCCACTCTCCCAGTCCACAGGCGGTGGGGTTAGTAACGGCAAGGTCCAGTAACGCCGCACCGGAGGCTTCCTGTTCCCGTTTTACGGCATACAACCGGCCCTCAGGGGTCTCCCAAGGTTGCCGGTTGGAATAGCGGACACCATCAGGCTTCATCTCAGTCTGCCCCACAGCAATGTTGAAAAGACTTGGAACCCTGGCCCGCGCCAATCATCCATTATTACTTGTGGCGTCGCTATTCTTGCGGGCGAGCCAGTAAGCCTCAGGCAATCAACTATGTTTCTCAAAATCCTTGCGCACCCTGTTTTGGTGCATCTCAATTTTCACATGCCCATCGTGATGGATTTGCGCCATCCGCTCACCCTTATCCAGGGCGAAAACGGCAGCGGCAAATCCACCCTGCTCCACTCCATTCACCTGGCGCTTCGTAACGAGCAGGTGGATGGCTACGTGTACCGGCTGGATAACCAGAACGCGAACACCGAGAGCATCTTTCTGTTTGACGCGGAGGCACACAACCCTCGTGCTCACCTCGAACTCTTTGAGGGCCAGCCCGAGATGTTGGAATTTCTCCAAACTGCCAGCCACGGCCAGGTGATGCTCTCTATGTTCAGCCAGACCTTTCCCAGCTTCCCCGATGGCACCATCCTGCTATTGGACGAGCCGGAAATGGCGCTCTCGCCCAGCAACCAGAAGCGGATCCTCAAGATGCTGATGGAATTGGTTGACCAGAAGAAGTTCCGGGTAATCGCCGCCACTCACTCGCCCGTGCTTATCGATTCCAAGGACACCTACGTCATCAACCTCGACAACCACATCAACCGCAACATTCCCAGTGAGGATCTGGGTACGCC
>CAZUAX010000253.1:0-4232 GCA_964618435.1 uncultured Solibacteraceae bacterium
CCGAGTGGCTGGCGTATCGAAGTACAGCCGGTCTCGTCTCAACTCCCTGTTGGGGGATTTGACGCGGCCATCATCCTCCACTGCGAAGGCGGCTGCACCTCCGTGGTGGTGCCGGTCCAATTTGTAGTGGAATCGGAACTTCCACCAGGCAACCAATCCATGCCTGCCATCGCCTCAGGAGGCATTGTGAATGCCGCCAGCTTTGCGCCTGGAATTGCCAGCGGCGCATGGGCGAGTATCTTTGGTGCGAATCTTTCCACAACCACCAGGACCTGGCAGCAGGGCGACTTCGCCGGCGATGTGTTCCCGCTCCAACTCGATGGTGTGCGCGTGAATGTTGGCGGCAAGCCCGCTCCGGTGAGCTACATCTCACCCGGGCAGATCAACTTCCAGGTCCCCGACGGCTTGCCGCAAGGCTGGACGCAGGTGGAGGTGGTGACGCCGTCTGGAAAAGATGTCTCGCTGGCATGGGTGGCCGAGGAAGCGCCAGGCCTCTTCCTGCTTGATGCGCAGGGACAACCCGCGGCCCTGCTGCCGGATGGCACGCCCGCTTGGCAGCCACCGCAGCCTGGCAGTGCCGGACGGCCTGCCCAGCCGGGAGATATCCTGGCCATCTTCGGCACAGGCTTTGGAGCCACACTTCCCACCGTACCAGCAGGCCGTATCTTTTCCGGCGCAGCGCCACTCGCTCAACTGAATGAGGTGAGCGTCCGCATTGGAGGCCTTGCGGCGGAGCTTCGATTTATCGGCCTTTCCGGCGCTGGTCTCAATCAGCTCAACGTGATGGTGCCAGACCTACCATCAGGCCCGCATCCGGTGCAAGTAAAGATTGGCGGCGTGGTGGTTCAGGCTGGCGTGATGCTGCAGGTGGTCCGCTAGCAAGGGCCTCCGTCGGTTCAGCGCTTGCCGCGAAGGAATTCCCGCAATACGTCCCTCCAGCAGTATCGAAGGACCGGCCACCGGTTCAGCCGTTGTCCTTGCCACCCATCTGGACCACCCGCCGGATGGGCAACCTTGCGAAAGAAAGCGGTGCGAACCACCACCTCCTCCAGCGCCACAAAGGACTCTTGTCGGAGAAAACGATAAAGCTCATTCACCGCCGGGATCTGCAAATCATCCAACACCAGCCACCCACCAGGAGACAAATGCTCAAACAGATACAAATACTCCATTTGTGGTTGTGGATAGGCATGCGGGCCGTCAAGAAGCAGCAGTTGGAGAGATTGGGGAAAAACGTGGACCGGAATCGTCTTCTTCGTTTCTCCTTCCACAAAAGTGACGTGATCTTTTCCGACGTCGGGCCGGGCGCGAAGCGCGGAAATCGTCCGATGCTCACCCTCAATCGCAAACGCTGTGTGCTGCTTGCTTATGCGCGAAAGCAAAATAGTGCTACCTCCACAACCAGTTTCAGCGGTGTTGTGAAAGGGACCACGTCGTGCAATTGCCGTCAGCGCAGCAGGTGCCATCGCATCCCAGGGATGGAAAGCGGCGGCGTCACTCACCAGTTCATGCAGGCCCTCCTCGGTTTGGTTCAGCGTCTTGGCCTGCCTTTCACCGTCGCTTATGGAAAACTCCATGCCCGCGATCCTCTTTCGATGCAACTGCCATCACGCTTCTGAACTCAAGAGCCCTTCGCCCATGCGGGAAGCCCCTTTGGATACCCTCAGTGCGCATACACCGGTTCGCGGTGCGGAACACCTTTACACCTCGAACGGCCAAACCGCTGTCGTCGTGTAGCCGCCGTCTACGGCAATCACTTGTCCGGTGAGGAAGCGTGCGCCCTCGCTGGCCAAAAATACCGCCAGTGGCGCAACCTCCTCCGGAGTGCCGAGGCGGGGAATCGCTTGCACTCCCGGTAACCAGGCACGCAGCTTGGGCTGCTGCCACATCTCGCGGTTGAGGTCAGTCTCAATGAAGCCCGGCGCAATGCAGTTCACCGTGATGCCGTGCTTTCCCCATTCCGCCGCCAGGCTGCGAGTGAGGCCGGCCAGCGCGCTCTTGGTAATCGCATAGACCGTGATATTCGGCAGTCCGGCCACGGACATCAGGCTGCCCACGGTGATGATGCTGCCGCCGGCGCCCCTCTGCACCATGCGGCCTCCCACAATTTGGGTGAGATGGAAGATCCCGTGCAGGTTTGTTTCCAGCAGGCGGTCGTACTCCTCGCGGGTATAGGTTTCGAAAGGCTTGCGCTGGTTGATTCCCGCCACGTTCACCAGGATGTCAATTTCGGGCAACTGGTCTGCCAGGCTGGTGATGGAGCCACGGCTACTAATGTCGAGAGGAAGCGCTTCGGCTTGGCAGCCTGCGGCAATCAGGGTGGCGGCTTCACGTTCCAGGGCCTGCAGGTTGCGTGAAGCGAGGATGGTGCGGGCACCCGCGGCAGCCATCTCGCGGGCCATGGCAAGGCCGATGCCCCGGCTCGCGCCCGCAATCAGCGCCGTCTTTCCTTCCAGAGAGAATGGGTGGGGCAAAGCCATGGGGAATGCGTCTCCTTAAGCATGAAGTGGCGGCTAACGGACGGGCGCATCCGGCACGGAGCGTGCCCGGGCAAGGTCCGATGCCACGTCCACGATCATATCTTCCTGGCCGCCCACCATGCGACGACGTCCCACTCCAAAGTCACTCTGGGGCATGCGCCTGCGCAAGCGAACCGTGCATACGGCTAAGTGCCGGATGGAGCAAGAATACCTGGAAATCAAGTCCGCCTACCGTCCTCCCGCGCCTGTGCCCCAGGTAACGCTCCCTGCACGGATGTCCAGGTCGCGCCATGCCCCTTCGATGCTGGCCCGCGCGGTCACAAAGTCGTCGCTTTCCACAAAGCCAATCGTCATCCGCGAAGGAACCTGCGTAAGGCGCTGCCAGCCTTCGGCGCGGGGTCCGCGGCCAAAGCCGAACACGGTCATGCCGCCATCGCCGAAATGCCAGTATTCGTCAATTACGGGCGAATACTCGTGGCGTGCAAGGAAGAGCACGCGCGTTAGCGTGGGGTCGCCGAAGTAAACCCATTCGGGCGGAGGCAGATCGCCGTGCCAGGGCTTCCCCTGAGGATGATCTTTGCTGTTGTAGCGCTTGCCGCTAGAATCCACGAAATAGTCGTCCTCAGTGAACTCTCCGCCTGGTGTGCCCTCGTAGAGAATCCAGTAAGGCTCAGATCCTTTTCGGAAGAGATTCATCCGCGCATGGGTGGGGAAGATGTCCCAATCCGTGGCCCACTTGCCATCGCTGGTTTCTGCCCGAATGCGGACTCGTAACGGACCCTCTGACAAAATACGACCAGGCTTTTTCTCATTCGGCCGGCCAGGATGGAAATCTGCTGGAGCAATGTTGGGGATTCCACGATATTCCCCTTTGTCCTGATTTCCGGGACGGTAACTAATCCAGTCATTTCCGTCGCGGTCTATCAAGCTGGCAAACCCGCCGGACCAGAAGTGATAAAAATAGGTTGCTGTAGGCGTGCTCAGCTTAAGAGTGTCTTCGCCTTGATATCCGCCGACACGCTCCAAGCGCACGCCGTGCCGTGGATTCCATTCATTCAGGGCTGAGTTTTCCCGGTTGAAGTAAAGGCGGTAAAAGCGGATGGATCCCCCGGCAGTGGCGCCTCGCATGAGGAAGCTAAGTGCTCCCACCGTCGTCGGCGATCCTGGCGCTGGATCCCATTGGTAGGGCACGTGTTCCTCCAGGATGTAGCCTGCCGGGTCTACCTCCATCAGTTGCATTGAGCCCAACAGAATAGAATCGCCGAAACGTCCTGCGCCCAGGGTTTCGAAGTTCAGGTTAATGTCCGCCACACGTTCAGGGCGGGCGACGCCATCGGCATCTACCTCCAGGGGAAGGTAGGGGCCAGCCGGAGCATGAATGCGTTGACTGGTCCCAGGCACTGCTGCGAATGTCATGGACAGCAGTAAACATGCTGAGTGAATCAGAGTGTTGAACAGTTTCATGTTCACTGTGCAATTACCTGCCTGCTGCCAGTCTAATCCTCCGGGCTTCCCACGTGGACCGTGACGCACGCACGAAACAAAGTGAAATCGGTCGTGACTCCGGATGAGGAAGACTTTCGCGTTATTCGGTTCAAGGTCGTAAAGACCGTCCCGATGCGGATGGTGCAATCAATCGTCCATGTTCCTGAAAGTGAATACACGGGCTCAGTTGTGCCGAACTGCCGTTGATCTGCGTGGAGGCTGGGACAGATCTCAGAAGCATCAACTCAGCGCGGGTGTGTCAGTCGA
>CAZUAX010000254.1:0-1557 GCA_964618435.1 uncultured Solibacteraceae bacterium
TCAGTCTCGCCACATCGGCGCATCAGGGCTGGTCCGCGAACTTGTTCACCACCACTTCCGACGTGTTTCCCAAACGCGCCGTGGCCTCCGTTACCGGGTTCGGTGGAAGCATGGGTGCATTTGGCGGAGTTCTCTTCACTGGCCTGCTGCCCGGCTTCATTGTCCAGAACTTTGGCTATCCGCCAATGTTCATCATCATGGGCGGATTCCATCTGGTTGGCTTCGCACTTTTGCATCTGTTAATGCGAGATATGAAGCCTGTCGTATTTGAGACAAAGTAATCGGTTTTTCGCCTGATCTTTCCGTTTTGGTATTGAAATTATCCCTAAAGGATGCGAGAATCCGGAAAGAATACGGAAACGGTTCTTCGAGCGTTGTAGTTCTGTCGACGACGGAAGCTTCGTCCGCACGAGAAGCTGCTTTTGGGAACAGAGACTCCCGAAGTTGCCAAGGAGTAGCAAAATGAAAGAAGTTGGAACCGTAAAGTGGTTCAATGCGGCGAAGGGATATGGATTCATTCAGCGAGGTTCGGGGGAGGATGTCTTTGTCCATCATTCTTCCATTGCCATGAATGGGTACAGATCGCTTCAAAACGGGTCTGAGGTAGAGTTTGAGCTAAAGCAGGGCCCGAAGGGGCTTCACGCGGATCAAGTGTTACCCGTCTAGTCATGGGAACGCTGGATTGGCGCATTTGAAAGACCGTAATACGAAACAAGCACCTCGTTCAATTTTTGGCTGGAGTTGGTGCAAACAATAAACCTGAGCGGGCTGCCGGTTGGCAGCCCGCTTCTGCTTTCAGCGATACCACCTTGCTCAATTGCGTGATGCAAACTACCAGTCCCGGCAGGAATTCCAGTCCCGACGACAACCTCCGTCTGGGGTTATCTCCAGTCTCGTGATATACCCAGGTTTTGGGGTATGACAGCCAATCCCACCACACACCGCATTCGCTGCCAGATTCATGTCTGGGGCCTGGTGCAGGGTATCGGGTTTAGGCCCTACGTGTGGCAATTGGCGCGTACTCATGGATTGGCTGGGTTCGTGGGCAACCATAGCGAAGGTGCATTCATTGAGGTGGAGGGCTCGGCCCAGCAGGTGGCCGCGTTTCAGGCGACCCTTCAATCAAATCCCCCACCGCTCGCTCGTATTGATCGGATGGAGGTTCGCCCTTTGCCTCTATTGCATGAAAGCGACTTTCGTATTGTTGCCAGTGCCACGCAGCAGCAAGCCAGCACTCCCGTGTCTGCAGACCTCGCGATTTGCGACGACTGCCTAAGCGAACTCCGTGACCCCTTCAATCGCCGGTTCGGCTACCCTTTCATCAATTGCACCCAGTGCGGGCCCCGTTTCACCATCACGCTGGACATCCCCTACGACCGTCCCCGCACCACCATGGGTGGTTTTGTGATGTGTCCCGCCTGCGAAGCGGAGTACCACAATCCTGCCAACCGCCGTTTCCATGCTCAGCCCAATGCTTGTTGGGATTGCGGCCCCACTGTCTGGCTTGTCGATGCTGGTAGTGCGTCATCCCAAGCGGCACGGGGTAGGGAGGCCCTG
>CAZUAX010000254.1:1657-4199 GCA_964618435.1 uncultured Solibacteraceae bacterium
AGAGGAGCACAGGCCGCGGGTGCTGGTGATGACCTCTGGCAACTGGAGCGAGGAGCCCATCGCTCGTGAAAACGCGGAGGCAATCCATCGGCTAAGCCCCCTTGCTGACGCCTTTTTGATGCACGACAGGAACATCCATGTGGTCGCGGACGATTCGGTCGTCCGTGTCTTTGCGGGAAGGGAACTGCCCCTCCGGCGCTCTCGCGGCTACGCCCCACTTCCGGTGCGTCTCGCCGGTGAGGGCAAGTCCCTGCTTGCCGTCGGCGGAGAACTCAAGGCAACCTTCTGCCTCACCAAGGGCGCGTATGCCTATCTCAGCCAGCACATCGGCGACGTAGGAAACCTTGAAACCCAGCAGGCGTTTGAACGTGCTGTCGAACACTTCACTACGCTCTTCCGCGTGACTCCCGAAGAAGTCATCTGCGATCTGCATCCCGGCTATCTCTCCACTGCTTGGGCAGGGCGTTACGCAGCGACGCAGGGGATCCCCCTGAAACATGCTCAGCACCATCACGCCCATGTCGCCGCTCTCATGGCGGAGCATGGCCTTGATGCGGACGAACCTTTCTTGGGCGTGGCCTTTGATGGCACTGGCTATGGCCACGATGGTGCCATCTGGGGCAGCGAATTTCTTCAGTTCCATCGTCAGTCTGTTACCCGCGTTGGGCATCTGCGTTATGTCCCGCTTCCAGGCGGGGACGCCGCCATCCGTCACCCCTGGCGCGTGGCTGTCACGCATCTGCGCGCAGCGGACTTCCCCGCATCGGAAATTGAAACATTGTTGCCTGGCCACTCCGCGGAACTGCCACTCCTGCTGCGGCAACTGGATCGGAATCTCCACTGCGTTCCTTCCAGCAGCATGGGACGGCTCTTCGATGCCGCTGCCGCGCTTCTGGGGCTGCGCCACTCGGTCACCTTTGAGGCGCAGGCGGCCCTGCAGTTGGAAGCCCTTTGCGCGGGGCAACCCTTCGCCGAGCCTTATCCATTTGAAGTTGTTTCCCGCGGCATGGATGGTTACCAAACAGAGGCCGTGGTTCTGGACCCGCAACTGCTCTGGCGCAGCATGGTTACTGACTTACTTCGCGGGGTCTCCCTGTCCCTCAACGCATCCCGCTTCCACGCCACCATCGCCGCCATGATTTTGTCCGTTTGCAACCACCATCGCCAGCGGACGGGTGTTGCCCGTGTCGGCCTTACCGGGGGCGTCTTTCAGAATCTTCGTCTCTTGGAGGAAGCAGTCACGGCGTTGCAGTCCGCTGGCTTTCGCGTCTTCCATCATCAACTGGTTCCACCAAATGACGGTGGCATTGCCCTTGGCCAAGCCTGGATCGCTCGACAACGCATCCGTTCCTCACCAGCCGATTACAATGAGGATTCCTGACAATGGCAGCTTCCACCCCGCACCCATCCCGCCGTCGCGCCTTGGCTTTCCTCGCAGCCGCCGCGCTTCCCTTGCGGATCTCTGCAGCCAACCCTTTTGGGGCAACCATCACCTCGGTGCAGGAAATCTCCCTTCAACCTGAGCTTTTCCACGGCTGGCCCACGCTCATCCGGCGCTCCAGCGGAGAACTCCTTTTGGCTTGGTCTGGTGGACGCGAAGCGCACGTTTGTCCATTCGGTCGCGTGGATCTGATGCGCTCCCACGATGACGGACGCACCTGGAGTTGGCCGCAAACCGTGCTCGACACTCCGATTGACGATCGCGACGCCGGTTTGCTCGAAACCCCCGCTGGCACGCTGCTGCTTACTACCTTCACGTCCCTCGCCTACGAAAAGCCTCTTGCTGCCGCCAATGGCTGGGACCCTTCCCGCCTTTCCCGATGGCAGGCGGCGCACGGGGCAATCAGTGCCCGGCAAAGGGAATCTCTTGTCGGCGCATGGATGCTTCGATCCGTCGACGGCGGCCTCACTTGGTCCGCGCCGTACCGCATACCTGTTACCAGCCCTCACGGACCCATTGCACTGCGGGATGGGCGTCTGCTCTACCCAGGGAAAGAGTATCCTGGTGGAGAACAGGGAATTGGCGTTTGTGAGTCCACGGACGATGGCCTCACGTGGCGCTGGTTGGCGCGCATCCCCTCCCGGCAAGGGGACAAGGCCCTCGATTATCACGAACTCCACGGTGTGGAGCTTCGCCCCGGCCACATCCTTATCCACATTCGGAACCACAACCCCGCTAACCACCATGAGACGCTACAGACGGAATCCGAGGATGGCGGGCGTACCTGGAGCGTCCCCCGCCCCATCGGCGTTTGGGGCCTTCCTTCTCATCTGCTTCAATTGCGGGACGGGCGCCTTCTGATGAGCTATGGCTACCGCCGTGCCCCGAGGGGCAATCACGCCCGCCTCAGTGAGGACGCCGGTGCCACTTGGTCCGCTCCCATCGTTCTTTCCGATGACGGCACCCGGGATCTTGGCTACCCCTCCACGGTAGAGCTCGCCGACGGCGGACTCCTTACTGTTTGGTACGAAGTCCGGTCCAGTTCCGTCCAAACCCCCGCCAAAGCCCAACTTCGTCTTGCCCGCTGGCGCTTGGGCTAGC
>CAZUAX010000255.1:0-4148 GCA_964618435.1 uncultured Solibacteraceae bacterium
TTGCGCAGGAATGCTACGCAGCCGGGCACTTGATTGCGGGTCAACCCGTGGAGAAGAAGCGGGCCGTTGAAGTGATGGGCACGCAGGAGACGCAGGTAAAGGTCGTAGTCGAGCAGTCCTTCGCCCGCGGCTTTGTGGCCGGCGTCGCCGTCGTGGTCGAGGTCTTTGGCATGTGCCAGGACCATGTCCTTGGCCAAAAGCGCGAACGCTTCTTCGAGGACTTCCCGCATGTGGGGCAGTTGCCCGGCGTGGAAGATGTTCGCGGGGTCGAAGGTGACCTTCAGGTGAGGGGAACCGATTTCATCGAGAAGCCTCCGTGCCTTTTGCGCCGAATCGACAACGTTGTTTACTTCCGGCTCAAAGGCCAGTACTACGTTGGACTGCCGGGCGATTTCGGTTGCCTCGCCAATGCATGCGGCCATGTCGCGCCAGGCTTCCGGGGTGTTGTTATCGGGATGGCGACGCCACATGCTGGTGCGGTTGCGGGTGCCCGTGCAGATGTGGATGATGGACGTGCCCATTGGCGGGCAGGCTTCGGCGAGGAGGCGGAGCCGCCGCAGACCCGCCTCACGGTGGAGGGCGTCGGGATGGCACATGTTGAAGGTGCCCTGCAGGCTTGCGATCTCGAGGCCACGAGATGCTGCTTCGCGCCGGAATTTCTCAGAGAGTCCCGCGGGGATCTCATCCGGCATGTCGGGAAGACCGGCACAGGACATGCTCATTTGGACGCAGGCGAGCCCGTGAGCCTGTACTTCATCCAAACGCGATTCAAGGGTTCCCGTGGTGTAGGTGGTAGAAACCAGGATTCCGATGCGCGGCGATGTGTTGCGGTCTTGCGATGCACTGCGGTCTTGCGATGCGGGCGCGTGTTGCGCAAAGACAGCCCCAACCGCAGTAGACCCGCCGAGCGCCAGCAATTCCCGCCTGCTGTGCGGATTTGGCGTGCGCAATTCTTCTTCCGTGTGTCTGGCGACTTTCATGTTGCCCTCCAGGCGTTGTCTCCGTGCCTCTGTGTCTTCCATCTCCATGTCTTCAATCTCTATGTTTTCAACGCGTGCGGGTTGCCACGCTTAGAACACTATCATGGGGCTGATGTCAATGCAGTTGCCGGTTCCAGTGAGAGTCCAAAGCAGAGATTCAATGGGAGCAGATTGTATTCCGTTGGCGCGAAGCCAAGCCGAGATTTAGTCGCACGCGTTAGTCATTGAAATTAAACAACGCAAGCGAAGTGCCGATTCCGGCAGGGGTGGATTTCCTCGCGCTTGTCGTACCCGCAGAGCCTAGTGCGGCATAAAGGATTCGTTTTGAAGTGGAGAGTGCGAGGTGAGCGAGCCCTTCAGGCGAGGAGGAGCGACGCGTGGCAAAGGAAAAGGAAAATAGGTGGGCGCGCTGGTCTTTACGGGCTTCGCTGCGCCGCAGATCGCTTCCGTAAAGCGGGCGTGTTCCCGTAAATCCTTCAGATTGCTGGGGCTTGCCTACCCTCCGTGACAGAAGAGGCTTTCGATACCTATAATGGTACGAGGCACTGGTGCGGTTTCCTGTCCCTTGCGGCATGGAAGATTTGCCCGCTTCACGCCACATTCGCCCTCACGGCTGCTGCCGGGTACAATTCCGGCTGCGAATGCTGGGCGGCGCATCCCGTTCCGCAATCACACGGAAGTTATGTTCGAGAGTTTAAGCGACAAGCTGCAGCGCGTCTTCAAGGACCTTCGGGGCCAAGGCAAACTCACGCCTGAAAATATGGAGGTGGCGCTCAAGGAAATCCGCGTTGCGCTGCTTGAAGCGGATGTCAACTTTAAGGTGGTGAAGACCTTCATCGCCAATGTGCGGGAAAAGGCAATGGGCCAGGAGGTGCTTACCGCGCTTTCCCCGGCCCAGCAGGTGGTGAAGATCGTTCGTGACGAACTCACGGAGATTCTGGGCGCCAAGCAAGCCAAGCTGCAGTTTGCCAGCCAGCCCCCCACGGTGATTATGGTGGTGGGTTTGCAGGGTTCCGGAAAGACCACCTCCACGGCAAAGCTGGCTCGTTGGCTTGCGAAGAATGGGCGCGCCCCGCAACTGGTTTCGGTGGACGTGTATCGCCCTGCTGCGCGTGAGCAGCTGAAGGTGCTGGCGAAGCAGATCAACGCGGCCATTTATGAGGGTGAGCCGGGCATGGATAAGCCCCTGGAACTCGCCACGCGCGCTCGCCGTGAAGCTATGGATCGTGGCCGTGATGTGGTGCTGGTGGATACCGCCGGCCGTCTGCACATCGACGAAGCACTGATGACTGAGCTTCAGGACCTGAAGGCAGCGCTTAACCCGACCGAGATTTTGTTTGTCGCCGATGCGATGACCGGCCAGGATGCCGTGAAGTCGGCTGCCGAGTTCCACCAGCGCCTTGGGATTACCGGCGTGATCCTCACCAAGCTTGACGGCGATGCCCGCGGTGGCGCGGCGCTTTCCATTAAGCAGGTGACTGACCAGCCAGTGAAGTTCCTGGGCATGGGCGAAAAGACGGATGCCCTTGAAGAGTTTCACCCAGATCGCATGGCGCAGCGCATCCTGGGTATGGGTGACGTGCTCAGCCTGATCGAAAAGGTGGAGGAAAACCTCGACCAGGACAAGGCTCTGGAGATGCAGGACAAAATCCTGCACAACGAGTTCACGCTCGAAGATTTTCGTGATCAGTTGATTCAGGTCCGCAAGCTGGGCCCGCTGGAGAATCTGTTGAAGATGATCCCTGGCATGGGAGAGCAGCTGAAAGACGTGAAGGTGGATGAGAAGGAACTCAATCGCATTGTGGCGATGATCAATTCCATGACACCCAAGGAGCGTGCGAATCACATGCTCATCAATGGCAGCCGGCGGCGGCGGATTGCCCGCGGCAGTGGCACCAGCGTGCAGGAAGTAAACCAACTGCTGAAGCAATACGGCCATGCGCGCAAGATGATGCGCAGCCTCTCCAGCGGAATGGGTGGAATGATGGGCGGCATGGGCGGCAAAATGGCCAAGCGCATGGCGCAGATGGGCCGCATGGGCGGCGGTAAGTTTCCGTTTTGAGTTTGCTGAGGGCCGTGCTGGCGGAACCCGGCGGCTTCTAAGGATTTTGTGAGGAGATAGAGAACAACTATGCTGGCAATTCGTCTGGCCCGATTCGGGAGCAAGAAGAAGCCCACCTATCGTGTGGTGGTTATCGACAAAGTCAATCCGCGCGACGGCCGGGCTTTGGAAGTTTTGGGGCACTACAACCCTGTGGCGCAGCCCACTGAGCTAAAGCTTGACCATGAGCGTGTTGACTATTGGCTGAAGTGCGGCGCGCAGCCCACCGACACCGTCAAGCGTCTGCTGAAAGCGCAGCCTGCAGATGTCCCTGTGGCCACCGCCTAGTTTCCGCATCACGGCCTCTTCGTTAGATCGAAAAGAACGAAGGTGGCTGGGCTGCAGAAGGTAACTGGGCCGAAGAAGGTGGCTGGGCCGAACAGGTGTAAAGCGCTAGGGGCGAATCATGCGGGTATTGGTGGAAGAAATCGCAAAAGCCTTGGTGGACGTCCCCGAACAGGTGGAAGTGAACCAAGTGGATGGGCCGCAGGCTACTGTGTTGGAACTGCGTGTGGACCCCTCTGACCTTGGCAGGATTATCGGAAAGCAGGGGCGTACTGCCCGCTCAATCCGGTCGATCCTGCACGCCGTCGGCGAGAAGAACAGACGGCGTTATTCGCTGGAAATCCTCGAATAAGAGGCACGGGGCGGAAGGTAGCGCGCATTGACAACAATGGACGAAGGGCAGGCTGCGGGCGCCGCGGGGAAACTCGCAAAGCGCGGGGACGAGTGGGTAACCATGGCCATCCTGGGCAAACCCAGGGGAATTCGTGGGGAACTGTTCGGACTTGCCTACACGAGCCATTGGGAGCGGTTTCGCGAAGGCCGGAACTTTCAGGTGTGGTTTCCGAAAGAACTGCGCCGACCCTCACGCAGTCTGGTGTTGGAGAGGGCATGGAGCCACAACGGCAAGCTGATTTTGAAGTTTGTGGGCGTGGATTCCATCGAAGATGCCGAGGAATTACGGGGCGGAGAACTCTGTGTTCATGAGGATGAGCGCGATCCCTTGCCAGATGGTGAGTTCTACTACGACGACCTGAAAGGGCTCGCGGTGGTGGATCTGGAAA
>CAZUAX010000256.1:0-4024 GCA_964618435.1 uncultured Solibacteraceae bacterium
GACCCGTCAGCAACAGTGCGAGAACAACCGCGAAACTGCACAACGCAGCCCGCAACCTCAGAAAATCTCTCACCATAGATCTGCGTCTCTCTTTCACCAGAAAACGAGACTAGCCACTCAGGGCAGTGGCCGTCGTTGGATGAAAGTATATGGGACCCATAAGCAAGACCTCAATAGAAGCCATACACAGATGTCATCTGCTTAATTCATGAAATGGAAGAAATGGTGTGGACAAGTAGAATGCATCCTTCGGCTGATCTTGCTGTCGCAGGAGATGCCGGACGATCCAGTCCGATTAGGCACTGAACTGGAGGATTCCCGCAAGGTCAGCGAATCGCCGCAAGTAACTGAATTATAAAATGATTTTTTTAAGTCATCTGGACATAGAACCGGCATCGAGTAGCGGTACTCATGGATGGTCCACGAAGGAACGGGTGGGAGGTTTAGGGACGAATGGATATGGCATTTTATACATTAATTTTCAGCCACTTCTGCCTTAGTTTTTATTTGCCATTAAAATTTATTCTTTTTAGATTTACTATTCGTTATGTATTGGGTCGGGCGGCATGGTGATGCCGCCCGACCCTTGTCTCGGAACTATTGTTCAGAGCAAGTTGAAATGTTAGAAGTTCAGCCGGAGGCCGAGGCGGAAGACACGCTCGTTGATGCCTTCGCGCCCCACGTTGCGTTCTCCACTGATCTCCATAAAGCGGCTGTTGTTGACGTTTCCTTGCGGATTGCCAAACTTGGGAGTGTTTGTAAAGTTAAATGCCTCGGCACGGAACTGCAAACCCACTCGCTCCGTTACCTGGAAGGCACGGAACAAACCAAGGTCTGCGTTGAATGCATTGGGACCCGCGATCGCGTTCCAATCCATGTTGCCGAACCGGAGGTCGGTGACCGTACGGAAATTCGATGTTTGGAAGAACCGCTGGCCAGGGCCTACCTCGCCGATCTTGACGATGTTTGGATCGATAAGGTCGGCAGTGTTCCCCGTTGAGGGCAGCTGCAACCGGTTGTCGCCAGTAACTGTGAACGGGGTGCCAGTGAAGAACACCATCACACCGTTCAACTGCCAGCCGCCAAGCAGCGCAGCGCCAAAGCCTTCCTGCACGAAGGGCTTACCCTTGCCAAAGGGCAGTTCGTAAACCGAATTCAGCGAGAAGCGATGCCGCTGGTCGAAACCAGTCTGCGTGCGGTTGCGGTCCCAGTAGTCCAATGCACGGACGCAGGGGCTGCCATCAGAGTTATTGGCTCCGCAGACGCCCACGTTGTGGCCCCATGTCCAGGAACTATTGAACTGGAAGCCGTTCGAGAAACGGCGGTCCAGGCGAACCTGCATGGAGTCATAGCGCTGCGTACCAATTGGGGTAACCAGGTTGGTTACAGCAGTACGTCCAAATTGGGCAAACAGCGGGCGACCAGCGTTACCGGCCCCGATCACCTGACCGGCGTTCAAATCCACATAGCCGAGTTGCCGCACCGATCGTGTGGCCACGTAGCCAATCTCAAACGTGAAGTTATTGCCGATCTCGCGCTGAATAGTGGCGTTCCAGCTTTGGATATAGCCGCGGTCAAACTGCTCGCCGGTGAAGACTGTGTTCACGTTCGTCGGCACCGGAATGCGGCTCTGGGTTGCATCAGGAATGGGAATATCCGGAATGCCATCCTGGAAACGTCCGATGGGAAGCAAACCGTTCGGCGAAGGATCGTAGAACGGAATCAGGATCGGGTAATTTACGCGAAGAGGGCGTGCCAGGTTGTATGGGTCATACGTAAGGCCATAGCCTGCGCGAATCACGGTCTTGTCGTCTAGACGGTAAGCAAGGCCGAGACGCGGCGCGAAGAGCCGTTTGCTCATCGCTGTTCCGCAATCCTCGGGGATGCCACCTGTACCGCAAATCAACATCTCGTTAGTGCTGGGGTCGTAACGTTCAACGCCACGTCCTGGACGAGTTGGCATCGGTAGGTATTCCCAGCGCATGCCCATGGAAACGCTGAGCTTGCGCGTCGCCTGCCACTGATCCTTTACGTAGGCCGACGACATAAAGGTCTTGGTCTGGAAGCTGTCCGGCACCAGCACGTTCTTGCCGCGTGCGAAGACGTTACCCAGGAAGAAGCTGGCGAAGCCGTTGTATTCATTGGTCTGCGCCCCATCCTGCGAGGTCTGGCCGTTGTTGAAATTGAAGCCACCGGAAGGAGCAAAGGAGCTGCCACCGATGAACTCCGGCTGGGCGTGGTCCATACGCTGATCGTAGAAATCAAATCCAAACCGTACGTTGTGGTTACCCTTGGTCCAGTTGAAGTTGGTCACATACTGGAACTGCGGGTCACGCCGGAAGTACGGCATAAAGCTGTTGGTGATGCCAATGCCAGAGAAGCCGGCAATCTGAATTTGCGGCCATCCGCCTTCAGTGCGGCGCGTGCCATTCGTACCGGGAATTCCCAGGACGTCCAGACCGACATTTTGGTCAAGCTGGGGCTGCTGCACATTCGTATCCATCAAGGTGTAGCCAAAGTAGGCATCAATGATGAACGACGGTGACGCTGTGTACGTACCAGCCACAGTCAAGCTATGGGTGAGGCCGAACCCGTTGCCGACGTTCCCGCCCGCGATAGGATCGCCACCCAGCGCATCGCCGAAGCGCGCCGCGTTGAATGTGTTGTAGTCGAGGAAAGAGTAGCGCACAAAGCTCGTGAACTTATCAGTGAGGTTGAAGTTGAACTTCGTGTCCATGGTGTGACGGTCAAAACTGAACGGCGCCCCGGCAAAGAAGTTGTTTTGAGATACCGCGCCGGGAATGTTGGCGGAAGGCCAAAGCGGAAGAATCCTGGCGGAGATCGGGTTCACACGGCTTAACGGAATCTGATTCCCCGCAAAGGGAGTGCGCCGTACCAGATTGCCCTCCATCACCGTTGTTTCCGGGTCATAGATCAGGCGGCCCTGCGCATTCGTGAAATTGCCCTGCTTCATTGCCTCCGTGGGTACACTTCCACGGTTCGCAACGAAGCGCCGCTGGATGTTTCCGTCGTAGCTGGCGAAAAAGAAGATCTTGTTCTTCTTGATGGGCCCACCTATTGTGCCTCCGAAGTTATTGAAGATGTCCTTCGGGTTGCGTTCACCGGTGGGGATGAAGAAGTTCTTCGCTTTCGTCTTGTTGTTGTTGTGATACTCAAAAGCGGTGCCATGGAACTCATTGGTTCCACTCTTGATCTGCACATTGATGGCGGCGCCGCCGGCCAAGCCTTGCTCCGCATCGAAGCTGTTGGTGACCACGTTCACCGTCTCGATGGATTCGAGGGCGGGCACGTAGGCAGTCATGTGGGGCAGCCAAATGTTGGTGCTGGACGCCCCGTCAATTCGGGTGTTGTTGGTAGACGATGTTGTGCCGTTCACATTGAACTGCAGAGCGCGTGACGGGTTCGACGGAATGGAGTGCGCGTTGGTGGGCGTCGTAAAACCCGGCAGGGTAGCAAACAGTTGCTGATAGTTCCGGCCGGGAGGCACGGGTAGGTTGGTCAACTGCTTGGCTGTCACCTCGGCTCTTACTTCCGCACGGTCGGTCTGAAGGGCGGCTGCCGCATCTGACACCGTAATGGATTCAGTTACCTGTCCCAGTTCCAACCGTACGCTGGTTCGGGTTACCGTATTGATGGCAACGGTAACGTTGGTGACTTGCGCTGGGCGGAACCCAGTTGAAGTCACTTCCACGCTGTAGTTGCCAGCCTGAAGCGTTGGCACACTGTAGTCGCCGGCTTGATTGGTGGTTGTTTCACGCACCACGCCAGTGGCGAGATTCGTGATTTTGACGTCTGCGCCAGGAATCGATGCGCCGCTCGCATCCGTGACGCTGCCCACAATGGAGCCGTAAAGGATTTGCGCTGCCGCGGGGGTCACAGGACCCGCAAGCAACAGTGCCAGTAAGATCGCGAGAAGGCCCACGCCTCCCCGTTGCACAGTTAGGTCTCTCACCATATCGGATCTCTCTTTCGACAGAAAACGAGACGTAGCATCCCCCCCCAC
>CAZUAX010000257.1:0-3992 GCA_964618435.1 uncultured Solibacteraceae bacterium
TCACCATATCGGATCTCTCTTTCGACAGAAAACGAGACGTAGCATCCCCCCCCACGGGGTGATTTGGATTGCCACAGTATATGCAATCTATAAGCATTACCTCAATGAACTTTAATTGATGGACTTACATTCAGACCTTCCTTAATTGGAAGAATCCGAGTTTCCAAGGAATGGAACTGATTGAGCAGACATCGGCTGATGAATCAACCGTTGCCAATTGGCGAGCGATGGAACTGAGGAATGAGGATGGAAAATAGCCATCATAAAGAGGATAACTAGCAAATAAACAACGACTTACAGAATACCTTCCAAGCGGACTTGCGGGGTTGAACGTTCAAGAAAGAGTGGAGTGGGCGCGGCTGATACCTACGCTTCGGTCGGTGGATGAGAGGCGACGCCAGCAGGAGGAAGTACGAAATCCCATAGATTAAAATTTGTACTTCTTCTGATTAATTTATATATTGTACTGTTCATACTGGGACCGGGCGACATCGTGATGCCGCCCGGCCCTTTGCGCCCGGAACTGGTGTTCCGCGCGAGTTGATGAGCTAGAAGCTTAGCCGGAGGCCCAGGCGGAACACGCGCTCATTGATGCCTTCGCGGCCCACGTTGCGCTGCCCACTGATCTCCATGAAGCGGCTGTTGTTTACGTTTCCTTGCGGATTGCCAAACTTTGGCGTGTTGGTTGCGTTGAATGCTTCGGCACGGAACTGCAGGCCAATCCGCTCTGTAATGTTGAATGAGCGGAAAAGCCCGAGGTCCACATTGAAGGCATCGGGGCCGGACAGCACATTCTGCAGCATGTTGCCGAACCGCACATCAGTAACGGTGCGGAAGTTGGAGGTCTGGTAGAAGACCTGACCGGGGCCAACGCCACCAACTTTGACAACGTTGGGGTCGATGACATCAGGCGTATTGCCCGTGCCTGGTAGCCGGAGGCGATTGTCGCCGGACAGGCTGAATGGTGTTCCGGTGAAGTAGACCATCACCCCGTTTACCTGCCAACCGCCAAACAATGCCGCAGCGATGCCTTCCTGAGCGAGGGGTTTGCCCTTGCCGAAAGGTAGCTCATAGGCGGAGTTGATGGAGAAGCGGTGGCGCTGGTCAATACCGGAACGGGTATGGTTGCGGTCCCAGAAGTCGAGCGCACGGACGCAGGGCTGACCATCGGAATTGTCGTTGCCACAATTGCCGATGCTCTTGCCCCAGGTCCACGAACTGTTGAACTGAAAGCCGTTCGAGAAACGACGGTCAAGCCGCACCTGCAAGGAGTCGTAGCGGTTCGTTCCGATGGGTGCTACCCACTGGGTATTGCCGATACGCCCGAATTGCGCGAAGAATGGGCGGCCATCGTTGCCTGCACCCAGCACCTGGCCGGCGTTCAGGTCGATGTTGCCCAACTGGCGCACTGTGCGTGTAGCCACGTAGCCAATTTCGAAAGTGAAATTGTTGCCAATCTCACGCTGGATAGTGGCATTCCAGCTCTGGATGTAGCCGCGATCCAGACGATCACCGGTAAACACCGTGTTTACGTTGCCCGGAAGCTCAGTGCGTTCCTGGTCGAGGCTGGCCGTGGGAATGTTGGGAATACCGTCCGCAAAATTCCCAATGCTCAGCAGACCGTTGGGAGAAACGTCCTGAAATGGAATCAGAATCGGGAAGTTTACACGAAGAGGCCGTGCGAGGTTGTACGGGTCGTAGGTCAAACCGTAGCCAGCACGGAATACTGTCTTGTCGTTCGCACGGTAGGCGACGCCGAACCTGGGAGCAAACAAGGTTTTGCTGAGCGAAGTTCCGCAATCGGTGGGCGTACTGCCGACTCCGCAGAGGCGGATTTCATTCGTTGCCGGATCGTAGCGTTCAACACCACGGCCGGGGCGGGTGGGCATGGGCAGGTACTCCCATCGAAGCCCCATGGATATGCTCAACTTACGGGTGGCCTGCCACTGGTCCTTGAAGTAGGCCGACGACATGAAGGTGCGTGTCTGGTAGCTGTCTGGAATCAGCACGTTCTTGCCGCGATTAAAGACGCTGCCAAGGAAGAAACTGGCGAAGCCGTTATATTCGTTCGTTCTTGCTCCCTCCTGTGATGTGTTGCCTTGGTTGAAGTTAAAACCGCCAGACGGCGCGAATCCGCCACCGATGAACTCGGCCTGTGCGTGGTCAAGCCGCTGGTCGTAGAAGTCGAAGCCAAAGCGGATGTTGTGGCTGCCTTTGGTCCAGTTGAAGTTGGTCACATACTGGTACTGCGGATCGCGGCGGAAATAGGGCATGAAGGAATTGGTGATGCCCACCTGATTGAAGCCGGCGATCTGAATCTGTGGCCAACCGCCTTCTGTCCGACGGGTGCCGTTGGTGCCGGGAAGACCCAGGATGTCCAGACCCACGTTCTCATCCAGCCGGGGCTGCTCCACGTTGGTGTCCATCAAGGTATAGCCGAAGTAGGCGTCGATGATGAAGTTGGGGCTAAGTGTATAGGTTCCGGCCAAGGTAAGGCTATGCGTCAATCCAAAGCCGGTGCCGACATTGCCACCGGCAATTGGGTCACCACCCAACGCGTTGCCCAGGAACGGCGCATTGAAGGTGCTGTAGTCCAGGAATGAGTAACGCACAAAGCTCGTGAACTTATCGGTGAGGTTGAGGTTGACCTTCGTGTCCATGGTGTGCCGATCGAAGCTGAATGGCGCACCGGCAAAGTAGTTATTCTGGGACACCGAGCCTGGAATGTTGGCGCTTGGCCAGAGGGGAAGTATCTTAGCGGATACCGGGTTCAGCCGGCTCACAGGGACCTGGTTGCCCGCAAAGGGAGTGCGAAACACTTCCCGTCCGTCCGGCCCACCCATGACGGTGGTTTCCGGATCGTAAATCAGGCGACCTTGCGAGTTGGTAAAGTTGCCCTGCTTCATCTCCTCAGTGGGAACGGTGCCGCGGCGCGCCACAAAGCGGCGCTGGATGTTGGCATCGTAGCTGGTGAAGAAGAAGATTTTGTTGCGCTTGATGGGTCCGCCAATGGTTCCCCCAAAGTTGTTGAAGATGTCCTTGGGGTTGCGTTCACCCGCGGGAATGAAGAAATTTTTGGCCTTCGTCTTGTTGTTGTTGTGGTACTCAAACGCGCTGCCATGGAACTCGTTGGTTCCACTCTTAATCTGCACGTTGATAGCAGCGCCACCGGCTAGTCCCTGCTCCGCATCGAAGCTGTTGGTGACCACGTTTACGGTTTCAATGGACTCCAGGGCCGGAACATAGGCTGTCATGTGAGGCAACCAGATGTTTGTACTCGAAGCACCATCGATTCGTGTGTTGTTGGTAGAGCCGCTCGTTCCGTTGACATTGAAGCGGAGCGCGCGCGAGGGGTTCGACGGAATCGAGTGCGCGTTTGTAGGCGTGGTGAAGCCGGGCAAGGTCGCGAACAGCGCCTGATAGTTCCGGCCGGGAGGAACGGGGAGGTTCGTCAACTGCGCGGCAGTGACTTCCGCGCGGACCTCGGCGCGGTCAGCCTGAAGGACGGCCGCGGCATCGGAGACGGTAATCGATTCGGTAACCTGGCCGAGTTCCAGGCGCACGTTGGTGCGGGTAACGTTGTTGATGATCACCGTAATGTTGGTGACTTGGGCTGGTCGGAATCCAGTGGAGGAAACCTCCACACTGTAGTTACCCGCCTGAAGGGTGGGGACACTGTAGTCGCCCGTAGCGTTGGTGGTGGTTTCACGGATGACACCCGTGGAAAGGTTTGTGATTTTGACGCCAGCTCCGGGAATCGCGGCGCCACTCGCATCGGTAACGCTGCCCACGATGGAGCCATAAAGAATTTGCGCTGCCGCGGGGGTCACAGGACCCGCAAGCAACAGTGCCAGTAAGATCGCGAGAAGGCCCACGCCCCCCCGTTGCACAGTTAAGTCTCTCACCATATCGGATCTCTCTCTTTCGACAGACAACGAGACGTAGCATCCCCCCCACAAGGGGGGATTCGGATTGCCACAGTATATGCACTT
>CAZUAX010000258.1:0-3934 GCA_964618435.1 uncultured Solibacteraceae bacterium
TGCGCACGCGATATGGTGGGGGACGAACCCTTTGCGGTGGTCTTGCCCGACGATATCATTCGCGCCAAGGATCCCGTCTTACTTCAGATGAAGCACGTCTTCCAGAAACTTGGCGCGTCAGTGATTGCACTGATGGAAGTGCCTAAGGACCAGATCTCCGCCTACGGGGTAGTAGAGGCCACGCCACATCCGTTTCCAGGCGTGGGCAACCGGCTTTTTCGTCTGCATGGCATGGTGGAAAAGCCTCGTCCTGAGGAGGCGCCCAGCAATCTCGCCATCATCGGACGCTACATCCTGATGCCAGACATCTTCCGGTTCCTGGACAAGACCGAAACCGGTACTGGTGGTGAACTGCAACTTACCGACGCTCTTCGTAACATGTTGAACGAGATGCCTGTGTTCGGATACGTCTTTGAAGGCACCCGCTACGATGCTGGGGACAAGTTTGGCTACCTGCAGGCCACCATTGACTTTGCCATGTGCCACCCGGAACTGGGGGAACGCTTCGCCTCGTACCTGAGGGCGAAGTTATTAACCATTTGATTGTGCCAGCTGTTTCCTTGAGAGGACGAGAGGGTTTCATGTCCATTCCGATTCAACCTGAAACGTTGTCGAAACTTGCCGATGTGCTGATCGCCTGCCCCCTGGATGCTCCCCTGCGTCCAGAGCTGCGCGATACGCTCGCGCGCCGCCTTTCTGAACTGGAACTTGTCGAATTGGAGCTGTATCCTCAATCGCTTACGCAGGATCCTCATCACCACGCGCGCTACTACCTTGCCGCGGATCTCACTGACGATGCCCGATGGCCCGCGCGGCTGGACAGGGGCGTGGTGCTCGCTCTGATTGCTGATGATCCCCAGGCAGTCCCCGAGTTCCCCCAGTGCGATGTAAGCCAGCGATTCGAAATTGAAGCGAGCCCCTGGACACTGTTTCTGGTGCCGTTTCGGCCATGTGACTACGAAAACGTTGCATACTTCGCCAAGACTCTCGCTCCCGAGTTCCTCCCCCGCCCTCAGGGTGCCGCTCCGGCGATTGCGTGTGGGAACCGCCATCCGGAAATCAGCCTGCCTGCGGCCTTCCAGGCATTTCAGTCCATTCTTGATCGCACGGGCCGCAATGTTGCATCCACGGTGCAACTTTCTGCCACGCGAGAGATGACTACCGATGATGTGATCCAAGAGCGTGATGGCGAAGAGCCCACCGCTATCGGGCATACTCGTGTTTCCATCAAGCATCTTTTCCACACCGGACTGTGGGCAGCCATTCGTGCCGGTTTCCGGGCCGGCTATAACGCCGAAGCGGATCACTTCATCATTTCCGGCCACAGCGATGCTGAAATCGAGGAGGCACTCGCCCGCAGCGACCGCGCCATCGCGGATGCCGCAGGCTACACCAAGTTCACCACCGATACCAGCCGGATGTTCGACCTCCAGGCCGACGGCCGTCATCCGCATCCCTACAGTGACGAGGAGGTGGCTGCCCGCTTTGAGCAACTCTTCGATGGTGAGCAGCAGGCATGGATCTATCGGGAATTCGCGCCGGGCTTTGAGGTGGACGGCTTTGAGTACATCTTCCAGCCTGCCGAAATTCGTCGACTCGCTGTGAAGTTTGGCCCCAGCATCCAATTGAACGAACGGCTCTACGATAGAATTCGCGCTGCAAAGCAGGCCGCCGGATTCGGTCCAGAGTTTGACTTTGAGCCATCGGTGGATGAGGCCGACACTCTTACCACCGCCAAGGAACTTATCTTCTACATGCACTGGCTGCGAGCCAACGGACGTCCTGCGACGCTGGTGCCCCCCAACCTCGGCTTCAAGAAGCGGCAGGCCTATCCCGAAAGCCTGGAGGCCACCGACGATAGCCCGGTGGGGTTACGGCAATACGTTGAACACAAGATGTGGCCGGAACTGCTGCCCCGCGTGGAGCAGGATTTTGGCGGCGACCCAATTGCGGAATTGGGTGCCCGCATCAAGCAACTGGCCGCGGTGGCGCGGTATTTTGACGCCACCCTTAGCATCCACTCAGGTAGCGGAAAGCAGGAGCGCGTACTCCGCGTGATTGGCTGGGAAACCCAAGGCCGCGTGAACTACAAAATTTCCGGCGAGCTCCAGTTGCAGTTGTTTGACGTTTTGAGTGAGCAGGAACCCGGCTCTGTATGGCGCAGCCTTTACGACCGGCTTGCTGCACGCACCGAGGGATTTGCGGCGCGGGGCTGCTTTGGTGAGGAAAGTGACTTGGCCGCGCTTTTTCGCGCGCAGGGCAAAGGGTACTACTTGGGTGACCCTGCGCGGGGACGGGTGGATGGCAACCTGTTCCATGTCTTCTGGATTGGCAATACCAATGGTTCGCGGGATCTCCACGCTCCTGATGGAGATTCCCGTTTCTTCAAACAGAAGTTCGATGAGTTGCCCGATGTTCTTCTTCACGAAGTGCGCCGGAGGAACAAGGCGTATCTGGAGTGGCTCGCGGGCTGTTTGTGGGGCTAGCTGGGGATGGCGTCGCGACTCTCTATGAGTTGCGCTGCCCTCTGTTTTCTTGACTTATCCGGCTGCAGGCTGATCCTCACATCAAACTCGCAATCGTGGTACCGGAAGGGGACAACAATCCATTCGGAAGCTCCGAAATTGCGGGCAGCGTATTGCTGGCCATAGATCACAGTAGGGGTGCTGATTCCAATCACTCCATGATGTTCTTCCACCGCAGTCTTGAAGTTGCCAACAATCATGTTGGTAACCTCAGCCACTGCGTCCAGCACTTCCGCGTCCACCTCGCTGTACTCACCCAACAGCAACGCGGATGCCAGGCGGATTGCGCATTCACCTGGGCAATGCAGACTGCCGCTACCCATCATCTCTCCGCTGAATCCAATCAAGCAGAACACGCTTTCGTGCGAATCTTTTACCGTGCTGGTGCGATAGTCCGGAAGCGGTTCCGGCACTGCGTCCATCATCGTTTCAAACAAGGTGCGCGTACTCTCTCGTACCAGGTTCACCACATCAGCCGGGTCTAGCATGTCCATGCCCAATCTACCTTTCTTTGCTTCTATTGCCCCGAGTTGCCTGCGTCAGCGATCGATTGTGCGCTCTCTGCGGTTTGGCATGCTCGCGCCTATAGTAGCGACGCCAGCTTTTCCTTGATCTGGTCTGCGGTGAAGGGTTTGCGGACATACCCGGAAGCCCCTGCCTGCACTGCTTCCAAGACCTTGGCGTGGCTGCCTTCCGTGGTAATCATCACTACTGGTACACTCTCCCAGCTAGTGTTTGAGCGCATTTCCTTTAGGAATTCGATTCCATCCATGTTGGGCATGTTGATGTCGGAAAGCACCAGCGCGATCGCGTTCTGGCGCAGCACCTCTAGTGCCTGCAGTCCGTCGCCTGCCTCAAAAATGGACCCGCTTACAACCTCTGTTTGCTGTAGCACCCTGGCCAGGATTTTGCGGATTGCCGCAGAATCGTCAACGATCAACACATTCGATGCCATAGTGCCGCCGATTACCCTCGCTGAAGGTCTTATCGGAGCAGGGAATCCTAAGGTTTAGGACACTGGGGGATTTTCTACGCTTTCCAGCCAGGATCATGCGAACACTAGCTGGCTACGCTATTGCGCCTAACCCGAGGCCGCGGATTTCGCCCGTCGCAATCTGCCCGTCCCTTACGGTAAACAAACCGGGGAAGCGTTCTTTCCAGCCCGCGTTTGCCGAGGGCACGTACTGCCGTGCATTGGCTTCAATCGCGGTCACCCCGGGGACGTGGGCGGCGATGGCCGCCGAGTGGATGAATGATGCGCCTGGGCAAGTAAGGTCCTGCACGCTCAGGAAGAGCTTCCGTGCCCTGGCTAGAGAGGCGATCACCACAGTATGCGACTGTCCCTTGCACGCCTTCAGCGCACATCCCGTATAACCCATCTCTTCCGCCATGCGCAGCGTGTCGACGTC
>CAZUAX010000259.1:0-2587 GCA_964618435.1 uncultured Solibacteraceae bacterium
CCGCCACGAACTGCGCAACATGAAGCAGGTGCTTGAGTTGATTGCGCGCTGCGCACTTGCTCGCGAAGAAAGCCGGGGTGCCCATCACCGGCTCGACTTTCCGCAGAAAGCAGATGCTTTCCGGAAGCACTCGGTGGTGTCACTGGGTCAGGAAGTTGCCTTCGTTTAGCCCCTTCGCTGATCTCTGCCAGTCTCCCGATTGCAGGCCCTATCCAAACTGGATTCCTTGTGCCAGCGGAAGTGCATTGGAGTAATTCACCGTTACCGTTTGCCTGCGCATGTAGGCCTTCCAGGAGTCACTGCCAGACTCCCGTCCGCCGCCCGTGTCCTTTTCTCCTCCAAAAGCGCCTCCAATTTCAGCACCGCTAGTGCCAATGTTCACGTTGGCAATTCCACAGTCGCTACCTACTGAGGAAAGGAATTGTTCGCTCGCCTGCAAGCCCCTCGTGAAGATGGCTGACGATAAACCTTGTGGTACGTCGTTCTGCATTCTGATTGCTTCATCCAATGTGTCGAAGGGGCACACGTAGAGGATCGGCGCAAAGAGTTCTTCCCGCATTAGCGGAATCGGCCGGTCCGTGCGGACGAGGGCAGGCTCAACGAAACTATCGCCAAGGCTCGGAATGGGGTTTCCTCCAAAGATTACCGTTGCTCCTTGCCTTTGGGCCTCCTGCAGCCCTTGCTGCATGCGCTCCACTGCGCTGGGCTGCTGCAGCGGTCCCATGAGCGTGGCCGGGTCCATTGGGTCACCGACGCGCACCTGCTGGTAGGCGGCTACCAAACCAGACGTGAAGCTTGCTTCGATAGAACGGTGCAGAAACAGGCGCCGGGTGGTGGTGCAGCGCTGTCCTGCTGTTCCCACTGCGCCAAACATCACGGCGCGGAGCGCCAGTTGCTGGTCTGCATCGTCCATCACAATGATGGCGTTATTGCCCCCTAGTTCCAGCAGGCTGCGGCCCAGTCGTTTCGCCACTGCCTTGCCTACGTTTCGCCCCATGGCCGTGGAGCCGGTAGCGCTGATTAGCGGAATGCGGGTGTCGGCCACCATCCGCTCGCCGATTTCCTGGGTATCGCCCACGATCAGTTGGAACACGCCTTCCCATCCATGCCGAGCCAACACTCTGTTGCACACATGCTGCACCGCCAGGCTGCAAAAGGGCGTGGACGGTGAAGGCTTCCACACCACGGCGTTGCCGCAAACAGCGGCTATCAGCGCATTCCAGGCCCACACCGCTACCGGGAAGTTGAAGGAGGTTATCACTCCCACGATTCCCAGCGGATGCCACTGTTCGTACATCCGGTGGCCGGGCCGTTCGCTGTGCATGCTCAGGCCATACAACTGCCTCGAAAGCCCCACCGCGAAGTCCGCCATATCGATCATTTCCTGCACTTCGCCCTTGCCTTCCGCGAGGATCTTGCCCATTTCGAGCGTCACCAGGGCGCCCAGGCTTTCCTTTTGTGCGCGCAGCTCTTCCCCAATCTGGCGGACGATCTCGCCTCTCTGTGGGGCTGGTAGAAGGCGCCAGCGAGCAGCCACCTCGGCGGCATTGCGCATCACTTGCTCATAGTCCGCCGCAGCGCCCATCTTCACCATTCCCAGGGACTTTCCTGTGGTGGGATTGATGCTTGGCAGCCATTCTCCCGCAGGTTCAGCAATCCAGGCACGGGCACAGACCCCAGAGGATTCAGATGCAATGCCGAGGGAATTGAGGACCTCAGCTACACGGTTGGACGCGGTCTGGCTGAGCGTGTTCGAGGCGGGCATTCCCTTGGTGGACATGGCCCGATTCTATCGAAGCGCACAGGCAGTGGCAGCCGTAAGGAAGCTACTTGCCCACCAGCACCACCACGCTTCGCGGTGCCGCAGGATAGTGCATCTGGTTACCCAGTTCCACCTCGTATCCAGGCCGCGCAATATCATCTGGTGATGCCAATGAGGTGTCCGCGAAGCGATGCCAGTTCTTTCTGCCCAACACAGGCAGTTCGAAGTCATGTGCTTCCCAATGGGCGTTGATGATTAGGTAAACGTGCTCCGCGTCCCGCCGCTCAGTGGGGCCGAAAAAGTGGGCAGCCAGCGTGTGCGAGTGGTATCCCCAATCCGGTTCATGCAGGCGGACCCCGTGCCAGTGTACGCGTGTGCCGGTGCGTGTAGGGTCATCGGCGAAGCGGTCGGGCCGAATCACCCGGTGATGCTTGCGGAAAGCAATCAGGCGTTGAAAGAACCGGAATAGCTCAGCATTCTTCTTGCGCAGGCGCCAGTCCACCCAACTGATTTCGTTGTCCTGGCAGTACGCGTTATTGTTGCCCCGCTGGGTTCGGCCAAACTCATCTCCGGCCAGCAGCATCGGTACGCCATGCGACAGCAGCAACAAGGCAGCAAAGTTTTTTATCTGCCTTTGTCGTAGCTCAAGCACATGAGGGTCGCTGGTTTCACCCTCTGCGCCACAGTTCCAGCTATGGTTGTCGTTGCCACCATCTCTGTTTTCTTCACCGTTCGACAGGTTGTGCTTGTCGTTGTAGCTCACCAGGTCGTGCAAGGTGAAGCCATCGTGGCAAGTAATGAAGTTAATGCTGTGATATGGGTGCC
>CAZUAX010000259.1:2687-3852 GCA_964618435.1 uncultured Solibacteraceae bacterium
GGGTTTGCCAGTACCTCGCCATTCTGGCCGCGACCCAGTATGGATGCCAGGTCAAACCGGAATCCGTCCACATGCATTTCCGTTACCCAATAGTGCAGGCAGTCGATAATCATGTTCCGCACCACGGTGTGGTTGCAGTTCAGCGTGTTTCCGCAGCCTGAGTAATCGTGATAGCGCCCGGTCTCCGGGTCGAGCATGTAATAGGTTTCGTTGTCGATCCCGCGGAACGAAGATGTGGACCCGCGTTCGTCCCCTTCCGCGCTATGGTTGAACACCACATCGAGGATCACCTCAATCCCCGCTGCATGGAAACGCTTCACCATCTCCTTGAACTCGCGTACCTGCGATCCGAAATACGGGTTGGACGCGAAGGATGCCTTTGGCGCAAAAAACGACATCGGCTGATAGCCCCAGAAGTTCACGAGGCGCTCGCCCGTCTTAGGGTTGAAGCGAGGTTCCTCCACCTCTTCAAATTCCGCTACCGGGAGCAGTTCCACGGCGGTCACGCCCAGTTCTTTCAAGTACGGAATCTTATCTGTCAGTCCAAGGTAAGTGCCGGGTCTGCTTACCGAAGACGAGCTGTGGGCCGTAAATCCACGAACATGTAACTCATAAAGAACGGAATCTGCGAGAGGGATATTGAGGGGCTGGTCCAGCTCCCACTCAAATAGGTCGTCCACCACAAGATTGCGGCGGGGCCTAGGGTTAGGCCATAGTTTGGTAAGACGTTTTTCGTCGCCTCTCCATACCTCGCCGCCAGTTACCGCTTTTGCATACGGATCCAGCAAAACTTTGTTGGGAAAGAATCGCTGAATATGTGGACGAGAATTCGGTTTGCAATCCAACCGGTAGCCGTACTCCACCCTGGGATCAATTCCGCGCAAAAACAAATGCCACACATTCCCGGTTCGGTTCCTTGCGGAGTCGAGTGGCAATTCAAGAAGAATCTCGGAATCTCCTGGGTAGTAAAGAACCAGGCTCACCGAAGTTGCCAGTTTGGAATAGAGGGCAAAATTAATGCCATTTCGTGTCGGTGTTGCACCAAACGGCAACGGGGAGCCTTGGTAGACGCCAAAATCCGGCGACATCAACTCCAGTAATCTCTCTCGGGCAGTCTTCGACGTATCCACGGTATCTACTCGCTAATCACCAACGGGTTGCGTTA
>CAZUAX010000260.1:0-3775 GCA_964618435.1 uncultured Solibacteraceae bacterium
ACTCCTGCTTCTAGAAGAGAACCTTCCCGAAGAGGAATTGTGCGCGTTCGTGCGCACTAACTCGCCTGATCTGAGGGTTTTTGCAGGTTTCCTGCGCCTCAGTACCAGAAGGACAGGGATACTGCAACTGCACGATGACGATTTGTTGTAATTTCATGAACCTTTGACGAAGAATTTTCGTCAATTCGCTTGGAGGTAAGAGTGATGATCGCTACTTTGGAACAACCCGTTCAAACTAAGCCGATCGTCCGGGAAGTTGAGGGTACCGTGTATTGCCCGTTCTGCACCAGAACGGTGGCTGCCACCCTCGTCGCTGTCGGGAAAAAGGCCAAGTCAAAACCTGGCCAGAAGTGCCCCCGCTGCGGTTCTTCTTTGGATGCCGGTTACGTAGTCATGCCGCAGCGTGTGGCGTAACAAGCGGCTACTGTCCTGTTGCGCGCCTGCTCCGCCTTTCGGCATGGCGTGATTTCCGTCGGCATTGACGTTGTTCTGTGTTGCAGTGACTTTACTGGGATTACGCAGGGTAACGTGATATTGTGAGGGCAACGAACCGGCAGGGCTCACCGCGAAACGGTGGGTCCTGGCTCTAACCGCAGAAATTGCCGGAGCTCATTGAAGGCTCACATTGGGAATATCTCAAACGATGAGAAATCTCAATGAAGAGAACCTTACTGGTACTCCGGCAAAATCGGGTCTCCGCTAGTAGACAGGCGGACAGGATCCGAGGAATTTGTTGATGAAAAAGCCACTGCCAACGAAGAAGCAAGCCAGCGCTAAACTGCCCGCGAAGGCGCAACCTGGCGCAAAGCGGAGCACCCGGCGGAACTGTGTGGTTTGCGGATCGGAAGTGGCTCCGTTTTCCGACGAGAACCTGTGTTGGGTGTGTCGTCGGCTTAAGGTGAGCGCCTGGGGCGAAAATACTGACTCCCAGATGTTCGCTGCGGAATAGTCGCGACGATCGCGTCACCCGCTTTCCGAGATTCCCCAATTCAAACTGTACGGGGCCATCTCTCGCCCACTCCGGTCGCCAGCGCCCGTTCGTACACCCAGCCCGCAACCGCAACATCCTGCACACCAAGGCCGGTGGACTTGAAGACAGTCAAATCCTTTTCGCTGGTCCGCCCCTGACGTGGTTCCTGCTCCCGCAACAATTCAGCCAGTTCACAGAACTGGGTTTCCGGCCAGGGCTCGTCTGGGTAAGCGCGTAGCAGATCGCCCGCCTCCACCTCTGCCTGTTCCCAGGAATCAAGGGCAATACAATTTGCGCGACGTATGGTGCGGGGGTCCAATTCCGCCCGGTCTGGGATATTCGACCCAATCGCATTGATGTGGGCTCCGGCCGCAACGGCTTCGTCGGGAAGGATAGGGTCCGCGCTGCGCGTGGCGGTGACAATGATGTCCGCGCCTTCGGCTGCCGTCAACGGGCTCTCCGCTTCCATCACCATGCCCGCATCGAATTCGCGAAACTCATCTACAAAACGTTTGCGGCTTTCTGCTCTTCGTGCAAATACGCGAACCTCGCGAATGGCGCGCACACTGCAAATAGCGTGAAGCTGCGTGCGAGCTTGATAGCCGCTACCGATGACTGCCACGATAGATGCATCGCGATTGGCAAGGCAGTCTGTGGCCACTCCGCTGGCTGCCCCGGTACGAATCCTGCCTAATTCATTCGCTTCCAGCATGGCTAGGGGTGCGCTGTCGTCAGCGCGAAACAGCAGTACGTAGAACGCAGCAGTGGGTCCGCCGCCCAACGGCCGGGGATGTGTGGAATATACCTTCGTGCCGAAATAGGGGCCGAAGGCGCCTGCCAGCGAGTGTAGTTGCGCGCCGCCGGGAAGATTCAACCGCCGGCGAGACTGGTTCTGGGCGGATCCATCACCGAGCCCGCGGAACGATGCGCGCACTAAATCGATGGCCATGCTCATTGGCAACAACTGCTTCACTTCCCGTTCTGTCAGCAAAAGCATAGGTAACCCCGCATTGATAATGCCACTAATTTGCGACAACTGTTCCCACAAGGATGTGGCTGCCGCCGATGCGTCGGCGCGAAGTATCTGCCAACAAGCCTCCACTCCGCAATCATCACGCTAAACGCTATACTCTCCAATAATGCAGATCCAAGTTGCTTCAGAGCCATTCGACGCGATTGTAGTGGGGTCCGGCGCCACTGGTGGCTACGCCGCCAAGAAACTGACAGAAGCTGGAATGCGGGTGTGTTTGCTGGAAGCAGGAAAGAACATCACCAAGCGCGACTACAACGAACACACACCCAGTTGGCAGATGCCCTACCTTGGAATGTCGCCAAAAGTGAGGGATACGCGACCCATCCAGGGCAATTGCTATGCCTGTACCGAATACAACTATGAATGGTTCGTGAATGACATCGAGAACCCGTATACACAGGAGCAGCCCTTTAGCTGGATCCGGATGCGAGTGCTGGGAGGACGCAGTCTGAGCTGGGGACGGCAGAGCTATCGCATGGGGCCACTGGACTTTAAGGCTGCCAGCCATGATGGATATGGAGAAGACTGGCCCGTTACCTATGAGGAGATGGTGCCCTACTTTGAAGAGGTAGAGCGCTATGTCGGTATCAGCGGGCAGGCTGAGGGGCTGAAGTCCTTGCCTGACAGCATCTTCCTGCCGCCGATGAAGCTAACCTGTGCCGAGGAGCACATGAGGCAGCAGTTGAAAGCGAAAATGAACCGCGTACTCACCATCGGGCGCGTGGCCATCCTCACCCGAAACCATCGTGATCGCCAAGCCTGCCACTACTGCGGCCCCTGTGAGCGTGGCTGTATTACTACCTCGTACTTCTCAAGCCCCTACACCACGATCAAGGACGCCAAGGAAACCGGACGCCTGACGCTGATGACCGATGCGGTGGCCAGCCATGTAGTGATGAAGGATGGGAAAGCTGCCGGAATCGCCTACGTGGACCGCGAGACGCGGATTCCTCGTGAGGTAAGGGGCAAGATTATCATGCTGTGTGCTTCCACGCTGGAGTCCACCCGCATCCTGATGAATTCGAATATCTGCAATTCCAGTGGTGTGCTGGGCCATTACCTGATGGATCACATCTATCAGGGTGGGGCCAGCGGAGTCCTGCCCGTAGCCGAGGCCACGCCTTGGGCGGGTATGCCAAAGCGTCCCAACGGCTATTACATTCCCCGTTTCCGCAATGTGGACCGTCCCCACACCAATGGGATGATCCGCGGTTATGGATACCAGGGCGGCGCGATGCCGGCGTTCTCGCAGAACGCACCGGGTTTCGGCAAGGCCTATAAGGACGCTGTGCGCGAGGGCCGATGGACTGCGGGCCTGGGCGTGTGGGCGGAGTGTCTGCCGCGCCACGAAAACAAGGTTAGCCTGGATCCAAATCGTGTGGATGCTTGGGGGATTCCCACGCTTCGTATGGATATGAGTTGGAGCGACAACGAACTGAAGCTATTTGCGGACGCCAAGCAGGAAGCGGCAGCAATGCTGGAAGCTTCAGGAGCGAAGGAAATTCGGATTTACGGCGACAAACCCTCCGTGCCCGGCCACTGCATTCACGAAGTGGGTACCGCGCGCATGGGCGACAACCCCCAAAAGAGTGTGCTGAATAAGTGGAATCAGGCTTGGGATGTGGAAAACATCTTCGTCACGGACGGTGCTGCTTGGGTGAGCCAGGGTTGCGCCAACCCCACGCTGACGATGATGGCAATCACCGTTCGTGCCTGTGACTACATTGCGCGAGAGTATTCCAAGAAGATCGCCAAAGCCTAGGCTGCTATTT
>CAZUAX010000261.1:0-3597 GCA_964618435.1 uncultured Solibacteraceae bacterium
GTACGGTGACTTACTCGTCCTACATCGGCTGCGGCACTGACCTTACTTTAACCAGCCTCGACGCCGGCAAAGGCAACGCGGTGCTGTTGAGCGCGCTCTCAGCCTGCGGCAATTTCCCCGTGTCCGAAGGGGCCTACGGTTCCCCTAGCCCAGCCGATTCGAATCTCCGCGCACTGCTGCTAAAGCTGAATGCCACCACAGGCAGCGTGGTGTATAGTACGGCATTCCTCGCGTCTAACTGGCAGGTACTGCCGCCGCTGCTGGCTGTGCTGGATTCCGCGGGGCGCACCATCCTGGCTACCACCACAACGGATACGAACTTCCCGGTTACCCCTGGCGCTCTCTACACTTCTCTCCAGGGATCGCAGTCCGCGTACCTGGCAGCCCTCAGCGCCAATGGAACCCAACTGGAATTCGGCACCTACTTCGGCTCCACAAACTGGTCTACGGCTTCCAGTCTTGCGATTGGCCCGCAGGATTCCATTTACCTGATGGGCCGGACGAACGGTCAATTTCCGATCACACCAGGCGCCTTTCAAGCTTCCAGCGAATTTGGGGTGGACCGGCGGTACGTTTCCCGAATCCGGAAAGATGGCAGTCTGCTGGAGTCCTCGGCGATTGCCTTCGCCAATTTCGAGTATTGGGATCAAGTCACCCGGATGGCCGTGCTCAGTAACGGCGACGTGGCGTTCACGGCGGATCGGTTGTCACAGCAAACCCCATTGTCGACGAATGCCTTTACTGGATCGCCTGTGTTGTATGCGGTGAGCCCGTGGAATGACGCTTACATGGGTGTATTGAGCGCCGACGGCACTGTCCTTCAATTCAGTTCCGGCATTCCGTCTGGGACGGGAGTGATGCCGAGGGCTCTGGCGTCCACGAACTCGGGACGCCTCCTGATTGCCGGTTCTGCTTCCCGGAATGCCCTTTCCCGTACGGCCAACGCCTGGGGCAGTTACCCGGATTCCGCCCTTGGCGAGCAAGCGAAACCAGGCTTCCTCATGGCGGTTGACCTGCTCTCGCCCACCATCTGCTCATTTGCGATGCAGCTTGACCCCAGCCCGGTGGGTTGGGCCCGTGACCCCGGCACCCTGCATGTCACAGCACCACCGGGCTGTCCATGGCTGGCACGTGCCGTGGAGCACAGCAGGCTCATCTTCTCCGGCTATCCCGGTGCGGTGGGCAGCGGCAGCATCCCCTTCGTCACGCTACCGAACATGATTCTGTCGCCGCAGACCTACGAGCTTTCCATTGGCAACGGCATCTTCCCCTTCACGCAAAGCCCGGGCCAGTGTAGCTTCTTTGAGGTGGACCCTCCATCGCTTTCAGTCGGACCAGCGCCATTGAGCCAGGGGCTGATCGTAAGAACACCAACCGGATGCCCCTGGACGCTGTCCGCGGACACCCTATGGTTCGTGAATCCTGAGTCGCCACCGAATAGCACCTTTCCCGTCCGGCCGTATGCGGGATTTACCCAATTCAGCTTCATGGTCTCTGCCAATTCCTTCGATACCCGTGCGGGTTCCGTGATGCTGGGCGGAAAGCAATTCAGCATCACGCAGACCGGGGCAGGCTGCGTGGCAACAGTCAATCCCGCTACCTTGAGTTTCCCTGCGGCAGGTGGGGATGCCAGTCTCACCTTGCAGACGATTGGCACCAATTGTGCGTGGATCGCCGCTGCTGGCCACGGCGTTTCGTTCCCCTCCGGACGAGTGGGCACCGGCAGTGCCACGCTTCCGGTTCAGTTGTCGGCCAACCCCTCTAACGCTCCTCGCGATAGCTTCATCTACCTTGCCAATGAGCGCATTCCCATCACACAGGCGGCGGGGCAGTGTACGGCTTCCTTCAACAATGCCGTGGTGGAAGTGCCGCAAGTAGGGGGGGACGTGATGGTTCCCCTTACCGCCGCCGGGGATTCTTGTGCGTGGAATGTCACTGTCAACCAGCCGTGGCTGCGCGCCTTGAACGCTGCCAATTCCGGCTCAGGATCTATTCTGCTGGAGGTGGACCCGAACCCCACCGCAGTCATTCGCGTGGCCACGGTCACGAATCTAGGGGTGTCCACCACCATCCGTCAGTTGGGCACCAACACGGCCCTGCTCGCAATTGACGGACCCACAGGATTCTGGGTGAAGATCAACGGCGTGAAGGAAGTGAACCCCCCGCCGCGGTCTTATCCCATTGGGACCTCCATCACACTGGAACCTCAGGAACTGCAGGTAATGGGCACGGACGTGCTCTTCCAGACTCTGGGTTGGGAGGACCTGGCGCAGATGAACCGTACCGTGGTGCTGAACAGCAACGAGGTGCGTCTGTCTCTGCGCACACAGCGCCTGTCCCGGCTGGCGCAGGAAAAGGTTTCCGGTGGCGGCATCCACCTCACCCTCGCCGGAACTCCCAGCCCTTACCCGGAGTTCTACGGACAGGATCCGGGATTTCCTGCCCTGGTGTGGGAAGCACAACCGAAACCAGAGCCCGGCTTCCGGTTTGTAGGCTGGGTGCGGAACGATCTGCAGACCTACGACACCAGCGAGATGCGACGGTTCTCAGACGGCGGCGGGCCCTTCCTTCGCCCACGCTACGCTCCGATTGTCGCCCCCACTGCTGCTCACTTCATGCCATCGTCTCTCGAATTGACCACCTATCCCGAAGGCGACGAGATCGCAACCTCTGTAGAATTCCGTACCCCTGGCTCGGAATCGGCTACCTTGCAGACCGCAACCTGTATCCCGAATCTGGAAGCCGTGCGCCTGCAGGCGTTTAGTGCCATCAGCGGAGGGTATCGCCTGCAGTTTGGCATAAACCATGAAGTGCTGCGACAGGCGGGGAAGGGAACCGTGGACTGCTCGATTGCGGTTCGTATGGACGCCACCGGAGCCGTCCATTCCTTTCCGCTGAAAATCCGCGTGGAGGGTGTGCCCCCGGCTGTCGCGCCGCCACCCGTGAATGGCATTGCCGCCCTAACCAACGCCGCATCCTTCGCTGCCGCGCCCCTGGCGCCCGGCGGGTTGTTTACGCTGTTCGGCCAAAACATGGCCAGCGCCACCGAACAGGCTTCCACCATTCCGCTGCCTCAGCTGTTGGCCAAGGCGCAGGTGCGGCTTTTCTCTGAGGTGGACTTTGCCACACGTATGGCCGATATGCTCTATGCCTCGCCCACCCAGATCAACTTCCACGTTCCTGAGGATCTGCCCCTCGGCAACGCGCGCATCCGTCTCTTCCTGAACGGCAATCAGATTAGCGACGTTCCGGTTCAAGTGGCGCGTGCATCGCCGGGCATCTTTCTGGTGAACGTCGGGAGCGGCCAATCTGCCCCCGCTGGCTATGGCACCTTGGCCTCGGGCAGCACGCAGCTTCCAGCGCCCATCTACAACTGCCCGCCAGCGCAAAGCTGCTCACTGGAACTGCTGAACCTGGGCGGCACGAGTGACCAGTTGTACCTCACGCTCTTCGGCACCGGGCTCCGGCATCTGCGCATGCAGGACCTCAGCTTCACCGCCAACGGGGTCACGCTGCCCATGGAGTTTCTGGGCGCTCACAGTTATTTCGTGGGGCTCGACCAGGTGAACCTGCGGGTGCCGGCGTCCTTGCGAGGCG
>CAZUAX010000262.1:0-2149 GCA_964618435.1 uncultured Solibacteraceae bacterium
TCACAGGACGTGGGAAAAGGAAACACCAAAAAAGGAAACTGACGGAGGGTGGGGCGTGGCGGGTGCCTGCCTGCGGCGAACTCAGGGCCGCAGTAGCACCTTCAGGGTTCCACGGGTTGCGGCATGGGCAAAGGCGTCTGGTGCCTGCGAGAGCGGATACTCCGCTGCAATCATTTTGTGGAGCGGCAACTGCCCGCTCTTCAGCAGCGGAAGAGCATCTTCGAATCGTCCGCAACGGGAGCCCACCAGCGAGATCTCTGGCACAATCACGCTGGCCATATCCACATGTACGCCTTCGTGAACGGTGGACTTCATGACGAGTGTGCCGCGAGGCTCAGTCATCCGAATGGCGAACTCCAGCCCCGCAGCGCTACCGGTGGCGTCCACCACGAGGGGGAACTGCTGGTTACCGGCATCGTTGGAGGGCCGCGAGAGGATGCCAAGCGGATGCACAATTGCCATTTTTTCGGGGTGCCGTCCGTAAAGGGTCACCTGCGCACCGCGCAAGGCCAGCACCATGGCGCAGAGCAGGCCGAGCTTTCCATCTCCAAGTACAGCGGCCTGGATGCCGCCGGGAACCGGAACCCGCTCTGGAATTGCGCAAGCGGCAGCCAGAGGCTCCGTGAATACCGCTAACTCATCCGGCATACCGGGTGGAAGTTCGTGCAGGTTCGCTACCGGGAGGGTGAGGTATTCGGCAAACGCGCCAGGGTGCTTTACGATGCCCAGCACTTCCCGGGTCGGGCAATGACGATCGAGGCCGCGCTTGCACCAATCGCATTGGCCGCAGGCCAGGTTAATTTCGCCTACCACTCGTTTGCCGACCCACGCGGGATCCTCTGCCTTCACAACGTCCGCCACAAACTCATGGCCGGGAACGCCTTCAAAGCCGTAATAGCCGCGCTGCAGTTCAAGGTCGGTGTTGCAAATGCCCGCCAGACGCAGCTTGAGGAGAGCAAATCCGGGAGGAGGCTCAGGAATGGGAAGCGCCCGCAGACAGACCTTCCCCGCTTGCAGGTACACGGCTAGCATCAGCTAGATGATAACCCTGAGGGGTGACCAGGCGAAAAAAATGCGGGCGCAATGGCCCGCATGAAAGACAGGAGAGGTCTTCAAAGGTTTCAACTCGTCAGAGAAAGCTGGATTCCAGGAAGTCAGGAACACCCTGTATGGCGGATTGCCACTCGTGTGCTTCAGTACATTCTGTTCCCCGCCTACTTGGTAAAGCGCAAATTGGTAGCCGGAAAGCGCATCCCGAAGTGGAAATTGTTAGGGGAACACGCGGATTGACGGAATGGAATCCAGGGGGCATTCACCGTACCGCATAGTGGCGACCGTATGGTTGCAGGGCGTTTGATAGAGTGATTCCGATTGCCCCGCTGGCGCGGTGTCCTTCGGATTGACGATGGCCTGGGGGTGAAGGCGCTGGTGAGTAAGGAGAGGGAATGACGAACAGAAGGCAGTTCCTATTGGCGGGTAGCGCGGCGGCGGCGGCCCTGGCGACGGGCTCATGCGGCAGCGAAGAGGAACGCGCGGGGGCCGCGCCTGGAGACAGCCGCGCTGAGCGTGCGGAATGGTTCCGCAACCTCAAGTTCGGGCTCTTTCTGCACTACGGGCTGTACTCGCTGATGGGGGAAGGGGAGTGGGTGCAACTGCGCAAACCGGTGGCACTTGGGGAGTACGAAAAGCTGAAGGAACGCTTTACGGCGGATGCCTTCGATGCCGATGCGATTGCCCAGTTGGCGCAAGACGCCGGGATGCGTTACGTGAACCTCACCGCGCGCCACCACGATAGTTTCTGCCTGTTCAAGACCGCGCAAACGGATTACAACAGCGTGGAATCCCCGGCGCAAAGGGACCTGATTGGGGAACTTTACACCGCTTGCAAAAAGCGGGGCTTGGGAATCTTTTTCTATTACTCCTACGCGCTGGACTGGCGGCACCCGTATTTCTACTCCAGGGAGGCCGGGCAAACCGGGCCGGTGAAGTGGGGCAGCGCCCGCCCTGATTACCCCTCGCCTGAACCGCGCTACCTCTACCAACAGGAAAAGGACTTTGAGCAATACATCTCATTTGTCCACGCGCAATTGCGGGAACTGCTTACGCAGTATCCGGAGGTGGATGGGATTTGGCTTGACCCGATTATGGG
>CAZUAX010000262.1:2249-3551 GCA_964618435.1 uncultured Solibacteraceae bacterium
CTGAAGATGCTGGACTATGCGGCGGGTTTGCCCGCAAACCTTTTGCTGAACTCTGGACCCTATGGAAGTGGCGCCATTCCTCCGGAGGATGTAGCTACCTTGCGGGCAGTGGGAGAGGCGCTTCGGAAGCGGGGTTAGCTGCGGCATAGCCCACGCGGGGCAAATATCCGCGCCCACCGATGACTAGATCCAAATCTTGTTTTATGAATGGGTTATAGGAGCCTTCGCGGATCCTACAAAACCCCTCGCGCATTCGAGGAAATCTCGAAGTACCGATTGTGAGCGTGGCAGGGAGATCGTCTCGCATTGCTGGCCAGGAGCGGGAATGCTCCGGCAAACCAACCCAACAAAATTGCAAAATGCCGGTGAATTCCCCCTCCTGAACCCACGCTAGCAGGAGGATTGACGAGATGATTACGCCGCACGAATTGCTGCAGGAATACTGGGGCCAATGCTATGCCACCACTACTGGCATCAAGATTGGTCCGGTGACGGTGAACAAATACCGTATGTATGGCTACAACACCTCTACCTACGCCACGCCCATGAAGAACGCGGTAATCGGAGCGCTGCGTAGCCGCTACAAGAAGATCATGGGGAAAGACCAGATTGGCGAGACGATTGTGATTCCCAACCATCTGAAGGACGATTGGTATCCAAGCCTGCCACTGGTGATGGACCGTACCGCGATTGTTCGCGGCTTTAACGGGAAGGGCTCCCCGGAAGACATCGAACTGACGCTGACGGCCGCCATTGCCACGAAAAAGGTAGATCCCGACCTCACGTCGCTGCAGAAGATGGCGGACCGCTGCATGGGCCTCGATTGCAATGGCTTTGTGGGTAACTACACCCGACGTTTGGGCATGATGAAGGCCGATGGTCACTATGGTCCCAACACCCCCACGTCACGCTACGCGTCCAGCGGCCTGATGCGTGAATCGCCTGAGCAGGTCCAACCGCGGGATGTGCTGATTTGGGATAGTCCGCGACACATCGCGATCGTACACTCCCTGTCTAAGCCGGGTGACTGGCTGCTGGTAACGGAGAGCGCTTCCAGCCTGGGTGGGCTTGACACGCGCTGGTATAAATTCACAGGCAAGACGAAGAGTGGGGCAACCGGGGTTTCCGGCCGCAGCAAGGGAGTGAGGCTGCAATTTGCTCGCCCAAATAAGTACGGAGGGTATCAGGAAAAATACCTGCTGGTGGTGAAGATCCAATAGTCGGCCACGATCAGCTTGCTTCTTGGATGAGCTGGAATGGAAGCGTTTTGCGCCATAGGAGACATGCCTGCTGAACCGGAAC
>CAZUAX010000263.1:0-3550 GCA_964618435.1 uncultured Solibacteraceae bacterium
GCAGACACTGCTTCCGGCTGCAGCACCCCTTCCTGTGCGCATGCGGCCAGGAGACGCAGGTGGATGCTGCGCGCCGCGCGGATGCTGATTTGCTGGTAGACGATGCTGCGCGCCAAGCTCTCAAAAGTTGGAGGCGTGAAGGTGAGCTGGCAAGGGCCCACGCACTCAATCAGCGCTGCCATCCGCCTGCCACTTCGTTTCAGGTACTCTTCTGCGTCCTTCATGTCAGCGAGTCGATTACTGCAAGGTGGGAGGTTCCAGTTGGAAAACCGCCAACTGATCGCGGTAGCGCGAGCGGATTTCGATGAACTCACGGTGTTCGAGGTTTAGTTCGCTGGCAATCTGCCGGATGGAATTGTCCTCCACAACCGAGATGGAGTGGTGTGAGGCAGCAACGGCGAAGAGGCAGTCGAGCAACTGCAGCATCTCTTCGCGAGTGGCGATGCGGCGGAACTCACGAGTTACCAGGAAGTCCTCGGTGGACCCTTCATGCACTGTCTGACGGCGGGCGAGTTCGGCGACCGCCTCGGCTTGTTCGGCGGGCAGAGCAGAGTGCCTCTGCAGGACCCCGCTGATCTGCGCGAGTTCCTCGTCGCTCACATGAAAATCCGCGTGGGCAACACGGGCCATCAAATAAGAAAACGCGCCCAGAAAGCGTGCACGATCTGGCGTGAGCCCTTCAAGAAGACTGGCAATCTTTCGGACGCTTTCGGTGTCTCCGGTACCGGACGCCGCGTCTGGGCTACCCTTTAGCAGGCTCTCCAGGAAATCGAACAGTGGCATGTCAGGGTTTCTCTCCGGTTTGGCCGACGGGTGTGGGTGTCAAGGCAACAGGAGGGCCTAGCCGCATCACCTGTTCGGTAACCCAATCTGTGCTCAATGACGATTCTCCAGTGGCAAGCAGTGGCCTACCATCCAGCACAGCTTCCACGAAATTTGCCACACAGGGATAGTGGACGTTGGGGTGAGTGGGAATTTGCTCCGCGCCTCCAGGGTAGAGAAGATCTGGCCCATTGAGGGGCGAGAGCGTAATCTCACCTTCAGTGCCAACGATGCGGAACTGGTCACGTAAGACACGGCTGTTCCAGCGCACGTCCACGATTCCGCGGACGCCATTCTGGTACTCAATCAGAACAGTGGCGGAATCCTCCACACCATAAAAATGTACGGAATTAGAGCGCTGGCCTATAGCGCGCGCTGGCTTGCCGAAAAAGTAGTTCAAGATGTCGATGCGATGGGAGGCAATGTCGTACAGGGGACCGCCGCCCGCCATATGCGGGTCCACCAGCCAACTGCGGAATCCCTGGGCGTCATCCAGCCAGTCGTGGCAATTGATCTCGGCGAGGATCGGCTGCCCAATCCGCCCTTGGGCGATCAACTCCATCGCGCGAAGCACCTTGGGGTAGGTGCGCCGGTAGTAGGCAATTCCCAGGAGTTTCCCGGAGTTGCGGGCGGCCGCAGCCATCATCCGTGCTTCATCCAGGCGCATGGCCATGGGCTTTTCACACAGCACGTGTTTGTTTGCGGCGAGCGCAGCAACGGTTTGCGGAGCGTGCAGGGCAACGGGCGTGGCAACGTAAACGGCGTCCACAGCACGATCGCCCAGGGCGTCCTCCAGTGACGTCCAGGACTTGCAACCGTACGGCTGTGCCTTGGCGGAGTCGCGCGTGACCACTCCATACAAATGGCTGCGCGGCTCTTCAAGAATGGCGGGGATAACCCTCTTGGTGGTGATGTCACCGATGCCCACCACCACCCAGTTCAGTGTGCTCATACCCTTTTCAACTTCGTAATGCGCCCGTCGGAAACCCACTCCACGACATAGATGTTTCCGGCGTAATCCCAGCAAGCGTCATGTGGTGAAATGAACTTGCCTGGTAGCCGCATGTCTTGAGGAAGGTTGGGATAGCCCTTCTGTTTCCAGATTTCGGGGTAGTCGCCGAGGTGTGTAATCAGGCGATTGTCTCCATCGAAAATGGTGACGCGTCCATGCAGGTCGGGGATCAGCAGTTCCTTGCCACGCACATCGAAATGGCAGGGATAACGAAGGTCGTTAGTGATGAAGCCAAGGTGCTCGCCAGTGAGCGAAAATTTCTGCAGCCGCACGTTCGCGCGGTCAGCAACCAGCACGTACGGGTTGCCCTCGCGCTGGTCAATCCAAATTCCGTGAGGGCAGTTCATCTGCCCTGCTTCTGTTCCCTTGCCACCCCAGGTGCGCAGATACTCACCCTTTTTGTTGTAGTGGTGGATGTAGCTTAGCCCATAGCCGTCGCCAACATAGATGTCGCCATTAGGGGCGATGGCTGTGTTGGTGGGCTTGTACTTGGTGGGGTCAGGATAAACTCCAGACGCGGTGGGCACGCCGAGGGTGAAGACCTCTTTTCCATCAAGGGTGTACTTCGAGACTTCATGCATTTCAGGGTCAGAGAAATAAAGAAACTCATCGGAACCCTCACGGCTGATTTGCATCCCATGAGCGCCCTTGGCAAAGCGTTCACCCCAACTCTTCACAAATTTGCCATGCTCGTCGAACACCAGGACGGCATCCTTGCTGCGGTTATGCACCAGAATGCGCCTTTGCGAATCCTGCACCACCCCGTGTGTGTAGCCAGGCTGAATGCTGGCGGGCAACTTCGCCCAGTCGTGATGTACCTCGTACGTGTGGTTGCCGCTGCCCAACGTCATTGCCTGCCCCTTTCCCGTAAACACGAAGGGCGCAGCCACGGCGGCGGCCAAGGCTGCCCGTCTTGTCGGCTGGACGCTCGCTTCGCTGGTGTTTGTGTGGTTACCCATAGAATGCCCCCAATTCCTGCTCTTGCCCCGAGTTGGTGAACTTGCCCTGATTTGTCGATGGTCAGGTGTAGTCACTCACAGCGAGGGCATCCCAGTAGAGTCTTGTCCTCGCGGTGCGGAATGGTCTCATTGTATCCCTGTGGGGAGGGTGGTGGGGCAGTGAGAGAAGGATTGCTGACACCCAAGAAATGCTGCGAGTGTGCATGGACTCCGCCGGGTGTGTGGAGGATTCACCAGCTGGGGAGGATCGCCAAACAGGCAGCGCTATTGTAGCGTGGCTGACTGCGCTGCGCGGGCAACCGATCGCGGGTGACCAAAAAATCCGGCGCAACGGCTGGCGTTGCGCCGGATAGGCAAAAGCACAACAAATTGCTCTGGGGAGGTTGAATGTTGTGTTACGGGGAACCGGCGCTACGGGCTTACCGTGTTGGGTTGCTCATCGCTTCCAGCGATCACCAGACCCGTTGTGGCTGCGCCGGTCACTGCCACACCACCAATAATGCCGATTTTGGTGGCGGTGCCAATACCTCCAGAGGCGGTAACGGCTCCTGTATTTGCTACTACGGCCGCTTTCATGTCCACTACATTCACAGCGTATTCCGCGCTGGGCACGGTGGGTTTGCCGGGGTCCACCTGGCCGGAGACGGTCACCTGCTTGCCCACATACTTGGCCACATCGGTTCCCTTTAGTTGGACAACAACGTTGGAAGCGGTGTCCCTCAGCATGTAGCCATCTTTTGTATGTTCCACCAAGCCA
>CAZUAX010000264.1:0-3421 GCA_964618435.1 uncultured Solibacteraceae bacterium
TACGGAAAGTACACGCACAGTACTTTGATGATAGCGGGTTTCATCGCGTTGCGGAAATCCTCTTGTGGCACACCGATCTTCCTTTCGCTGGCCACCGTGCTCCAAAAGTAATCGAAAACTCGCGTGATCAGTAGGGAATACCTGTGGATGAAATGGGGATTCCACCACAGCGACCGAATCTGAGGAGATTGCTGGAATCAGTCGCTGCGAAACACTTGGCATGGCCACCCCGTCCTATAACTACAGATTCCCGCAAGGGGCGAGCCCAAACTCGGGAAGAGGAGAATACACCGATGACCCTTCGAATTTTCAGTAAGGCTTTTGTTGCGATGCTTATCCTGCTTGCTGCAACCTTTGCCGCAACGGCACAAGAGAGTGAGCGCATGCAGGACCGCATTACCAAGCAGGTCCGCAAGGAGCTCGTGATGCTCCCTTTTTATAGCGTGTTTGACAATTTCAAGTACAAGGTTGGCCCCAACGGCGAAGTTACGCTGCTTGGCGAGGTGAACCGGCCTACCTTGAAGACCGACGCGGAACGCGTGGTGAAACGGATTGAGGGCGTTACCAACGTAACGAACAACATTGAAGTGTTGCCATTGTCACCAATGGACGACCGCATCCGTCTTGCTACCTATCGCGCCATTTACGGCCATTCTGCCTTGCGCCCGCTGGCGATTCGCGCAGTGCCGCCCATTCACATTATCGTGAAGAACGGCAATGTGAGCCTGGAGGGCGTGGTAAACACCAAGCTGGAAAGTCAGGTGGCTGAGACCCAGGCGCGCCAGGTACCCGGCGTGTTTGAAGTGAAGAACAACCTTATGGTTGAACAGAAGAGTGACGAGTCCTAGCTAACGCCACTGCTGTCGAACGCGCGCCCCAGTCTGCACCCGCGAAGGTGCTCGGCTGGGGCGCTTCCACTTTTAGGCAGGGTTGGGACGGTGAAGACGGTCCTCACCCAGCAATACGTCCAGGCGTAATTGCGAAAGCTTTTCCACCAGCACGTGCGGCGAATGCAAGCGCAATTCATCGCCGCTATTGATTCCGGTGCTCACCGCGATACTGCGAATTCCATTGGCATGGGCTGCGTGGATGTCGTTGGGGGAGTCTCCTATCAGAGTTGCCGGAGTTTGCGTTTGCGCCCAACCCTGCTGCCTTGCCTTGCGTAGCGCAAGCTTGGCCAGTCCCGCTCGCGTAGGGCTCATTCCTGCAAAGGCCCCGTCAAGAAAGTAATCACTAAGGCCTGCGAGTTCCAGCTTCTTCCATCCGATGCCCGGAAAGTTCCCAGTAACCAACAGCAACGGGATGCCTCTACGCTCCAAGCGCCTCAACAGCATCCGTACCCCCGGACACACCCTGCTGGTGAGCGTTCCTGGACACTCACGGCTGTAACGTCGCTCCGCGATTGAGATCATCGACGGCATCGCGTCACGAATTTCCTTGATGGGCACTCCCTCGCGACGCGCCATTGCGGTCACCAGGTCAGTATCCAGCATGCCGTGGGTAGGGATTCCGTCCAGGCTCGCCTGCACCCGAAACACCTTGGCCAGGGCATGCTCCAAAGCCTGTTTGTGCTGAGGTCCAGACCTGCTGATGAGCGTGCCATCGATATCGAACAATACAAGGGCTTGAGAGGAAATCGTGCCATTTTCGTGCTTTACCGTCTTTGCCGCTTGCATGTCTGTTCCAGCCACAATTCCAGTCTCCCATATGGGCATTTGCGCGTTCGTGGTTTCCCGCTCTGGGCCTCTCGGATTGGCTTCTGCCGGAAATTGGGCTAGCTGCCGTACAATGAGGATTACCCTATGCAAGTCGTTCATGCCGGCGTCGAACAACTCATTGTGTTGGAACTCGACCTTGAGTTCCTTGAAAACGTTGCCCGCCAGGCGGGTTTCGCCTGCGTGCTGCATGACGAGCCTCGCTTTGTCACCATGGACCTCACCGCGAGCGATCGCACCTCTCCGCTGCTTTTGTTTGATGCATCCAGCCCTACCAATACCGGCTGGTTTTCGCGCTGTCAGTTCTATGTCGACGGTAGCAACGGGCGGGTAATGCAGACTCCATTGGTGGTGGCCAACCGGCGGGAGCGAAACGGCAAGGCAAACCCGCTGGCGCTGCGTGTACAGATCTGCAAGGAATTGCCCGTAAACTATAAACTGCCAGGCCACACGCAGGTAACTGAGCAATCCATGTATGCGCTTGTGTTCAATTTCCTGCTCAGCGTTGCGAACAACGGGGTTGGCGTTTGTGGCGGGCCTGTCGTCCAGCCGCTCACTGAGTAAACACGCTGGGTCCCCCTTCCATGGAGATCCACGCCGCTTCGAGGAATAACGGATGGCTTTCTGGTCTACCCTGCGCTCTGCAATCTTGCGACCTTCGCTTACGCTGCTGGTGATTGCATTCTCTCTAATCCCCAGCGTCATCCATGCCCAACAGCCAGCCTGTGTTAGTGACTGGGTAGATCTGCTAAAGCCTGGGCTTACTGGCTGGCAGATTCTGGGCGAAGGCAAATGGAAACTCGATGAAGAGCGAGTCTTGACAGGCTACCGCGATGAGGACCTAAGCAGATTACGACAACTCGACCCCTTCGATTTCACCATGGTGCGCGGTTGGGTAACCACGCAAAGCTGGCTCTACACTGAGCGGGAATACGATCAGTACAACCTGAGCCTGGAGTATTGGGTTCGTTCGCCCGGCAATAGCGGAATCTCGATTCGTGACCCTAAGCGGGCTGAGTGCGGCATCAAGATTCCGCCCGACTTTTCCTGTACACCCTCCAAGAACGCCTACGAAATCCAGATCAACAGTGATTGGCCTGACAAGTGGGCCACGGGCAGCATTTACGGGATGGTGCCACCTCTGAAGGATGCGCAGAAGCGGCTGGAATGGAACACCCTGGAGATTGAGAGCCGCAAGGACCGGATCCGCGTGAAGGTGAATGGCGAGCTGGTAGCCGAACATCCAGGCGACCCGCGTCGTTCGCTTACCGGGCCGATTGGGCTACAGTTGCACGACCTCACCAGCTATGTGCGATTTCGGAATATCCGAATCCAGGAAATCTGCGAATAAGTTCAATCCGCCTGTGGCAGTGGCGCTACGTCGAAGAATTCCGCAACCTGAGGCAGGGCTTCCTCGGCAACGTAAATGCTGGTATCAGGATTCAGGCAAAGAGCGTAGCACGGTACGCCCTCCCGCAGTAGCAGCGCCAGGTCAAAGCCCGGCCATGGTGAGAGCGTGATGCGCTGCTCTTGCATCAACGGGTGATCCTCGCGACGCCGGGCCGGCTGCAGCACCGGTGGCCCTTGGGCAAGGAAGGCTACCGACGCGCTGGCAGAACTTTTCTCCAGAATCCTCAACAAATCGGGCATTGAGATGGTAGCGAGAATGCCGCGCTGCCTCTCTCCCGGCCCCCCGCGCTCAAACA
>CAZUAX010000265.1:0-3341 GCA_964618435.1 uncultured Solibacteraceae bacterium
CCTGATTTAACAAAGGCTTCTCGCCAATCGGTGATCAGCGGCCGCGTTCCGGTCAGCCACGCCACGAGGAATCCGCCAGCGAGTCCGCCCAAGTGAGCAGCATTGTCGATCACCGGGATGATTAGCCCAATCACCACCATGTAAATGGCCCAACGTATAAAGTGGTTGCGAATGGCCCCCGCCATGGGAGTCCGGTATCGGTAACCATAAGCGATCATCGCTCCAATGAGTGCGAAGATGCCGGCCGACGCTCCAATCGACATGCTCAAGGGTGCCCACCAAAGACTGGCGAAGAATCCCGCGATGGATCCGAAAACATAAATGAGTGTCATTCGGTAGCTGCCATAAAATTCCTCTACCATTGGGCCGACATCCATCAATACCCAAGTATTAAAAGCGATATGGATCAATCCTCCGTGAAGCATACCGGCGGAGACCAATCGCCACCACTCTCCCTGTCCCAGAATGCGTTGTCCGCTTTTGGCTCCAAGCAGGTCAAGCACCTGGCCAGGGAAACCCATGATGCTGATGCCCGCGCCCATTCGCTCGCTCAGAACAATACACAATAAAAAGAAGCCGAAGTTGATCAGCATCAGGCTTGTACTCACGAGCCGTGAACTCAGAACAAAGCCTGCTACTCGCTCATCGCTGGCTCCATCGATGCGTTGCGGCCGAGCATTCATCGGGTTGCCACAATAAGGACAGGTCTTTTCCTTGGGTTCCACGAAAGCCCGGCAATGCGAGCACATACGAAGGTTTGGCATGGGTTCCTCTCCATGGTACGAAACAGCCAGGCTGAGCGGATGGCGGGGAAATGCCCGGCCAGCCAGCTCACACTGCATTTTTCGGCTCATTCTGTATCCGCCCCCGGTGGAGGATTGCGGGCGCGGTGATACAATCTGAGTTTCCGATGGCTTAGTTTGCGATGGTCAAAACAGAAAACGAGTTACGCGACGATATCGTAAAGGTTGGCCGCCTGGTGTTCGAAAAGGGCTGGGTGGCAGCCAATGATGGCAACATCAGTGTGCGCCTGGATGACGAGCGCATCCTCTGCACGCCTACGGCTACCAGCAAGGGGATGCTGCACCCCGACGATCTCATTATCGTAGACATGCAGGGCAACAAGATTGCCGGCCGCAAGGAGCGAACCTCGGAGATCATGATGCACCTCACGGTGTATGGTCTGCGACCGGATATCAAGAGTGTGGTGCATGCGCATCCGCCGGTTGCCACCGGTTATGCCACTGCCGGACGCAGCTTGAACTTGGCGCTGCTACCGGAAGTAGTGATCACGATGGGATGTGTGCCGCTCGCGGACTATGGCCTTCCCGGTACAACTGCACTTACTGACCCGATGCTGCCGCTGATTCCCAAGTACGACGCGCTGCTGATGGCGAATCACGGTTCCGTCTGCTACGGCACTGACGTTTGGCAAGCCTACTTCCGCATGGAAACGGTAGAACACTTCGCGCGAATCGCGCTGGTGGCTGAACTGCTGGGCGGGGCAAAGGCGCTGCCACAGGTGGAAGTGGATAAGTTGCTGGATTCCCGCAGCCGCTACGGCGTGAAGACTCAAATTCGAGCCGAAGCGGGGTGCCCCATATCCATGGAGGATGTCCTGCGCACCCAGTCGGCAAGTGGCGAGAAAAGTTCTGCAGGATCTGACAAAATCGAAGTGACCCGCGAGGAATTGATCGCGCTGGTGGAGGAAGCAATCCGCGCCAGGGGTTTGGCATAACGCCAGCCGGTTTGTACGGGCTTTCGCCCGGGCATCAAGGGAGGATACGTTTTCATGGGCGAAGCACTCGGAATGGTGGAAACCAAGGGTTTGGTACCGCTGATTGAAGCTGCGGACGCGATGGTGAAGGCAGCCAACGTGCAGCTTGTTGGCTGGGAGAAGGTTGGCGGAGGCCTCGTAACCGTGCTGGTGCGAGGGGACGTGGCGGCCGTTCGCGCTGCTACAGATGCCGGTGCCGCCGCTGCGCGACGCGTGGGCGAACTGCTGAGCGTGCATGTGATTGCCCGGCCGCACCAGAGCCTCGAAGACATTCTGCCAATTGGCAAGTCCACCAACACCCGTCTCTAGGACCTCCTCAATGGTCCAGACCTCAAGTGATCTGGCGGAACTGCAATGATTCTGGCGAAAGTGGTGGGCACCGTCGTGGCGACGCGCAAAGACCCTCGTTTGGAGGGGCGCAGCCTGATGGTGCTCCAGCCCGTTGATCCCGATGACCGCCCCACCGGCGCCTATGTGATTGCGGTGGATACCGTGAGTGCCGGCGTCGGGGAACGGGTGATTGCCGTTTCGGGAAGCTCCGCGCGCATGGCCGAAGGTTGCGCGACCCTGCCTACTGACTGCTCGATCGTCGGGATTGTCGACGAGTTCTCTGTCATTACCACCAAGGTTCCCGAAAAGCAGCCAACCTAGGAGCCTCCTGTGTACCTTGGCCGCGTCATTGGTAATCTCCACTCCACCGTGAAAAACGAAGGCCTGAACGGCCAGCGTTTTCTGATTGTGCAACCGGTGAACGCACAGCAGGAGCCCAAGGGCAATCCGCTGGTCTGCCTGGACTGGGCGGGCGCGCGCAATGGCGACCTCATCTGGTGGTGCCGCGGTCGCGAAGCAAGCTTCCCCTTGCTCCCTCAGGTTGCTCCTACGGATGCGACCATCGTCGCCATTGTCGACTACCTGGACCTTGACGAATCCCCGCCAGCGGAAGGACCCATCACATGCTAATCGGACGTGTGATTGGGGAAGCCATCGCGAGCCACAAGCACGAAAGCTACGAGGGGCTCTCAGTAATGCTGGTGCAGCCCCTGGAACTGGACGGAAGCCCACGTGGTGTGCCAATGGTGGCCGTTGATGCGGTGGGAGCCGGGAAAGGGCAACTGGTGCTCTTTGCTCCCGAGGGCTACTGCGCGATGACTGCGGTGAACCGGATGCAAACGCCCATCGACACCGCAATCCTAGGCATCGTGGATCACCTTGACCTCAGGCTGGACCTGCTTGCGGAATAAGTTCCGGCTGCGGCGACGGGTTAGCAGCAGGCTCGCAAAGAATACCCCCAACAAGAACTTAGCTACTTCCATGCCCGAGTAGGCTTGGTGGTATCGCCAAAACAGGATGCCCTCTGCGGTTTCTCTCGCATTTGGCACAAAGTCCATTAATCCGCCAAGCCGGTTGATCTCCGGGCTTAGAAGCCAGTGTTCAAGGGACACCATCAGCAACATCAGCACGGGAATTGCCAGAATATACAGCTTCTGAGAACCTCTCAGCGTCACCAACACCAGGATGGCGCCCCAGAGCAACTGGAATCGTTCCCAGGCGGAGAAAAAGAATC
>CAZUAX010000266.1:0-3203 GCA_964618435.1 uncultured Solibacteraceae bacterium
TTCATGATAGGTATCTGTCAAGGGGAGACGGAGGTCCCCCTTGTCCTCCCGATGGCAGGATGGTTTCGCGGTTTGCGCAACGCTGCCATCGCCGCTGGCCTGGGGACCGATGGTCCGGGCTCTGATCGATGTCCACCGCCTCCGCGCTCCAAGCGCGGGGTCCAGCGGGGACCAGACATTCATTTGCGGTCTCGCCCCTCCGCGCAAGTTCATTGGCCAGAGCCAATCGAACCTCGCCGATGACGTCCGAAGATTGAGTTAGGGTGAAGCTGCCGGCCTCGAAACAGGCTAAGTTGGGCGCCTTCGGAGCCCGAAGGCTCCGTTGCGCAGTCCCTCATTCAGTGAGGACCGGCAGCCGCGGTTGCTGGAATTCGTTGCGATTGTCAAAGATCGTTGCGGCGAACAGTTCTTCTCGTCCGCCTCGTTCAAAGCACTCTGCCCTGCCTTCCCACCGGAGCCGCCGTCGCTGGCCTCGCTTGGAAAAGCGTGACAGGCGTGATGGCGAATTATCCAGACGGCCCTGAACAAAGCGACGCTGCGCCGCTACGGATTCCTGATGCCATCCGATCTTGCGACCTGAATCGCGGACTTCAACCGCCGGATGCGGAAATCCGCACGTCCGGTGGTGTGGGAGGGCGCACCGGCGCAATCCGGTGCGCCCGACCCGATCACGACTACGTCGCCCCGTTGGGGCTCTGGCAGGGCTGGGCGATGCGGTGTACGGGCAGGGAGGAACGATCTTGCAATTCCGGCCCGTACAGCGATAGGGCGGCAGTTAAGGCGAAGTTCTCATCTGGTGCCAAAAGGGTATGATCGCTAAAAACGATTCTTGGCAGAGCCGCTAAGTAATTTTTCTTCAGTAGTTTAGAAAAGTGGAAAAGTGGTCCCCCTTTTTCCCTTTTCCGCCAGTGAGCCCAACGAATTCAGGTCGGCTAAAGCTTGCCGCGCATCGTTCCTTTCGATATCGTTGCCCGTATGCGTATGTTGTGCGTAGTTCTTGGTCTGCTCAGCCTGCCCTTGCTGGCTGTGGTGCGGCATGACGTGATTGTTTATGGGGGAACCGCTGGGGGCGCAGCAGCAGCCATTTCAGCGGCCCGCAATGGTGCAGATGTGGGGCTGGTGGAACCGGGGAGCCATATCGGCGGCATGCTCTCCGGAGGACTCGGCCGTACCGACATGGATCGGCAGGAGCATGTGATTGGCGGTATCTCCCGTGAGTTTTTTGAACGTGCTGGACGGCACTATGGCCAACCTGTCGCCTGGACCTTTGAGCCAAGCGTCGCCGAACGCATTTTGGATGATTGGTTACGCGAGGCGGGCGTTCGCGTCTATTTTAGACACCGCCTTGCCGAACAGAATCCGGTGGACAAGAGTGGAAGCGAAATCCGGCGCTTCCGAAGCGAACGCGGCGAGAGCTTTGAAGCACGTGTTTTCATTGACGCCACTTACGAAGGCGACCTGCTGAAGGCTGCCGATGTCTCGTACGCCCTGGGGCGGGAGAGTCGCCAGCTTTATGGAGAGTCCTATGCAGGGCGGCAAGATTTCCTGCCTGGCCATCACCAGATGCGCGTGGCCGTGTCACCGTTCGACGACCAGGGAAACCTGCTTCCGCATGTCGTGCCCGAAGAGAAATTGGCGGGCCTGGGCGAGGGCGATGGTAAATTCCAGGCCTACTGTTTCCGGCTGTGCCTCAGCTCAGACCCGGCAAATCGACTGCCGCTGCCCAAGCCTGATGGGTACCGTCCAGAGCGCTATACGCTGGTGCGCAACTACCTGAAGGCGCGCGGCGAGGCAGCATCCCTTGGTGACTTTCTGGGCATTTCGCCCATGCCGAACTCAAAGACTGACATCAATGCTTCCACACTTTCAACGAACCTCCCCGGCGCATCCTGGGAGTACCCGGAAGCGAGCTATGCGCGTCGCCGCGAAATCTGGAACGAGCACCTGACGTGGGCACAGGGCTTGCTCTATTTCCTGGCGAACGACACGTCCGTGCCTGCCCGCATCCGCGAGGAGATGAGTAAGTGGGGTCTTGCCAAAGATGAGTTCATTGACACCGGCCACTGGCCGCACCAGTTATACGTGCGCGAGGCTCGGCGGATGATGGGCGAGTATGTGCTTACCCAGCACGACCTGCAGACAAGACGCTGGAAGTACGACAGCATCGGAATGGCGGGGTACAACATCGACATCCGGGAAGTGCAGTGGGTGGCCCGCACCGTGTATCGCTTTCCTACGATGGGCAAGGAACTGTTGATGGAAGGATACGTCAGTGTACCTGTGGACGCCTGGGAGATTCCCTATCGTGCTCTCCTTCCGCGCCAGCATGAGGCAAGCAACCTGTTGGTGGCGGCCTGCATTTCTACTTCCCAGGTGGCGTATGCATCGTTCCGCATGGAGCCCCAGTATATGATTGCGGGTCAGGCCGCGGGGGTTGCCGCCTCGCTCGCACTCCGCGAGAATCTGCCATTGCACCACATCCCAGTTCCAAAGCTGCAACGCCTGTTGGAAGAGCAGAAGCAAGTTCTGCATCTGTCGGAAGGCGCGGTTTCGGAGAGCGCGTCACCAGGTGCGAATGCGCCCCAGCGGTGATGAGTGAATGCGGTTTCGCGCAGGAATTCCAGCCGCCAGCGATTCACGCTTCGTGCGCCAGGGTGAATTCCTTCCGCCACGGATGGGTCCGGGTCGTCAATCCACTAGTGCCGATGCACTCCGGGGCTACCAGCCATCGCGGTAGCCCCGTGCCGCACCGCAGACGTTAAGACACCGAAAAGCGCGAATAGCGGAAAAGCGTGACAGGCGTGAATTTTCCTATCCAGAAACGGATGGATATCGCCTCCATCCTCAAGAAGTGCGTGGGCATCCTCACCAGGTGCTTGGGGCTCTGCTGCACTCGCTCGCATGGAACTTCATGGCTCATGGCGAAAGGCAATCCCAGTATTTTGATGGTAGCCTGCTCCCCGTTTCTGTACCAGCAATAACTAGACGGTGGCACTACTGCTCTCCGCCAGCCCGAGCCAACGGCGAGGGCGACTCCACCTGAACCGACAACCGAAAACCGACAACTGTCAACTTCTTCCGCTCCTGCAGATTCTCCGGAACGGAAAACTGACAACCGTCAACTGGCAACTGGGCCGGGGGGGGGGCCCGCGGGGCGGCGTCGCGCGGGTGAGGCGCGGCGAGTGAGGGCGACCCGCGCGCGC
>CAZUAX010000267.1:0-3142 GCA_964618435.1 uncultured Solibacteraceae bacterium
TGGTTCCCGCTCATCAACCGGAATCCCCAGAAATTCGGCAACCTCTTTAACATGCCTGAGGAGGAATACCAGAAAGCCACCCAGCGGGTTTACCGTAGCGAGCCAATGCCCTCAGGTGTCCTCCTTCGGGTGGAGGGTGCCCGTTAATGGCGTTACCCGTGGTGTGAGTGGAAATGGAGGCGCTGGGATGCTGTTAGCCATCCCGCGCCGTCTTCCATTGCGGCTTCCACGGCCAGGGCAGCGCCTTATCCCGCACCGCCCATTCTTCCCACATCGCAGCCATCTCTTTCACCCGTTCCGGCTCCGAACTGGCGAGGTTGTTACGCTCATCGCGGTCCTGCTCGATGTCGTAAAGTTCCCAAGGGCCCGTGCTGCCCAGTCCCACCAGTTTCCACTTACCCAATCGCAGTCCCCGGTTGCTTTCGTGTTCAAAGTAGATGGCGCCCCGCTCCATCGGGCCGCCTCGATAGAGCGGCAGAAGGCTGGTTCCCGCCAGTGGCAGCGAACGTTGGCCGCGAATCTCCTCCGGATATTTTGCCCCCGCAGCCTCCAGAAACGTGGGCATTACGTCCACGATGTGTGCGGGCTCATGGCGGATCGTCCCGGCGGGTACCCCGCCATTCGGCCAATGCACGATACACGGCGTGCTGATGCCGCCCTCATACGTGTAGTGCTTGTAGAGTCGTAACGGTGTATTGGAGGCGTTAGCCCAGGCTGAACCATAGGAGTGGTAACTGCCGGGCAGCCCCATGGTTTCCAATGCTTCGCCCTCGTGCAGGATATTGTCAGGGCCGCTCTTGATGTCGAAACCGTAAGGCTTCCACTCCGCGCAGGCACCGTTGTCAGAGAAAAACAGAATCAATGTGTTGTCGAGTTGTCCAGACTCGCGAAGGTGTTCCAGCACTCTGCCAATGTTGCGGTCCATGATCTCCACCATTGCAGCGAAGATCGCCATTCGCCTTGCCAGGTCTGTCTGCCGTGCCGGCTCCAAGGTGTCCCATGCGGGGTTCTGATCGAACGCTGTCCCATCAAGATCCGAGACCCTGTTGGGGCCGATGATTTCTCGATCTGGCAGAGTGTCAATCTGCGGCAACAGTCCCATTTCACCCTGCCGCGCAAAGCGTTGCTGTCGGATAATGTCCCAGCCCACCTTATAGGTATCCATATAGGTATCGGTCACTTCCTTCGGCGCATGCAGGGGGAAGTGCGGGGCAGTGTAGGCAAGATAGAGAAACCACGGTTCGGGTTGTTTGCCCGCATCTGTCAGAAAGTCAATGCAATGGTCTGTGATGGCGTTGGTTGCGTAAAACTCGCCTTCGCCGTAGCGACGCTGCGGGCGTCCCTCTGGTAAACGCGTATACTTTGGTTCGTCCCAGAAGCTGTCGAATCCCGGCACAAGTCCATAGAACTCATCGAAGCCTCGCTCCACTGGGCCCGGTGGCCCCACGTGCCACTTGCCCGCCATGAGCGTCCGGTACCCTGCCTGCTTCAGAGCCTCCGGAATGGTGACGGTATCCTGTCGCAGCCGTCCCTGGTAACCCTCAAAGTCGCGTGCCGGTCCCGTCATGTGGCCAACCCCTGCGCGGTGTGGGTAGAGCCCTGTAAGCAGTGAGGCTCGGGTAGGGCAGCAGCGTGCGCAATTGTAAAACTGCGTGAAGCGTGTTCCCCCTTTGGCCAGCTCATCCAACTGCGGCGTCTTCACCTCGCCGCCAAAGCATCCAATGTCACTGAAACCCAGGTCGTCCGCAAGAATCATCAGGATGTTGGGTCGCGCAACGTCACCGGGTTGGCCGCAGGCCGCCAGCAATCCGCTTCCTGCAACTGCTGCTCCGGCCAGGAACTGTCTTCTCGAAAAACCACTCTGCCTTGGTGTCCGCATTGGCTCTTTCCTCCGAGGGTGTTTCTCTGAATGTGCGCGCTTCGCTAGACTATGCAGCGCACCAGACGGCTACGTTTCCACACGGTTCAACTGCGCATTCCACTTCATACGCCTGCCCGATTGCAGTGAAAGATTTGCCAACTGCACCACCAGAGCTGCCTGGAAGCCCAGCACCATTGGCGCCGTGGGCTTCTTGCGGGTCCGCACACAATCGAGGAAGTTCTGCACATGCAGGTCGGTTGCCCATCCAAAACCCTTCGCTGAGCGCTTCACTAAAGCGGGTGCATCCTCTGCCCCCTGGTTAAACACCCTGCACTCTTCTCGCCCGATATCCATTCGCGCCTGGTCCCCATCCAGATGGTTCATCTGGTCATTGCGGCTGCGGTACTTCATTGCGGCGTAGTTGATGGTGAATACGGCGATGAAATCCTCGGGATACTCCGCCGTTACCACCACCGATTCCGGAGTATCAAAGCCGGGTCGATGCGGCTTGCCCGCGGCCGCCGTCACCGCCAGTGGATAGCTCGCATTCATCAGCAAGTGGACTCCGTCATAAACGTGTGCCCCTTGGTCGGCAACTATCCCGCCCGCGTAGTCCTTGTAGTTACGCCAGTTGTGGAACAGATCTGCGTTCACTGGTACGCGCTTGGCCAGTGGCCCCTGCCACTGTTCCCAATCCAGGACGCCTTCAATCATTGCTGGCTCCCGCGGGGTAAGGTAATTATTCAGCCACCAGGAGCGGATCATCCGCACGTTCCCCAACTGTCCGGAAGCGACAATCTCGCGCCCCTGCAGATACAGGTCGTAGCTCCGCCGCTGCATGCCCACCTGTACAATTTGTTTGGAAGTTCTTTCGGCTTCCACCAAAACCACGCCTTCCTCTGGTGTCCGGCAGAGTGGCTTCTCCACATAAACATCCTTGCCCGCGGCTAATGCATCCAGCACCATTTGCGCATGCCAGTGCTCCGGGCTGCCAATCAGCACCGCCTGGATGTCCCTGTTTGCGAGCAATTCCTTGTAGTTGCGGTAGGCGCGCGGCTGGCTTCCGCCCTTGGCTGCCCGGGACATCGCTTCCTCAAGATGCGGTTCGTAGATGTCGCAAATGCCTCCCACCCGCACAGCGGGATCTTTCTGGAAGACCGTCATCACAAAGCTGCCCCTGCTGCCTGCTCCAATCAGACCCAACACCACCTGGTCCGAGGGCGCAGCGGCATGTGCGATCGCTACTCCCGTGCTGGCCAGAAAAAACTGTCTCCGAGACGT
>CAZUAX010000268.1:0-3103 GCA_964618435.1 uncultured Solibacteraceae bacterium
GATTGAATTATGAGCTTGCAGGTGGAGGTTCGATGATGGATATCGGGATTTATTCTATTAATGGAGCGCGCTATATGTTAGGCGAGGAGCCAATTTGGGTAACTGCCCAAGAGGTAAAAACCGATCCTGTAAAATTCAAAGAAAATGTGGACGAAACGATCACCTTCCAAATGGGATTTCCTTCAGGTGCGATTGCTTCTTGTCTTTCCACCTACGCACTCAATAATTTGGATAAGTTCTTTCTGAATGGAACCAAAGGTTTTGCGGAAATGCAGCCCTCAACCGGCTATGGTCCGATCAAAGCTTGGACAAACAAGGGTCCAATCGAAGCTGAACATGTCACCCATCAGACTACGCAGATGGACGAGATGGCCGCCATTATTTTGGATGGAAAAAAGCCATTGATTCCTGTGGATGGAGAAGAAGGTTTGAAGGATTTGGTAATTGTGGATGCGATTTACAAAGCTGTGAAGACTGGAGAAAAAGTAATGATCGCCTAATCTTCTGACTTTAAAATCAACTGCATAAACACCAGGTTCAGCCATTTGCCGAACTTAAATCCTACTTCAGAAAAGCGAGCTACTTCCTTAAACCCAAGTCGCTCGTGAAATTGATAACTTCCCAGATTTTCTGAATCCATTCCTGCGATCATGACGTGAAAGCCCATTTCAGTCGCAATCTGGATAAGTTGTCGCATCATTTCAGTGCCCAGTCCTTTGGATTGGGCATTTTTGTTTAAGTAGATCGAGTGCTCGATGGTCTTATCGTAGCCAGGTTTGGCACGGAATCTACCAAAAGTCGCATAGCCTGTGATTTCGCCACCTATTTCTCCAACCAGAATAGGAAAGCCATCCTTTATTTTTTCTTCGAAAAGCTTCTCCACCTCAGCCAAAGTTTTGGGCTCGTAGTCGTAATTATGAGAAGTGTTTAGGATCGAGTCATTGATGATGTCCAGAATGGCTGGAGTATCACTTTTCTGGTAGTTTCTGATTAAGAAAGACATTATTGAAACCGCTTGATTATTTTTTCGATTCCGGGTAGGTAAGCCGTGCCAAATAGATTCAAATGAACGAGTAAGGGATAGAGATTGTAAATTCCGATTCGGCTTTCGAAATCTGGTTCTAAAGGCAAGATGGATTCATAGGCATCATAAAATCGGGAATCAAAACCACCGAATAACCTCGAAAAGGCTAAATCCATTTCTCGATGACCATAGTAGATCGCAGGGTCTATCAAGCAAGGTTTTCCGTTCTGATCGCAAATCACATTCCCAGACCAAAGATCGCCGTGGAGTAAAGCCGGTTTCTCTTTTGGGAACAAAGAATCCATTTTGGAGTAGATAGTTTGGAATTTTTTCAAAAAATCAAGTGGAATCAACTTATCAAAATAGGCCATTCCCAACATGGGTTCGAGCCGCTGCTCGATAAAGAAATCAGACCAATTATCTCTCTGGTGGTTCTTTTGGTGCAGGGAAGCGATGTAGTTATCTGAGTCCAGTCCGAATGTGGAGCTATTGGTCAAATGCAGGTGAGCAAGCCCTAATCCCAAATCTTCCCAATAATCCAATTGTTGTCTAGATGAGGCGATAAATTCTGAGAGAAGGTAATTGTAATCTTCGATTCGACCATATCCGAAGGTCTGCGGGATCTTTAAAAAAGTAGCTTTTCGAAGCTTCTGAAGTCCCTCAGCTTCTTTGGCCAAAATGCTTCTTTCGTGATCAAAATTAAGCTTTAGAAAAAAAACTCCTTCGGAGGTTTCTAACTTTATCCCTTGATTGTGATTACCAGCGGCAATAAGGACAGCGGATTTTAGTTGAGCCAGTGGGCCCAAAGTTTCAGAAATTACCTGTTGGTAGATTTCATGCTGATCAAGCATAGATTTGATGCACTTCTTTGATTTTCACCAGAAAATCATCAATCGACTTATCCAGAATCTGATAGATTTCATCAAATCCTTCTTCTCCTCCATAATAAGGGTCTGGCACAGAAAGTCCTTGTTCCCCTCCTCCAAAATCCCGCATAAGGAAAATTTCTTTGTCAGGGAATTTGTATCGGTCTTTTAGGTTGTTCAGATTCCTCAGATTATTATCATCCATTGCAATGATGTAATCAAAATCCCGAAAATCTGTACGATTCACTTGTCTTCCACGATGGCTCATTTTCAACCCGTTTTTCTGAGCGCATTTGATTGATCGCTCATCGGGAAGCTCTCCAATGTGAAAATCTGAAGTGCCGGCACTGTCAGATTTGAATTGACGTCCTAATCCCATTGCCTGAATTTTATGATTGAAAATTGCCTCTGCTAGTGGGGAGCGGCAAATATTTCCTAAGCAAACGAATAGAACTTTAATCATGTTGATAAATCAACTTTTATGAAAGATTGGTTTTTTCAAAAAATGGTAGTCTTGAAATTACTTATTTTTAAGAGTAAATGCACAAGAGAATTTTCAAATTTTCAATTTTTTTATTTTGAATTAAAAACTTTCTTCCACATTTAAGTGAATGAGGTTTTGTAATTGAATGGCTACTTTTGAAGGATGAATTTGCTTTACCGCCTGTCTTTATTTTTGATTTCTGGAGTTTTATACTTGCTCAGCCCTTTTTTTGGCAAGTTGAATCATTTTTTGGAAGGTAGAAAGTCACTCTTCGAAAAGCTTGAAAATTTTCGTGAAACTTGTTCAAAACCTGTGGCTTGGTTTCATGTTGCATCGCTTGGTGAATACGAGCAGGCACGTCCTGTGATTGCGGCTCTAAAGTCAAGAAGACCTGATTTTGCAGTCTTGATTAGTTTTTTCAGCCCTTCAGGATACGATCACGTAGCGAAAAAGCCACAGCCGAATGTTGATTTCATTACCTATTTGCCACTCGATCGGAAAAGTTTGGCTGAGAATTTCGTTGAAAAATTGAAGCCAGAACTTGCTTTTTTTGTAAAATATGACCTATGGTTTCATCACATTCAGGCTTTGAAAAATAGGCAAATTCCGGTGTTTTTAATCGCTGCAAGTTTGAGAGAAGACCAAAGTTTTTTTGGAGTTTTTGGATCATTTTTTAGGAAAAATCTTTTCGCAATGGATTGGATTTTTACCCAAAATGAAAAAAGCCTG
>CAZUAX010000269.1:0-3085 GCA_964618435.1 uncultured Solibacteraceae bacterium
CACCTCAGCCACGGTTTCCACTGGAGGATCCGTATCCACCTGTCCGATGCCAAGACGCATATTCTGAATGGTTCCGCCATCCATGTAGAAGTTCTGGCTCTGTGTGCGGCCACCGGCCAGTGAGAAGTTGGGCTTGCCGCCGGAATCGTAATTCACGAAGACCGCGGCGCCCGTCATGCCAATGATGTTCATGGTGCGCCGGTCGCCTAGAGGCATGTCCTGCACACTCCGACCTTCTACCAGTTGTGAGGTGTCAGAGGTTCGAGTTTCGAGCAGCGGCGCTTCGTCACTCACCACAACAGTCTCGGTGAGTGCACCCACCTCTAGACGCACGTCGATGGTGAGTGCCTGGCCGGTGGTAAGTGTGAGATTCTCGCGCACATAGGTACGGAAGCCCTGTGCCTCAACGTTCACCACATAGGCCCCGATGGGAAGATCACGGACCAGATAATAGCCAGAGGCGTTGGTTTGCGAGGTTACACGGAGACCAGTAGCCGCGTTGGAAGCCACAACCTGAGCACCTGGAATCGCGGACCCTGATGTATCCGTAATCGTGCCGCTGATCGTGGCGAGCTGCGATTGACCAATCAAACTGAAGGAAAGTAGAGAGCAGAGGAGGACTGCTTTCAGCGTACGAATAATCGCAAGTTTCGACATGCGATGGTTTTATCACGAAGATTTTGATACGTCCACTTAAGAAGGAGGGAAGATTAATTAATTAACGTTCATACGTTTCCACTGTAACTCCTATTCACCTTTGCGCAAGCAGCCAGGTCGAACGCAATAGCGACAAAAAGAAACGCCGCCGCTTCCTGGTATGGGAAGCGGCGGCTTAAGCGATTTGGCGCCTGAAGGAGGCTAGAACGTCATACGCAAGCCCAACTGGATGCTGCGGGGCGGTGCGGCACTGTTCACAACTCCGAAGCCTGGAGCGCCAAAGACGCGGCCTGGAATCCCGAAGTTTGCGTGATTTGGCAAGTTCAGGAACTCAGCGCGGAACTGGATAATACGGCCTTCACCCGGTAGAGGGAAGTTCCGCAGGACGCTCATGTCAAGTTTAAGGAACGAGTCTGCCCGAAGCAGATTCACTCCCTGGTTGCCAAAGGTTGCCGGTGCGGGCTGGCTGAAGGCATCCGTATCAAACCAGCGACCGAGAGTGCGATCACCGGAGTCGAGATTCGGGTTGCGAGCGACATCGGCGCGTAGCGCGCCAATCGCAGAAAAGACCGAGTTCACCTGAGTGGTGACCGTGAATGCCGGTGCGGACTGCCAATTCATGATGCCGCCAAGGCTCCAATTGCCCACTACGTGGCGCATCGGGTTATCGGTGAGCCACTTTTTGCCGCGGCCGAAGGGAAGTTCATACACGGAACTCAATGTGACGCGGTGGGGGATGTCGTTCTCGCTGTAGCCGTAATCGGCGCGGCGATTGTAGTAGTTCGAGTAGGTGCCCCCGGTGGCCCCCAACACGGCTCCACCCTCGTTTGTGTTGTTCAGGAACTTCGACCATGTGTAGGTGCTGAGGAAGTTCCAACCAGACGAGAAGCGTTTTTCCGCGCGCAGCATCATGGCGTGATAGTTAGAGACGCCCAAAGTGGGCAGCAACAACGACACGTTGGAGAACTGTGGGTAGGGGCGATTGCGGAAGTTTGATTGTGGTGTAAGCAGTTCCGGCAGCACCTGGTTGATGGACATCGTGGAACTGGCGAGCTTACGGGACGCGTTCGCCAGGTAAGCCGCTTCCACCATGATGTTCTTTGGTAACTGCCGTTGCAGGGTGAAATTCCACTGCATGGAGTACCCGGTGCGGCGGTCTTCTTCGTAGGCGCTGATGGCCTGAGTGGGGTTGACGCCGAAGCGAACCGATCCGAAACTGTCGTCCAGCACGGGAGCTGACAGCTCATAGCTGGGCACGCCACCACGCAGGAAGAAGGGCGCGGTGATTCCATTGTCGGGCGAGTTAATGGCGGCACTCTGTTCAAAGCCAAGCGTTGCGGATGCGGGCGCACCCGCATCGAAGGGGTGGGCAAAAAACACGCCCATACCGCCACGGATCACGGTCTTCTCGCTGCCCAGCGGACGCCAGGCGAAGCCAAAGCGGGGGCCGAAGTTGTTCCAATCCGTGTCGTAAGGCTTGGTACGGAATCCGTTCACACCCATAAACTTCACCACTCCCGGGGTGCCGGAAACCGGGTTGATCGCCTGCAGGTCCATGCCGTTCATGCGATTATTGCGGTCAGTGATGGGAGTGTCGGTTTCCCAACGCATGCCAATGTTTAGGGTGAGGGTGCGGGTGGCATTCCACTCGTCCTGGACAAACCAGGCGATGTAGTCGCTATAGCGATCAAGGAACTGGGTCTCGCGGGCATTGAAGTTCAGTGGTGCACCAGCAAGCATGGAGGCGAGTCCAAACCCCGTGGTCGTGTTTCCAGGCAATCCAGTGGACAGAGGATTGAAAGTGAACTGGCCGGAAACCGCTGGCCGATTGATTTCCTGGTTGATGGATCGACGATACTCAAAGCCAGCCTTCATGCTGTGGCGACCAAAGTTGAACGAGACATTGTCGATCCACTGGAACTGACGTATTGGGAACTGTCGGCGCTCCTGGTTGCCCGCACCAAGGGCCGCCATGCCCGCCACATTCATTCGTGGCAGTGCGTCATCAGGAACTCCGCGCAGGCCCAACTGGGAGGGCCAATTCCCACCCAAACTATAGGACTTGGTGTGGTTGATGCGGTCCCCAAAGGTGAATCGGAATTCGTTCACGGTGGAAGGGCTGATCACTCGGGTGTAGGTTGCGTAGTAAAAGTTCTGGTGGCGGAGCGCCTGTACATTACTCTCCGCGGCAATGTCCGCCAGGATGGGGGTGAAGTCCAGGTTGTCCGAGTTGTACAGATAGCGGAAGCTCACGCGATCTTTGTCACTGAAGGAGTGGTCACCCTTCACCAGGAACGCGTCGCGCGTAAGGATCTGCGAATAGTTAGTGGCGTAGTTATTTGCACCAGATAGGTTGGCCGGAGCCTGGTTTGGCAATGGGTAAAACGGGATAAACGCCGCGCCCACGGGATCGATCCGGCTTTGGGGA
>CAZUAX010000270.1:0-3074 GCA_964618435.1 uncultured Solibacteraceae bacterium
ATTTTTGTGAAAGTGACCCTCCAACATGCATGTCGCGAGGCGGTTCGCTTTGCCATCACCAACCAAACCAGTGCCGCGGAAGGCGGCGGCAACATGGGCCACATGGATTCCATCAAGGGCGTGGTACTGCGCTATGCCGGGGGAATACTGAATGGCCAGGAGGACAAAGTAACCGTCAAGTTTTACAGTGGCGCCACTCTCACGGAAGACGTCAGCAACGCCAGGAATCGCGGGGGCAACGTGGTGATGGTAAGCGTCGAGGATTTCCACTATCAGCCCCTGATGACGTTTGGCAAAATCAAGGACTGGTCTGAGCTCGAAATCAAGCCGAATGATCCCATTGTCATCACGGTGCATGCCGCGGACCGAATGGAATCCTGCCCGATGGGGGTATGTTCCCCTCTCTAGCAGTTGCTGGGGGAACTGATGGCGGTTTTCGGAGAACAGCCGGAGATTCTGATTTCTGGCAGGGATCATCCAAATCGAAGGCGACGACAGAAGATCCATTAGAGACTGTTGCTCAATCAACGCTCAAGTACACGGGTGGAAGAGACGCGAACCGACAGGAGTTCGAAACTCTAACACTCAATCTGATCATTAGATTCAACTTCGGAGGCCGCTAGAATGAAGCCTAATCGTCCACTCCCCTGGAAGCTGTTCCGCGAGAGCCTTTGTCCAGAAAGGCATCGCAGCCACGAGCACCGTGGGAATCGCAATTTGCAACGCAGCCGTGCTCAACGTGGTGGCGCGCTAATTGAGGCGGCGCTTGTCTCGGCATTTCTTTACGTGCCGCTACTGCTGGGGTTGGTAGTGGTTGGGTTGGGCACCATCAATCGGCTTCAACTCGACCAACTGGTTCGAGACGTGGGAATTATGCATGCCCGTGGCATGGATTTCGCGAACCCGACAGGCTACGACCTGTTTGTGAAGTTGACACAGGGTAGCGTGTTCGTGGCAGGCGGTGACCCTCCTACCTACAACGGAACGGTGGTCATCTCCACAATTCGCCTCGTGAGCGATACGGACTGCAATAACTGCTCAAACGCCAATCACCCGGTAGTGACCTATCGCACAGTTCTTGGTGATCCTACTGCATTCAGCAGTCAGTTCGGCAGCCCAGGAACAATCAACAACGATGGGCGCGTTTCCGATTGGCGCAATGACCCCGGCGCAAGGGCATCGTCGATTCTCAACTTTATCAGTGGCATGCAACCTGGCGACGAAGCTTACGTGGCCGAAGGCTATATGAAGACTCCAGGCTTATCGTTCCCCAACGTGAACGCAACAACAGAGGTTAAATCATGGGCAATCTTCTAGACTCCACAGATTCGCACGATCATCGCGGCAGTTACGAGCAGGGCTGCCGTCCAGCGGCGTCAGGCTGCAGGCGGGCATCACTAGAGGACTCAACAGGCGTGGCGCGGAAGAGCCCTTCCCGCCGTCGCCAGCGGCCCAAGGAAAAAGGCATGGCGTTTGTATGGGGCGCCGTCACCATGCTCTTTCTGATTCCACTGGTGGGGCTGGCAATTGACTCGGGCGTGGCCTTTGTCATCAAGACCCGCCTCTCCATCGCCGTAGATAGCGCCTGTCTGGCAGCCGCCCGGTCTTTGAATCGTGGAATGACGCTCGCCGCTCAGGAATCGTCGGCGCGGGAGACGGCGCTCCGCTACTTCTATGCCAACTTCCCAACGGGCGACTGGATGACAACCGGAGCAGACCCCGTGGTTGTGATTACGGAATCTGGCGACCGGATGCGCACTGTCACCGTGAACGCGGTACGTACGGCCCCGTTGTACTTCCTGCCTGTGATCGGCAAGCACTATGCGGATGTGGGTGTGATAGGACAGGCCACACGACGAGACTCCAACATCATCCTTATCCTGGACCGATCTTCTTCCATCAATGCGACTGGCTCAGCCTCCTACCTCAAGAGTGGCGCGCGATCGTTTGTGGATAAATTCTCCAACGGGCGAGACAGGATGGGTCTCGTGGTGTTCCACGGCGCGGTACATCGCGCCATGGAACCCACCTTTTTCTTCAAGAGTGCGAGCCCGAGCATGTCCACGCTCATCAACGAGATGGCAATTGGCGGGAACACCGGCACCACCGCAGCGCTCAACCAGGGCTACGACATGTTGGTTGGACTGAATGAACCGGGTGCGCTGAACGTAATCGTTTTCTTTACCGACGGATTGCCCAACGGTCTGGTAGGCAATTTCAACAACACCGGCTATGGCGGAAATCCGGATCTGCTGAAGTCTGGCTCAACCTGTACGGACAAGATGGATGACAAAATCGGGTTTTTGGCTCAATGGGGCAGTGGGGCAATGACGGGCACCACTGTGGGTATCTTCAACTGGCAGCACAACAATCACAAGAACGCCAACCAGACACGCATCAGCAATGTGGATGGCTGTGCGATGGCATCCAACGTGAACAAAATGCGCGATGACGTGCAGCGGATGCCGCTCAACGACATCTGGGGAAACCGCGTCGACCAAAGCTTCACCGGCGCCGTTCCGGTGGATCTCACCAAGGTGGATAGCCCCTACCACATCAACCAAGCTTCAATGAACACAGCCATTGATCAGGCCCGCCGCATCCGCGCCAACGCGACCCTGAAACCGGTACTTTATTGCATTGGTTTAGGTGACGAATCCGCGGCAGAGCCGCCAGATCATGGCTTTATGAAAAAACTGGCGAACACTCACGACAGCGTGACCTACAACGATGCTGAGGCCCAGGGCATGTACATTTTTGTGCAGGTTGCTGACCAGGAGAGTGGTCTGCAGGAAGCATTTCAACGGGTAGCGGGCGAAATCATTCGGCTTTCCCTATGATTAGATCCCGTGTATTCTGTTTCTTGCAGTTTGAAATGTAATGCAAATTCGGTTGAAAGTTAGTCCGGACACACGGGAGGCGGCGGAAGCGCCGCCTCCCGATTTTCTATTTCGCCGGGCGCTCATTCCGAAACACAACCCTGTCGTTGAGTATCTTTTCCCGTTTTCCCTCTATGTTTTCTGCGCCGTCACCCACCATCATGGGGGGCGCGAACTTTGGGACCAGTATCGCCG
>CAZUAX010000271.1:0-3055 GCA_964618435.1 uncultured Solibacteraceae bacterium
AAAATTCGGATTCACCCCGGAATGAAAGCTATTATCCGTCAGTTTGGAGAGGATGGCTGGATCAATTCACTTTTCCCCTACGAAGAAGGCGGTCAGCAACTTCCGTGGACAATCCATATCACTGCAGGATTTATCTTCCAAGCAGCAAATTACTCAGCTAGCGTTTTTCCGTTTTTGACGACAGGTGCGACAAACCTGATTCGTACTTTTGGGTCAAAAGATCTGATCGATAAATTCACGCCGAATCTCTATTCCGGTCTTTGGCAGGGCACCATGGCTTTGACCGAACCTGATGCTGGAAGTTCGCTTTCTGACATTTCCACCGCAGCATTTCCAACTGAAAAACCGGAAGTATTCAAGATCAAAGGTCAGAAAATCTACATTTCCGCAGGCGATCACGACGCTTGCGAAAACATCATCCATCTGATGCTCGCAAGGATACAGGGCGCTCCTGCCGGTACCAAAGGCATTTCCCTTTTTGTAGTTCCAAAAAATCGAATTTCCGGTGAATCAAATGATGTCCTGACACAAGGCATCTACCATAAAATGGGTTACAAAGGAGCTCCTATCGCTCACCTGATGATTGGAAGCAATGATGATTGTGAAGGCTACCTCGTCGGAGAAGCGAATCAGGGACTCAAATACATGTTTCAGATGATGAACGAGGCGAGATTAGGAGTTGGGATGAATGCGGTGGGAATAGCGTCAGCAGCTTATCAGGCATCTCTAGCCTATGCCAAAGAACGGCCTCAAGGCAGAAAAGTGATCGAAAAAAAACTCAGCCAAGCCCAAGTTCCGATCATTGAACATGCCGATGTAAAGCGGATGTTGCTTTTCCAGAAAAGCGTAGTCGAAGGGTCATTGGCACTTTTGATTTATTGCGCAATCCTTTCCGATAAAATTGCGCATGAAGAAAACCAGATTCTGAAGAATGAGATGGAAGTGCTTTTAGATCTTCTGACGCCAATCGCCAAGAGCTATCCATCTGAAATGGGAGTTCATAGCACATCTGCTGCAGTTCAGGTTTTAGGAGGTGCGGGATATACCACAGATTTCCCGGTGGAGCAGTACTATCGGGAAGCACGAATCCACCCAATTCACGAAGGAACTACTGGAATCCATGGCTTGGATCTTTTGGGAAGAAAGGTTTTGATCCAGGAAGGTTTGGGCTGGAAGCTTTTGCAAAAGGAGATCGAGGCAACGATTGAATCCTCCAAAGAACTTTCAGAACTTGATTCCACTCAACAAACCTTTGAAAGCCAAGTTAGGAAATTCAATCACGCCGCTGCCCAATTGCTTTTCAAGATGAATCAAGGTCCAGAGGAATTCCTGGCAGATGCGACTCTATTTCTGGAAGCAACTGGAATCACCTGTATTGGTTGGATGTGGCTAAAGCAGGCAATCTCAGCTCAAAAATCATTGAATTCTGGAGCTTCCGAACAAGATTTCTATTTTGGTAAGATTGAAACAGCCCGCTACTTTATGGAATACGAACTCCCAAAAATCAATGGACTAATTGAGCGGTTTCATTCCAATTCCTATCCAACAATTGCGATGAGGAAGGAGTGGTTTTGAAATTTAAATCAATAAAAGAAAATAAAACCTCCTCCCCATCTATTTTTTTATTGACCACTAATCCCGAAGATCGATCCATTCCTCAAAAAACCCCCTCTAATTTCTCAAAACAGAGGAATTAGGAGTATTATGGAATAATGTTTGCCAACTAATAATTTTTAATTCACCCTAAGTTGAAAGCCCCGTTTAGTTAAAATTTCCAGGATTGCATTTGCCATGAAAAAATTACCTCTGATTCTTCTTGCTGCCTTTTTAGTGCTTTTTTCACTAGGCGCGCTGGCAACAGAAGAATATATGCCCGCCATTAAAAAGCAATTAAAAGAGACCTATTCCGCACTAATAACTACGCCTCCTCCGCCAAAACCAGTTGAGAAATTCGAACCAATTATCGCAGAAGTACCTACTCCCGACCTTAAAATAGCTGTTCCGAAGCGAGAGATAATTAAGGAATATGACAATCACCTCGTCGCTGGTGAAAATAATGGGTTTGGTTTGATTGAAAGCAGTGAGCATTTTCAAAAATTGATCAATGAAAATAAGTTAGTGCCCATAAATCGGGGAACAGGTTACCAGGTTGCCCCACTTACACACAGCCATCCTTATGTCACTCCAAAATCAAAAGCTGTTCTCGAAGAGTTGGCCCTAGCATTTCAGACTTTATCCAAAAAAGAAAGTTTTTTTACGGTATCATCAGTTACCCGAACGCCAGAACAGCAACAGAGCTTAAGAAAGAGAAATAAAAATGCAACATCAGGCGTCAGTTCACACTCTTATGGAGTTTCCTTTGATATCTCTTATATCCGATTCAATGGAAAAAAGGGTTCAAACAGATCCGCTCAAAAAGACTTGGAATCCGTACTGAATGACTTTCAAGTAGCCAACAAAATATTCTTCATCAAGGAGCGAAAACAGTCCTGCTACCATATTACTGTGAGGTGATTTTTTTGGGAGTCGGAAGACGGGAGACCGAAAACTAATGACTGATATAGTTCAAAAGGTTTCGACTCCACTCAACCTGACAAGCATCAAAACTTCCAAAATCCCATGCCTCCTAACTTCCCAGCTGATCACTGACCACTGGGACTGCCTACTTTCTCACAGCTTCTCAATATCCCAAGACCTTCAGCATGCTTTCTTCCGTCTGATCTTTGGCGAAAAGTCGGTGGGTAATCTTTCCGTTTTCGTCTCGATCAATCAAGACATGTTTCGGTGCAGGAATCAGGCAGTGCTGAATTCCTCCGTATCCTCCTAAGGACTCCTGGTAAGCTCCGGTATGGAAGAAACCGATGTATTGCTTTTTGCCAGGTTCGATTTTCGGTAGATAAATATTGTATTGGTGAGCTTCTGAGTTGTAGTAATCCATACTGTCACAAGTCAGTCCACCGAGAGAAATCCCCTGATAGGTTTCATCCCAATTATTCACAGCCAGCATAATGTACTTTTGGTTAAGTCCCCAGCTGTCAGGCAATTGCGTGATGAA
>CAZUAX010000272.1:0-3016 GCA_964618435.1 uncultured Solibacteraceae bacterium
CCGCTACTGCGGGATCAAGCCCCCAGCGCAGGGGCTGGTGGCCAGTTCGTATCGAATGGTGACGAGAAACTCCTGTGTTCGCCGTCCGCGGAATTCCAGAAACGCCGGATAGGTGCCCTGGTTGATACGCAGGCTCGGCGGCGTGGATTGCAGCCCGGGATTCGGGAACCGGATATTAATCTGGTAGAGCCCCACAAATTGCGGGCTCAGGCCGGTGTAGAGGATCGCTCCGTTCCCCCGAGTGTATTCGACAAAACGCGGCGTCCCTTCAAACCCGGGTAAACGGCCCTGGGTTCCATCGTCGAAGAGCACCAGCTTTGCATCGCCCTGTGTGCGCAATGCGGTGCCTGCGGGAGTGCCATCTGCGGGGAAGGCGGTTTGCGTTGGTCCTAATCCGGTAGCAAAGGCCAGTACGATATCACAGGCATTCACTGGGTTCGTGGGGCTCACCTTCTGGCCATTACGGATCCCGAATCCGAAGACCATAGCCGGCACCTTCAGCTGGCTGTTTTCCATAAAGATGCCAATTTCGTCGTTCTGCACCAGAGCTTCAATGTCGTTGCTCTCCTGGCCATCAGCAATCACTCGGAGCGACACGTATTCCGAGGGTAGTCCAATCGGTACCTGGTAGTTGATCTGGAAATCGCTACAGAAGAGAATGGGCGCTTTCCATTCCTGGGCGGTGGTGAGGCTCCTGAATACCACTTCGGTATTGCAAAGCTTCGTGCCGATGGGAATGGAACGTGCGATATCGGGCTTGGTAATTCCTGGGGTGCGGGTGGAGATATTCAGCCCGAAGAGGGTAGCCAGGCTGCCTGGAATCACCGGCGCGGGAGAGAAGGATGCGGCGTTGGTGGTGGCGCGCAGGATCGGCGATCCCAGTTCCACAGCTGGCCGCCTTAGGGCGCCACGCCAGTCGTAAGACGCAAGAAAAAAGTCAGAGCCTCCGGAGCTGGAAAGCAGGACCTCCGGTCCGGAGGGTTCAAAATTCATGTTTGCGCCGAAAAGGTTTCCAGCCACCACCACATTGCCCATGGTGTCGATCTCCGCGGCAACCACTGCGTTCCGGTTGGCCACCCCCATGCTTGCGTTGCCGAGTCCCCAGCCGGATACGAATCTCCCATCAGCCGCGCGGTACTTCGCCACGAAACCGTCAGTCGCGCCGGCAAAACCTTCCGGGGTAATCTGGCCAGGATCTCCCTGTCCGGGATTCAGGCCCAACTGGCTATTGAACTGTCCGCCTAACACCAGAGTGCCGTTCCGGTCGAGACGCATGCTGGAGATGAGGTCTTCGCCAAATCCACCAACGGATTGGGCCCAGCGCAGAATGTAGTCTGGCGAAAAGCTTGCCACGAAGAAATCGGTAGTGGCCGCCTTGGCATTCAGCACCCGCTGGGAAGAGAACGATGGATCCACGTCAAAACTCTGCCTGAAGGTTCCAGCCAAGTAAATATTGTCCGCCGTATCAATGGCCAGAGAAGTGGAGCGGAGTCTCACGTCGCCCACTCCTTGCAGCGGTCGCGCTGTGACGAGTTTGCCAAACAGATCGTAGGTGGCAACGAATACGTCGTGCCCCCCCAGGCTGGTGTAGCTGATATTCGAGGAATCGGGGCTGAGGCCGATGGGTCCGGTGAATGTGCCCGCCACCAATACCCTCGAACCGCTGTCAAAGGCAACCGAAACCCCAGCTGTGCCGTCGTCGGTGGGTCCACCGAACGAACTGGCCCAAATCAGATCGCCATTTGCGCTGAGCCGCAGCAGGAGGATATCCTGCCCGCCCCACGAAAATACTTCGCGGGTGGTGGTGGGGCTTGGGTCCAGGTCCAGGATTCCGCTGTAGGTCATGGCCATCACCAGGCTCCCATCACTGGCGATAGCCAGACTGCTGGGGGCATCCATGCCGCTGCCTCCATAGGTTCTCGCCCACGCCAAACTGCCATTGCTGTTCAGCTTTATCAGGTAGGCGTCGGTTCCACCTTTACTCGTGAAATTCTGCGCGGCGCCCACACCCGGGTTGGCATTGATGATGCCTTCAAACACTCCCGCCACGAAGATGGAGCCATCACGCGCGCATGCGACAGCAATGGGCCGGTCCGCATCACTTGCGCCTCCCCACCGGATGGCCCACTGCAGATTTCCGAGGAAGTCGTAACGCGCCAAACCATTGTCGCGCTGGCCCAGGCTGGTGACGCTGCGATTGGGGTTGGTGCCACCGGGGAACACAATTGTGCCCTGGAAGGTGAAGGCAGTCACATAGTTCCCGCCAGCGTCAACGCAGAAGGAATGCACCTCTTCGTTTGTGGTGGTTCCAAACCGAAGGGCATAAGGGCCGTTCACTTGCGTGAAGGCGAAACAGGAGAAGAGAAAGCCGGATGCGAGCAATCGCAGCACACGCGAGTAAAGAGGCATCTGTCTGGTCCTAGCGAAAACTTGTGCCGGGACGGATCATTAGGGCATTGGCAACCATCGCCCAAGGGGAGTCCGCTACGGAATCGGCGCGAGAGCAAAAAGCCCGCACATTCCAGTGTAACAAGAGGATCCCCTCGCAATGGGGGAAGAGGGTATCCAAGGAGGAGGATATAGAGGGCTGATAAGGCGAGGCCTGGGAAGGCCACAGAGCAAGGAGCAGGGCAGCGCCGATAGCAACACTGCCCTGTCTGGGATTAAGCTTCCTGGGTTTGGCCGCAGTACTGCGTGTAGGCAGACTTAAGGGTGGCGGCAATTTCACTGGCGGTGCTCGATTCAATATCGCGGCGGTGCATCATGTAAACGGGCTTACCCTCCTTGAAAAGAGCCACGGACGGAGAACTCGGCGGATACTCAGCCAGCAGATTTCGAACGTGTGCAACCGCTTCGATATCGGCGCCTGCGAACACGGTAACTGCCTTATCCGGTTTCACTTCACTGCTTAGCGACATCACAACGCCGGGGCGTGCCTTGCCGGCTGCGCACCCGCAAACAGAGTTAATTACCATCAACACCGTGCCGTTCTCGGCGCGCAATGCTGCATCTACTT
>CAZUAX010000273.1:0-3009 GCA_964618435.1 uncultured Solibacteraceae bacterium
TGGGGATCGTTGGTCACATTGCCATCAGGCGAAACGCCGTAACGATAGGCGAACAGCGCCGCAGCCTCCGCGCCCAAGAGAGTGACCAGTTCCGCTTCGTAGGAATAGATGTAGAAGGCGCCTTCCCCCTTCTCGTGAGGGTCAGAGGGGTGGATCACGCTATCGGCGTCCTCGGCGGAATAGAACGCTCCGGTGGCGTCCGTCATGTCGCGCTGCACGTAGCGGAAGATGCGCATGGCTTCCTCCGCGAAATCTTCACGTTCGGTGACCTGAAACGCCTCAAGGTAGGCGATGGCCAGTTGCGCCTGGTCATAGAGCATCTTTTCGAAGTGCGGAACAAACCAGAACTCGTCCACCGAGTAGCGATGGAAGCCGCCGCCAAGCTGGTCGTTCATCCCGCCTTTGGCCATCGCCTCAAGGGTCTTCACCGCCATCTCCAGGGCCTCTTCGTCACGATGCAGCGCGGAATAGCGGACAAGGAAGTTCAGGACAGAGGGCCGGGGGAACTTGGGCGCGCCGCCAAAGCCACCGAGCTTTGCATCGAAGCCACGCCGGAATGAATGGAAGCAGCTATCTACTACCTTGGGGTCCGCCAGATAGGTGCTGCTGACGCTGGCGTATTTCTGCAACTGCTCCATTACCTGCTCGCTGGAGCTAAGGATGCGTGCGCGCTCCTGCTTCCAGTGGGTGGCGATATGGTTAAGCACAGTGCGGAATCCAGGACGTCCCCAGCGGTCTTCCGGTGGGAAGTAGGTGCCTCCGAAGAAGGGCTTCAGGTCTGGAGTAAGGAACACCGACATCGGCCAGCCGCCGCCACCGGTGGTAGCCTGCACAAAGGTCATATAGACCCGGTCGATATCCGGACGCTCTTCCCGGTCAAGCTTCACCGGTACGAAGGAAGCGTTTAGAAGCGCCGCCAACTCGTCGCTTTCGAAGGACTCACGTTCCATCACGTGGCACCAGTGGCAGGTGGAATAGCCCACCGAAAGAAAGATAGGTTTGTCTTCCGTGCGGGCCTTGGAGAATGCTTCGTCGCCCCAGGGAAACCAATCCACCGGATTATGGGCGTGCTGCAGGAGGTAAGGGCTTTTTTCAGAAATTAGTCGGTTTGTTGGCATGGGATGGGCGGCGGAGGCCGTAGAATCTAGGACTAAAAAGGTACTAGATAAGTATATCAATATGCGATTTGGCTTGTATCGGTGGGAACGAGCGGTTAATTTGGCACTGGAAACAGTTTTGCGCATCGATGGCCCGCGATGCGCCGTGAACAGTAGACCCGAATGTGAGGTAAGCCAATGGGTTGCCAACTTCGCGATTACACCCTGCAGACCGTTGACGTGGCAGGAATGCTGGTGCGTGTGTATCAGGATCCGGCGGCACGACCGGGGATTGACGCCTGGAATGCCATCCACGAGGCGCTAAAGCTGATTCCTCGGGAGCATCTTGCCCTGCTTGGAGACTATGGCTACATCCAACTGAGCAAACCGGGCTGCCCGCCGTTCCGAGGAGGCGGGCATAACCCTGAAGTTCCCTATGCGCGCCTCAGTCACGCATGCCTTTCGTCGAGCTACAACCGGCACTGCAACATCACGTTGCTGCATGAATACGGACACATTGTCGATGCGCACTACGAAGCAATGGCATGGTTGCGTACGAACGCGCCGGAGGACTTTCGCCTGCTGTCGTCCACTGGGCATCAAGGAGCCACTGGCGGTCCAGGAGAACGCTTTGCGGATTGCTACATGCTTTACCTGATGAACGTGGTGGCTGGAGTGCGCACCGGACACCCAGCGGACCGTGCTGCCTACCAAGGGGAGCAGGCAACGAGGCGCTACAACATTCTGCGCAGCACACCCGCGTTTACGGCCATTGGCGAGCCGACCCAGGTAACGTCCGCCGCGAGTGCCGTTTCTCCGCACTGACGGGCGGTTACGCTACTCAAACGGGTGCCGGCAAGGAAGTGAGCGGTGAAAACACAAGCGGCGGGCTTGCGCCCGCCACTCCTGCAGATCATGTTGTCCTGGCGCGACAGCACTCCTCCGGCATGGCAACGGCGTTTACCGCAAGGTTGCCGTATGGCGGGATGGCTGTTGCCTGTCTGGCTATTTCGTGGACGACGGAGCGGATTCGCTAGGTACCGTCGGTTGCTCCAGTTCGGGCTTCGGCGTGTACTGTTCCACGATATTTAGCTTCACGGGTTGTTCAATGAACATGGGCGTTTCGCCAGCCGTGAGGATCATCAGACTATAGCGTCCAAAACGGATTGTCTTGCTAACCTTGAACGTCAGCGTGGCAGCTGTTTGCTCAGTAATGTCGACCTTAAAGTCGTCTTTTCCGTTCGTGAGATACAGTTCGGAAATGTTCGCCTTTCCAAGGTTCTCACCGGAAACCATCACGATATCGCCGCGCATCGCTTCGTCCTTATCAACGGAGCGCATCATGGGAACGCCAGAGGCGGCCAGAAGCAGCAGCGGCAGAGCCAAGCCGAGAATTAGTAACAGACCAAGAGACCGTTTCATCTTGTTTCCTCCTGATTCATCCTACCGCCGCCCAAAACGAAAATCAATAAAAAAGACACTTTAGTCCTCTATTTTTTCCGGCGATCCGCAACCGGAAGGAAACCGTGGATTTCCAGCAAGATTGATCAAACAAAGGCTAGGCGAAAACAGGGGAAAGATGTGGAAAGAAAAGGGAGGGGGCTGGGGTGGATGACGGGGCTCGAACCCGCGACAGCCAGAACCACAATCTGGAGCTCTACCAGCTGAGCTACATCCACCAGACCACCCACTAGAATAACACGGGATTCCCGATGTTGGGCGAGAGAGTGCAAACAGAGTGCACAAGAAGGTCGTGGTATCCGTTGGGTGCCCGTCGCTTGGTGGCGTTGCATACTCACCAACTTTCCTCAAATTCCAGACACGGTGGTAGGTGCAGTGGGGTTCCGGGTGAACCACGGGCAGCGCACCAATTATCCTTTCTTTGACCTAAGTGATCGATCTGCGAGTTTTA
>CAZUAX010000274.1:0-2960 GCA_964618435.1 uncultured Solibacteraceae bacterium
TGGGCCGATGCCGGTTGCTATGGGCAGCGGGTCATCCAGACTCCCCACATCGATTCGCTGGCGCGGGACGGCATGCGGTTCACCGACGCGTATGCAGGATGCACCGTTTGTGCCCCATCGCGAAGCGTGCTGATGACGGGTCTGCATACCGGCCATACGCCCGTGCGTTCCAACCCCGGAGGGGTGTATCTGCTCGACGAGGAAGTTACCGTAGGTGAAATCCTGCGCCCTGCCGGCTACAAGAATGGCTGTTTCGGTAAATGGGGCCTAGGCGACATTGGTACGCCTGGAGTGCCCTGGAAGCAGGGCTTCGACGAATTTTACGGATACCTGCATCAGGCGCATGCGCATTACTTCTACCCGCCTTACCTGTACGACAACGATAAGGAAGCTCCATTCCCTGCCAACAAAGGGCTGCAGACCGGCACTCACGTACACAATGCCATTGAAGATCGCACCGTGGATTTCATCCGTAAGAACCGGAACAATCCATTCTTCTGCTACGCCGCTTGGACGCCTCCACATTGGGAGCCGGCGATCCCCTATGCCGATATGGAGCCCTATCGCGACCGCTTCCATCCGGAGCACAGTTACACAGACCGTGGCGGGCGTCTGAATCCTCAGCCGGAGACTTACGCTGCCTATTGCGGCATGGTTGCCCGAATTGACCACGGAGTGGGCCGTATTCTGCGCCTGCTGAAGGAACTGAATCTGGAAGAGGACACGCTGGTGTTCTTCACCTCCGATAATGGAGGGCACTCGCGCGGGGCATTTGACGCACGGAATCGTCTACAAAACTATGGGCCTTTCCGCGGCCACAAAACAACGATGTACGAGGGTGGATTACGCGTACCCATGCTGGCCCGCTGGCCCAATCGCATTGCCTCGGGCGCGGTGAGTGACTTCCCGTGGATGTTTATGGACGCCATGCCTACGTTCGCGGAAGCGGCGGGGGTTTCGGCCCCTGCAAACATCGATGGCCATAGCGTGTTGCCCACCCTGCGCGGGAATACCCAGAAGCCGCACGACTATCTCTATTGGGAACTCACCGCATTTCAGCAAAGCGGTTTGCCCAATTACGAGTGGAAAAATGTAGAGGCCAGGCCGGGCAATCCGCCGCAGGCCCTGCGGATGGGGGATTGGAAACTCGTGCGCCCGAAGTATGATGCTCCAGCGGAGCTTTATAACTTGCGGCAGGACATCCGCGAGTCCAAGGACCTGGCAGCCAAAGAACCGGAGATGGTGCAGCGCCTGCAGCAGGTGATTGCATCCGCGCGGACCGACCCCCGGCCGCAGTCACAGCCCACCCATCGCTGGTTCGGGAAACCCTGGTGGTAGGAAGAAGAACGGAAAGCTCTTTGCGGACAACCGCCACGAGCTAGGCGCTAACGGCTTCGCGAACGTGGCAAACCGCGGAGATCACCTTCTCGTAGTTCATCCGCATCGGCCCCAGAACGGCGATGCGGGTGAGCGCGCCATTGGGCATGCGGACGCTGGCGCCAATCAGGCTGAAATCTCCCAGAGAAGGGTGAAGCCCGTGCAGGCCCACATGCACCGCAAGCCCTTCGCCGTTACTTGCCAGAAACAGGTCCAGCAGTCGCAATACCCGCTGTTTCTCCTCCAGGGTTTGAAACAGGTGCTGCAATTTCTCGCGGGTTGTGTGCAGATCCAGCGCCAGCAGGTAGGACGTGCCTTCCGTGAAGACTTCCGGTCCTTCATCAATGTCCAGCAAACCCAGCCGGTAGACGGTGCTTAGCCGGTGAAGAAGCCGGTCGTAGAGCGCGCGTTCGTCCGCCAGGCGTCGTTCCAGCTCAAGGCGTGCCTGCAGCAAAGTCATCCCAGCGAGATGATGATTTACGTAGTTACGAATGCTGTTGAGGTCGTCCTGCGTCACCTCTGCGTCCAGCGCAACCACTTTGTTGTGGACGGCCTGATCTTCAGTAACCACCACAAACAATACGCGTCCTTCGCCAAGCGAGAGCAGTTCTACGCGGTTCAGCATCAGGTCGAGCGCCGGAATGGCCGCCGCGATGCTCAGGTTCCGGGTCATCCCGGTGAGAATGTGGCAAGTGCGCTCAGCGCGTGCCGCCGTCGATGCGTCATCGGCAAACTGCGTACGCAACCGTTCCAACTCAAGGGGCGAAACGCCTTTCGGCGAGAGGCTGCTCACATATTGCTGAAAAGCCTTCGCCGTGGGAACGCGGCCGGCCGAGGTGTGGGGCTGCTCCAGGTACCCTTCATCCACCAAATCCGCCATCACGTTGCGGATGGTGGCGGGGCTTAGGTGATCGCGGCGTGTGCGGGCAACGCTGCGTGAGGCCACAGGCTCACCCGTCGCAATGTACTCTCGCACAATCGCGTGCAGGATCTCCTGATTTCGTACACTGATATCCGCTTGCCGTCGCATCGTCTTCCACCAACTGCCAAGAAAACCGAATGGGCCTTTGCAACTGATTATAGAGAAACTGAGGGCCGCTGCGAAACTACGTCTTTGTCCAGGAATGTTTTGGGGCAGCGATTGGTGCCCCAAATCTAGAAGGCGAAGCTGAATTCACCCTGCACAAACAACCAGCGATCCTGCGTGCTCGTCGGCGGAACATTTCCAAACTGCTCCCCGTCGGTCCGGCCCCGGTAGACCTTGGTGGTGACGCCAACCCAGAAGTTCCGCCCGCGATTGATCGCACTGCGAAACCCTACCAGACCGTAGCCGCCCCATCCGCTGCGTCGGCTACAAACGGTGCACGGCACTCGGAAAAAATCGCTGGGCTGCCGGATGACTTCCGAATAGCGCATGTAGGCCCCACCACCGCCCGCGTACAGTTCATGACGACCCGCCTCGCCAAACGGCAAAATTACCCGCCCGCCCATCGGCAAAAAATACTGGCGGTCATTGATTTCCAGGGTGCCGATATCGGTGCGCGTGAAGGTGCGAATGTCCGCCGCGCCGAACACGGTATCGA
>CAZUAX010000275.1:0-2934 GCA_964618435.1 uncultured Solibacteraceae bacterium
CCCAACGGCGACCTCTTTGTCGCCACCGGAGACAAAGGTGTGATCTACCGCGTCAATCCAAGCGGCGAAGGCTCCGTGTTCTTTGAGACGGAAGAAACCCACGTGCGCGCGCTTCTGTTGGGTGATGAAGGCAATCTATATGCGGGCACCTCCCCCGGCGCCCTCGTCATGCGTATCTCTCCGGCGGGCGAAGGCTTTGTCCTCCACCAGAGCGACCGTGAGGAAATCGTCTCCCTAGCACGCGATGCCGAGGGGAATCTATATGCCGCCGCACTGGGCCCCAAGCGTAGCGTAACCGCTCCCCGCCCCACTCCGGTAGCGCTGCCCGCGCCTACACCCGTCGCCACCCCCCCGGCCTCCGCGCAAGCGCCACGCCCCGCCGGCCAGCCTCAGCCGGCCACCGTCACCCCTCGCTCCGCCCTTACCGGCGGATCCCAGGTCCTGCGGCTGGATCGCAGTGGCTTTCCCACGGTTGTTTGGGAAAGCGATCTCGAATACGTCTATTCGCTGGCGGTAAACGCCAAGGGGCGCGTGGTGGCTGGCACTGGAAACCAGGCTGGGCTATACGAGATTGAGTCCGCGCGTAAATCCACCGCTCTGCTGAATGCCACTGCGGAGCAAATCACTGCCCTGCTGCCCCTGCCGAACGGGGCCGTTGCCTTCGCTACCTCAAATATCGGCAAGGTCTTTCAGGCCGGCCCCGAAGTAGCTGAGGACGGAGTTTTCGAGAGCAGCGTCTTTGATTCTGAATTCTTCGCGCAGTGGGGGCGCCTGTCCGCCCTTGGAAGCGACGGCGGCGGGACACTATCCATCGCCGCGCGCAGTGGCAACGTCCACCGCCCTCGCAAGGATTGGAGCCCTTGGTCTGCAGCAGTCGGCCTTGGGGAAGAGCAATCCCTGGGAGTGCCCGCGGCACGTTATCTCCAATGGAAGGCCGAACTCAAGCGTGGCAGCGATTCCAGCCCCCAACTGCGCCTGGTGAGCGTCGCCTATCGGAATCGCAACGTGCCACCAGTGGTCAGCGCCACGGAGGCCACACCTCCCAACTACGCGTTTCCGCCACGCACTCTGGCCTTGAACCCCAGCGACAAGATCACCCTTAGCCCGCTCAGTGCCAAGGCACGCCCCGCCTCATCCACGCTCAGTTCCTCTCTCCAGGCAGGGGCCTTGGGCATGAACAGAAGCAAAGGCCATGTGGGCGTCCGCTGGCTGGCAGAGGATGCCAACCGGGATGAACTCACCTACAAACTGGAAATCCGTGCAGTCTCCGGAGGCAACTGGCTCACCTTGGCGGAAGACATCAGTGAGCCTCAATTTAGCTGGGACTCCACCTCCTGGCCAGATGGCCTGTATGAAGTGCGAATCACCGTCAGCGATCACAAATCAAACCCGCCCGCGGATGCGCTGTCTGCCAGCGAGGTAACGGAAGCCTTTCTGATTGACAACACCAAACCCCTCATTGACGGGCTTTCGGCAACCAGGTCCGGCTCCGGAAGCACTGCCTCGCTCACCGCACGTTGGAAAGCCACCGACGCGCGAAGCCAGTTGCGGCGGGCCGAGTATTCGCTGAACGGCAAGGATTGGACGCGCGTGGAACCGGCCAACGGACTTTCCGACGCACGAGCCCTGGATTATGAACTCGTGCTGAGCCCTGCCCCGCAGCCCGGCTCCGTCCTCACTGTGCGCGTGCGGGACGAGTTCGATAACGAAGCGGTAGCCAGCGTCGCGGTAGCCCCTTAACCCGGTTACCCTTCGCTCTTTCTCCTGACGCCCGCGACACAGGCCGGCCGCGATGCCGCTATGCCATCGGCACGCAGTATCCTAGAGAAATATGCCTCGCTCCAGCTTTTTGTGCGCGAAGGGACTGCATCCGCAGCCTCGCGTACCTCATTTCCGCACTCTCTTCCGGCGTCTGAATTCGCTCCTGATATGGCTGATGCTTGCGGGATTTCTGGTGCATGCCCAGAGTCCGGATGCCTATCGCAGCGTGGGCATGTTGCCGCCGGACAGCTACGACCCCTCTATCCCCACCGTTAAGCAGGTGCTGGGCTTCGAGCCCGGTGAGAAAGTAGCCACCCCTGAGGAAATGCACCGCTATCTGCGCGCCCTGGAGGCGGCCTCCAAGCGCATCAAGGTGCAAACCATCGGGAAGAGCTGGGAAGGGCGTGACCTGATGTTTGTCTACATCGGGAGCGAAGCGAACATCGCGCGCCTGGATGACATCAAGTCAAAAATGCAGCAGTTGGCGGATCCGCGCCGCACGAATCAGGCCGCCGCGCGCACGCTGATGAACGATCTCCCGGCAATCGTTAACCTCTCATACGCCGTTCATGGCAACGAGCTTTCTCCCGGCGATGCCGCAATCCTGGTGGCCTATCACCTGGTAGCCGCGCGGAACGATGCCGTGGCCGACCGTATCCGCGCCAATGCCCTGGTGCAGATGGATCCCCTGCAGAACCCGGATGGACGCAACCGCTGGGTAAACAACTTCAACCAGGCCCTTGGGCTTGAGCCGGATGCGAGCCCGCTTTCCGCCGAACGCAGTGAGCCTTGGCCGCGCGGCCGCTCCAACCACTATCTGTTCGACATGAACCGCGACTGGCTGGTTGCCAGTCAGCCGGAAACCCGGGCGCGCATCCAGGCGCTTCGCGAGTGGACTCCCCTGGTGTTTGCGGACCTGCACGAAATGGGGTCCGACTCCACCTACTACTTCGCCCCGGAAGCGGTGCCCTATAACCCTTGGCTCACCGTCAACCAGCGCACCAGTCTCGACTGGTTCGGCCAAACCAATGCTCGCTACTTCGACCGCGCTGGCCTGCCCTACTTCACCCGCGAGATCTTCGATGCCTTTTATCCAGGTTATGGTGCCAGTTGGCCTGCCTACTTCGGCTCCATTGCCATGACCTATGAGCAGGCTTCCTCGCGCGGACTCAA
>CAZUAX010000276.1:0-2922 GCA_964618435.1 uncultured Solibacteraceae bacterium
ACTAGAGCCAATGTCTTAGCTGATGGACTAAGGCAATAGTAGTACGAATGGATCGAGCAATCAAGATACTAGGGGCCTTAGTGGGGTGGCAGTACGGCCTAGTACTTCTGAACAGGGGTATCAAATCCCCTTGAATCAACACTTCGAGGCCATCAGGGGAGGCAGGCTCCGCTGCACAGCCGAATGCGCCAAACGCCGAACCAATTCTAAACCTTATCTTTTCAGATACGCTTGCATGATGAGCGATCTCGTGGTTTGGTTTTGACAGCCTTCCACTGCCCTGATGTTCCAGTTGAAGTTTCAGCACCAATGAAAGAGACCGGGTGAGGCGCAAACCACCGGAGACGCAAATCTGGGCCTATGATATGGACCATGGCAAGTGAGAACCGATTGGTAGGGGCAGGCAGAGTGAGCAAGAGCAGGACCAGCGCCTTCGCATTAACAGGAATCGCACTGATGCTCTGTTGGCAGATATCATGCGCCGGAAGCAGCCAGGGGGATGCGGAGCAGGCGGTGCATACGAGACCAGCCACCGCTCACGAGCAGGGCGCGTGGGCCAGACACACCATCGACAGCACAAGTGATGGCGCAGACGGCGTCCGACTGGCGGATTTCAATCGGGACGGGCGCCCCGACATTGTCACGGGCTGGGAGGAAGGCGGATTGGTGAGGGTTTACCTTCACCCTGGAAACGAGAAGGCGCGACAGCCGTGGCCGCAGGTTACCGTGGGGCAGTTGAATTCCGTTGAGGATGCCGTCTTTGCTGATCTTGATGGCGACGGGAACCTGGACGTGATCGCCAGTTCCGAAGGCAAATCGCGGAAGTTGATGCTGTATTGGGCCCCTGCGAGGGAGAGGGCGCTGGACGCAAGCGCATGGCAGGCTGAGCCGTTACCCTCCGCAGATGGCAAGATGCAGTGGATGTTCGCTTTGCCTGGCCAGATTGATGGGCAACGCGGGTTGGACTTCTTCGCGGGCGGGAAGAATGCCGGGGCAGAGGTGGGATGGTTTCAGTCTCCGCCGGAACCACGAAAGTTGGATGCGTGGAGTTGGCATCCACTCCGCGAAGTGGGATGGCTGATGTCACTGGTTGCCGCGGATATGGATGGCGATGGCGACGCAGACCTGCTTCTTACCGACAGGAAGGGGCAAGGGAGTGGAGTGCTTTGGCTCGAGAACCCTGGGTACGCCGCCATTACAGGGCCGTGGACGGAACACAACATAGGCACCGTGGGCAAAGACGAGGTGATGTTCCTGGCCTATGGAGATGTAGACGGCGATGGACAGAAAGATATAGTTTCTGCGGTGAAGCCGCAACATTTGCACTACTACCGTCGTCTTGACCCCCAAGGCCGATTTGCCCCAGCCGTTTCGATTCCGCTTCCGCCGGAAGCAGGAACGGCGAAAGGCATCGCCATCGGCGATTTGGATGGGGATGGACTGGTCGATCTTGTATTTTCCTGCGAGCAGGCCACGAATGGAAAACCCGGTGTAATGGGTCTGCGTCAGACGAAGGATGAGAACTCCAATCGTTTTGAATCGTTTATGATCAGTGGCCCGGAGGGCGTGAAGTTTGATCTGGTGCAACTGCTAGACGTAGACGGCGATGGGGATCTAGACGTGTTGACCTGCGAGGAAACCGACAACCTGGGCGTGATCTGGTACGAAAACCCGCAGCGCTAACTGCGGAAGGGGGGCAGGTGGAGTCAGACAGACGGGATGGGCGACGAAAGTTGCGCCTGCCGAGATGGGCGGCGTTCACGATTGCACTTGCGATAGCCGCAGCTGGCTTGCTACTCAGCATGACACCGCGGTTTGGAATTCTTGGCCGGGCTCCGTCTGAAGGAACTGAGACAACTAACCGCTCGACATCCAATTACCCGCGCCTTTTCTTCCAGCGTGGTGTGAATTTCACATCGGAGGGGAGAGGGAGCGGTTACCACTCAGAAGAAGCCCACGCCATGCTTGGGCAGCTAGAGGAACGCGGCGTGGACGCCATCGCGCTGGTACCTTATGGCGTTGTGCGAAGAGACACCAACAGTCTACGCTTCGGCGGCTGGGAGCGAGATGAAAGCCTGGTGGCGCTTACAGAAACAGCACACCGCCTGGGCATGCGCGTGATGCTGAAGCCGCAAGTCTGGATACGAGGAAGCTATCCTGGCGAGTTCGACTTGCCCGATGACGCCGCGCGCGCCGCCTGGCTGCAGGAGTATCGAAAATTTGCGCTGCACTATGCGGACCTTGCCGCGCGTACCCATGCGGATCTCTTCTGCATCGGCACGGAGTTTTCAAAGCTAACTCCGCACGATACCTTTTGGCGGGAACTGATTACCGAAGTTCGCCAGCACTACCCCGGCCCGCTTACCTACGCCGCCAACTGGGGCGAAGAGTTCGAGACTTTACGCTTCTGGGATGCCCTTGACTACATGGGCCTGAACAACTATTACCCCATGCCCGACGATCTTGACCTGTCCGCCCAGGTAGCCCGGGTGGAATCGGTGCAGAAGCGCGCCGGCAAGCCTCTATTGCTCACCGAAGTGGGAATCTCCAGCTACGAGGGGGGACACCGCAAGCCCTGGACCGAACGCGAAGGGCCACTCGACCTGGAAGTACAGGCCGCTGCCTACGAAGCGCTACTGAAGGCATTCTGGGAGAAGCCCTGGTTTTACGGCGCGTACTGGTGGAAATTGGGAACCAACGGATTTGGCGGTCCGGAAGATCGTACGCACACCCCTTGGGGGAAACCAGCCATGGAAGTCGTGAGCCATTGGTACGGCAAACCAGTTTCCCGCAACGCGGATCCAGTGTCTCGCACCGTGGACTAACGCGCCGATACTCAAGCCCACTTCGACTCGGGCGGTGAGGCCATTCCCCAGTCGGCCTCAATGGCAGGCAGTACTGCTTCCGGCACATCCACTACCC
>CAZUAX010000277.1:0-2833 GCA_964618435.1 uncultured Solibacteraceae bacterium
ACCTTGAGTTCTTCCGGACGGAAGGCTTCGCAGTCGCGCTTCAACGCCGAAGTGAAACTGTCGGCCCCGGAATCACCCAGCTTTGTGTACGCCACACGAAAGCCTTTGGCCCGCAGCGTCTGCGCGAAATGTCGCATGGCGCTCAGAAAGAGAACGATGCGCGCCTTGTGTGCCCAAACGTGAGTGGATTCTTCGGCCACCTCTGCCATCCAAACCACATCCAGAGCCGGGTCAGCATCAGCCAACACCGGCGATCGGTCATCAAGCTGGTCGCCCAGCACCAGCAGAAGACGGCGACACGAAGGCATAACTATGAGATGCCGCACGAGGCGGCAGTGCTGTAGTAAGGCGAAAGGATCAGGGTGACGGAAGAAAGGAGAAGCCGTCCCAGCGGCCCAGCTTTGCTAGAACACAAAGCTCAAGCCGCCGCGCACGCTACGCGGGCTGTGAACCAGCACTACATGACGGCCATCGGGAGTCTTCATGGGCACGTAGCCCTCAGCCAGCAGGTTGCTGAGGTCAGCGGTTGCCTCCAGCTTGCCACGGATACCTGGCACACTGCCGATGGGCTGGCGAATCAGGATGCTGAGCCCCTGCTGCGGTAAGTATCGTTGCGTGACGAACAAATGCCCCGCTGTGGCCGATGCGCCGCTGTTCCATTGATACGCAGTCTGCAGGAAAGTGCCGGCGTGTCTCATCCGCTTGCTGGCGGAGATCATCGCAAAATGCCGTTGCCGCCCGTCCAAAGCGGAATATGGGTTGCCACTGTCGAATATCGGGTTGCGGGTGATGGCGGCCAGTGCGGTAAAGGTCCCAAAACCCACCATCACTTCAAACTGATCGCCTAAATCCTGCTTCGCGCTCACCATGCCACCAGTGCTCCGCAGGTTTCCCGCATGCAGCACGTAGCTGTTTGATAGCAAGTCAGGCAGCAGGTTCACTCCGAACACCGGCCCACCAGGGGCCAACATGGTTACGCCCGCATTGCGCGTTTGCGAATGAAACGCAGCGGCGCCCAGTCGTGTGGAACCCAATCGCTTTTCATAGCCCACTTCGTAACTGGTGATCCTCTGCACCTGCGCCCGCCCCTGATTCACAGACACTCTTGGGAACAGGGCCAGGCTTTGCAGGTCGGAACCTAGTGCCTGTTGCTCGGTCATCATCGGCGGAGCGTACATTTCCGCCGGTGGCAATCCTGACGAGTAGCTCACCTGCAGCAGATCGTCCGGCGTTACGCGGTAGGCCAGCTTGGCATAAGGGCTGAGGTAATTCAGACGGTCAAAGTACGCCACCGAATCGAACGCGAAGCCATATTGCAACTCCAGATTGTCGGAAAGCATGGTGCGATCCGAAACGCTGGCCGACATCGTCGACAATGTGCCACGTCCCCCCGCCACTCCGGCATTGGGCAATCCTAACGCGATCGGCAAAAAGGCCTGTTTCAGGGAGAGCCGCACCTCAGGACTTATGCCTGGGGTCATGCCTGGTGAGTAGCGGGTCTCAAATCCGGTGGTGGATGTACCGCTCATGCCGTAGCCCACGTTGCCGCTCACGGTGAGTTGCGCATCCCCGTAGAAGGATGTCGCCACCGCGAAGGCAGTGCCTAAATCCGCCACCGAACCAAGCGGCGAAAGCTTGCCCTGGTCTCCAGCCGAAACCTGCACCAGGCCCTGAGTATCCGCAAATGCCAAGTGCGACACAGCACCAGGCTGCTGGCCGTCATCCGGCAGCAACCGAAGCGCTGGACGTGAGCTTGCGTTAGAACGCAGCACCCACTTCCAGTCCTCACTCATGAAGCGACGCTGGTTGGGGGAAAGGTATATCAATTCGATGGAACTGAATACGTTGGCGAGGGAGATACTCAGCAAAGGGCGCGATCCCGGCAGGATGCTTACCCGCCGCAGCGCGGGAAGGAAACTCGCCATTTTCACACGAACGGAGTAATTACCGAACGGCAGATTTTCCGCGGTAAAGGCGCCGTGGCGATCGCTCAAGAGGGTCTGCACCACACTCTGGGTGTCGTTTAACACCTCTACGGTCGCGCCCATCTGCGGGACGCCGAAGGCATCAGTCACCAGCCCAGCCATTCCGCCCAGCAGTGATTCCCGCTCCGCAGCGAACACACCTGTGGCTAGCAACAAACAAACCAGCGAGTTACGTAATTGCCTTACCAGTATTCCCTCGGTTGCCATTCGGTCCACGGCGGATTCCTTCCGCTTCCTCTTCCGGCAAGAGCCGGCGGTGTTTACGAGGTTATCTTAAAGGTGGCGGTTGGTGTGAGTTCATCCTCAGTCACGTGATCCTTCACCTTCATTTTCAGCTCATAGGTGCCTGGCTCCAGGCTATTCAACGGCAGCATCTTTTCGATGATCACCTGCGACGCCGAGGCATTTTCTACCGCGGTGGCCTTTTCTTCGTAGGTGAAGACTGCCTCATCCGCCCCAAGCTTCCGCACTTCGTAAGTAATTGTGCCTTCGAACTTCTTGCTCTCCTCATCCGGCGTAAAGTTGTAAAGCTGGACGTAGATGCCCATCTTCTCGTCCTGCCGGAAGCTCTCGGTAATGCGTGGACGCACCTTTGAGGTCCCAATCACAAACTGCCCGGCGCCAACGCTACGTGAAGGCACCTTTTCGATCATGTCCGCCAGGATGATGCTGCTCGATGAGAGCACTTCATCCTGAAACAGCGGGACATCCAGGGCCACTTCGTAGTTATTCACGGTACCCGCGGTAATGTCCTTAGCCACTACATTAAGGCGGTAGCGCCCCGGGGGCAAGGGGATGGATTTCTGGTAAATCGAGGACTTCTTCGTGTACGCTTCCAGCATCTCCAT
>CAZUAX010000278.1:0-2815 GCA_964618435.1 uncultured Solibacteraceae bacterium
TCGCCCGCTTGCGGTAGCCGACCGTTTTGGGGAGCCGATACACTTAGCCCATGGAAACGAATCGTTCCAAACGTCGCGGTTGGTGGGTGCTGGCCCTATTGGTGGTGGCTGTCGCGGCGCTAATTGGCTGGCGCGTTCTGCAGTTTGCAGGCGATGGCGGCACGGTAGACGACGTCGGCCAACTGATTGTGGAGGCTCTCACCCGGCCTTACTTTCAGGTAGGCGAACTGAATATCTCTCCTGTGTTTCTGGCGGAGGTGCTGCTTTTCCTTACGGTACTGGTGGTGGCATCGCGAAGTCTGGAGCGATTTCTACACACACAAGTGCTTACGCGTACCGCCATGGACGCCGGGCAGCGATACGCAATGGCCCGGTTTGCCAGCTACCTGGTGTTTGCAGTGGGTCTGGTGGTGGGCCTTCAGTCGTTAGGGGTGAATCTGAACACCCTTACTGTGTTCGGCGGGGCGCTGGGTATTGGTATTGGCTTCGGCTTGCAGAACCTGACAAATAACTTTGTCTCTGGCATCATTCTGCTGGCCGAACGGCCGGTAAAGGTGGGTGACCGCGTGGAGGTGGATGGCCTGCATGGAGACGTGATGCGTATTGGAGCGCGGGCCACCTGGGTAAGAACGAATGACAATGTGATGATCATTATCCCGAACTCTGACTTCACGGAGCGGCGGGTGACCAACTGGACGGCGCATGACCGGCAGGTTCGGTTTCGGATCCCTGTGGGGGTTTCCTATGCAAGTTCACCGGCCATGGTTCGAGAGATTTTGATGTCTGTGGCGATGGAACATCCCGATGTTCTTGCCAGACCCGCGCCGGACGTAATCTTTCTGGGATTTGGAGAGAGTTCGCTGGATTTTGAGCTGCGGGTGTGGACGGAGAACCGTGTACAAACTCCGATGATGCTGCGGAGCGAGCTCAACTTCAGCATCTTCGAAGCGCTCAAGGAAAATGGAATCGAGATTCCATTCCCTCAAAGAGACCTGCATCTGCGATCGAGCGATTTGCCCTGGCCGGGGGCATCTCCGCAATAGCGAGAGGGAGCCTCAGGAATTGCCGCCCAGATGGTGACGCAAGCAAGCTCCGCAATGGCAAGCGCCGGGAAGTAGAGGGATGGACGACGCTCTTTCCAGCGCCATCCATCTCTTAGTGCATCAATCGGCGCGCAACTATACGCGAACGCCGCAGCGGGCATCCAGCGCGGAGGCTAGCCCAGAACTTTCTTTGCCGCTTCCAGCGCGGTTTCATAATTCGGGGCGTCCGATACCTCGCCCACGTACTCAACGTGCTGGATTACGTCATTGGCGTCAATGACAAAAATGGCGCGTGACTCGATTCGAAGTTCGTCAATCAGCGTTCCGTAAGCGGTACCGAAGGCGCCGGTCTTGTGGTCGCTGAGCATCTTGATGCGGTCAACTCCAAAGCTGCTGCACCACCGCTTCTGCGCGAAGGGCAGGTCCATGCTGATGGAATAAATATCGATGCCTTCCATCTGCGCGGCGGCGTCGTTAAAGCGCTTGGTCTGCGCATCACAGACAGGGGTGTCAAGGGAGGGCACCACGCTGAAGATGCGCGGGCGTCCGCTGGTAGCAGCGAGATTCACCGGGCTGAGGGTCTGGTCCACCATCTCGAAATCGGGCGCCTTGTCGCCTGCCTTCAATTCGGGGCCCACCAGGGTGAGGGGCTTTCCTTTGAGAGTTACAGCTTCAGGTCGTTTCATCGGGTCTCCTGTATGGTTCGGGTTGAAAAGGGCCAGCGAAGCGTTATTGTAGCAACGCCCGCAATTGGGTTGAATCGCTCACTGGCAACTGACAGGTGAAATGTTCGCATACGAAGGCCGCGGGCTGCCCATTCGTGGCTTCCATGGCCAGAAGGGCAGGGGCCAAGGGGGAAAGTTGCTGACGGCCGCGGGCATCTGCCAGCAGTACCACACGATTCGGTACGAAGCGCGCATTCAACTCGGCCAGCAGCGCTTCCGTAGTGGGGTTGCCACGTTCGCCGGTAATCACAATCTGTTTGGGGGTGCCACGGAAAAAGAGGTAGGCCACCATCAGTTGAGGCAGGGAGGAGGGGGCGTCGGACAGTCGCTGGCCGAAGCTCTTGAGGGCACGCTCCGCGGAGGCCTGCAGATCGTCCCGGCCAGTGATCGCGGCAAGTCGCAGCAGATTGAGCACGGCCACGGAATTGCCGGATGGCTCGGCTCCATCGTAATCCTCTTTCATGCGCAGGATCAGGGAGCTGTCGCCCTCGGCGGCGCTATAGAACGCGCCCCGCTTGTCGTCTTCGAAGAGTGCGGTCATGCGTTCGGTAAGGTGCAGCGCCATCACCAGATGGTTGGGATCGAAGTCTGCTTCATACAAATCCAGCAGGCCCTGGGCTACGCTGGCGTAGTCGTCAAGGAACCCGTCAATGGCGGCCTCACTGTCGCGCATCCGGCGCAGCAACACTCCCCGCGAGGAATCATAAAGGTGAGTGAGTATGGCAGCCGCGGCGCGTTGCGCGGATTCCAGCAGCGCGGGGTCCCCCAAGATGCGCGCGCCCATGGCAAAGGCGGAGATCATGAGCCCATTCCAACTGCTGAGCACCTTGTCGTCGAGGTGCGGCTGGGGGCGCTTGTTGCGCAAGGCGAGCACGGCTTTTTCCGCGTCCGCAAGCACTGCTGTTACTTCATAAAGGGGCTTGCTGAACTGCGCTGCGCATTCCTCCGGCGTATGAGCGCGAAAGAGGATGTTCCGTCCGGTGAACTCTCCGTGGGGATCGTTGGTCACATTGCCATCAGGCGAAACGCCGTAACGATAGGCGAACA
>CAZUAX010000279.1:0-2805 GCA_964618435.1 uncultured Solibacteraceae bacterium
GACCGAGTCAGGGTGACACGGCCCGGTAGAACCGACGTCCCCCCTCGCTCGTAGCGTCATCAACAAATTCGACGGCCTCCTGGAGGTTGGTAAAGGTGACGATGCGCTGCCAATCGACCAGGTTCGACGAGGCTTCAATCCCGTAGGAACCGCCCCAACCGGAGAACAAATTGAGCCGGAATCCTCCCGCTTCGTAAACGAGCTTGTCACCCGGCGCTTCGAACGAGTCGTCCTTCCACCGGGCGAAATGTCGGGCGTCCCGGTTTCCATCGTAACCGTCCGGCCAAACCAACTGGGCTGAGGTTGCCGGCTGGTGCAAGGTTGGCGGTGTGAAACGCAAACAGCCGCGGCTGGCCGAGGTCCAGATCCAATCCCTTGCCGATTCCAACTTTCTACCGAAAGGCCCTTCCGCCTGCGGAGGGTTCACCGTGCGCCTGCCCCAGGGGGCTTCGGTTGTGGTGCCCTCGGGGTTCGATCCCGATGAACTGTTGGAGTTGTTGGTCGTGGTTCGGGAGGCGCTGGCATGATCGTGCCTGGTCCGGCCACCCGCATCTTCCTGGCTCCGGGGGCCACGGACCTTCGCCGTTCCTTCGACGGACTGCATGGCTTGGTGCGCTCGCGCCTGGCGGAGGATCCGCGCTCGGGTCATCTCTTCCTCTTTTGCAACCGCTCGCGCAACCGGCTCAAGGTGCTGTGTTTTGACGGAACGGGCTTGTGGGTTTGCGCAAAACGGATCGAACGTGGTCGCTTCACCTGGCCGGATGAGCAGGCGGGCAACAAGGTGCGCCTGCGCGCGGAGGAGCTGGCGCTGCTTTTGGGCGGCTTGAAACTGACGCGTGTGGAACGGGAGAACTGGTGGCGCGCGGAATGAAGAAAAGGCGCATTTTTATTGGTGTTTTGCGAAGTTATAGCTGGTGTTTTCCCCTCCGTTTTGAGAAGCTTTGGGCACCTTGAAGATGCCCGCCGCGCCCGACTTTTCCACGCTTCCCGACCCGCTCCGCGAGCAGGTTCGGGGCGTGTTGAGCGAGCGTGATTTCCTGCGGGCGGAGCGGGAGCAATCGCAAGCCGAACAACGCCGGCTGGAGATCGAGGTCAAGTTGCTCAAGGAGCAGGTTCGGTGGTTGTTGCTTTCCAAATACGGGGCGAAGTCCGAGAAGCTTTCCGACGCCCAGCTCGCTCTGTTTGAAACCGAGCCGGGCGTCAGCAACCGGGAGGTTGCCGACGAAGCGGCCCGGCCCGCGAGCGAGAAGAAGCTCAAGAAGCAACTTGCCCCGCATGGCCGGGCGCCGTTGCCCGCGCATCTGCCGCGCGTGGAGGAAATCCTCCTGGTGCCCGAGGACCGGCGCCATTGCCCGACCTGCGGCTGCGCCAAATGCCGCATCGGGTATGACGTGGCCGAAGTGCTCGACATGAAGCCGGTCGAACTCTTCGTGCGCGTGATCAAGACCGAGAAGCTGGCCTGTCCGGCCCATCCGGAAAACGGCGTGAGCGCCGCGCCCGCTCCGGCGCGCATCGTTCCCGGCGGCAAACTTTCCGAGGCCTTCTTGATCGACGTGCTCCTCAAGAAGTATTGGTTGCATCAGCCCCTTTACCGCCAGAGCGAAGCGTTGTGGCGCGAAGCCGGGGTGGAAGTCAGCCGCTCGACCCTGTGCGACGGAGTAATGGCCATCGGCCGGTTGCTCCAGCCGGTCAACGCGGCCCAACGGCTGGAGTTGCTGAAACGTGATTACATCCAGGCCGACGAAACCCCGGTCGGCGTCCAGAGTCCGGAAGTCAAGGGGCGCAACCATCAAGCCTGGCAATGGCAATACAGCGCACCCGGGGGACCGGTCGTCTTTGACTTTCAAATGAGCCGGGGGCGGGACGGTCCGCGAACCTTCTTACAAGGTTTTCAAGGCGTGTTGCAGACCGACGCCTACGGCGGCTACGACTCCTGCGTGGTCGAAGGGATCATTCACGCCGGGTGTTGGGCGCACGTGAGGCGCAAGTTCCGCGACGCCTTGAAACTCGATCCCGCCGACAAGGAAGCCGCCGAGGTGCTCAAGCGCATTGGCCGCCTGTATGAGACCGAGCGTCAGGCGCGCGAAGGAGGGCTCGATGCCGCGGCGCGACTGGACCTTCGCCGGCAACGCGGCGTCCAGGAAGTCCGCGCGCTCAAGGAGCGGATCCTTTCGATCCGCCAGTCGATACTTCCCGGCGGCCAGCTGGCCCGGGCGTGCGACCACGCGATGCGGATCTGGCCGCGGTTGGAAGTGTTCCTGACCGACGGGAAAGTTGAGATGGACACCAACCTGGCCGAGAACGCGATGCGGCCGGTGGCGTTGGGACGCAAGAACTGGCTGCACATCGGGGATGAAAAAGCCGGTCCGAAGATCGCGGCCATCCTGAGCGTGCTGGCCACCTGTGAACGCCTGGGCATTGACACGCGGGAGTATCTCCTGGACGCATTGCCGCGCCTGAGCCGGGCCACCACCGGAGAAGTCCCCGGCCTGACCCCGCAGGCCTGGGCTCAAAACCACCGGCCCAACCCCGCCGCCTGACCCCTCCCACCTGGTTCCACCGGACGCTTACGAAGAAGTATCCTTGAAATTTCTGCACGCCGAGTTCCTTCAAGAAATCGCGCTGGCCCGCCGTTTCGATGCCTTCCGCGACCAGTACCATGTTGAGTCGCCGGCCCAGTTCCACGATGGATTGAACAATCCGCGCGCCGCGATCGGTGTGCACGCGTTGAACGAGTTCCTTGTTCAGCTTCAACTCGTGGAAGGGCAGGTCGCAAAGCAGTTCAAACGTGGAGTAGCCGGAACC
>CAZUAX010000280.1:0-2784 GCA_964618435.1 uncultured Solibacteraceae bacterium
CCGACGCCGAAAGGCTTGGAATCAACGGTCTCATGCTGTTGCCCGGCATGGTGTATAAATCCGACCCTCGCGAGACCATCGCGCACTTCCGGACGGTCGCTCGCGCCAGCGGACTGCCCATCATGTGCTACAACAACCCAGTCTCTTATGGCGTAGATATTACCCCTTCCATGTTTGCCGAGCTCGCCGATGAGCCCACACTCGTGGCCATCAAGGAATCCTCGGACAACCCACGGCGCATCACCGACCTGGTGAACGAACTCGGAGACCGCTACGTGCTATTTAGCGGCGTGGATGACCTGGTGATGGAGTGCGCGATGCTTGGTGCGGTGGGGTGGGTCTCCGGCCTGGTGAACGCATTTCCCCGCGAAAACCGCGTACTTTGGGAACTGCTGTCCGACGGCAACTACTCGGATGCGCTGGATCTTTATCGTTGGTACACACCGTTGCTTCACCTCGACACCAAACCTAAGCTAGTGCAGTACATCAAGCTGTGCATGGCAGAGGTAGGGTTGGGCTCGGAAATGGTGCGCGCGCCCAAACTGAAGATTGACGGTGCGGAGCGCGAAGAGATTCTTGCCGTCATTCGCAGGGCACTGGCATCTCGTCCAAACCTGACATAGCAGAAGCAATAGAAAGTAAGGGGAGGCGGCGCGAATGGAACGCTCGCCAGTGCAAGTAATTGATTCCCACACCGGTGGCGAACCTACCCGGGTTGTGGTAACCGGTGCTCCGGACTTGGGGACAGGGTCTCTGCGCGAGCGCCTCGATCGATTTCGCGCGCATCACGATGACTTTCGCCGGGCAGTGGTAAACGAACCGCGCGGCTCCGATGTGGTGGTGGGCGCGCTGCTCTGCGAGCCCACTGCGCCCGATTGCGTTGCCGGCGTGATCTTTTTCAACAACGTTGGCTACCTGCACATGTGCGGCCATGGCACCATCGGCTTGATGGTGACGCTCGCCCATCTGGGACGCATCAGCGCGGGTACACATCGCATCGACACTCCGGTGGGGGTGGTGGAAGCGACGCTGGAGCCAGATAATTTCGTCTCTTTGGCTAACGTTCCCAGTTATCGCTGGGCAAAAGACGTGGCCCTTGATGTGCCCGGCTACGGCCATGTTCGTGGCGATATTGCCTGGGGCGGCAACTGGTTCTTCCTGGTGAAGGAACATCGCGAGGTAGTTTCTCTTGCTCGAGTAAAACAGTTGACGGATGCCTGCCAGGCCATCCGGGATACGCTGCAGCGCGACGGCGTCACCGGGGCGAACGGGCAGGAGATTGATCACATCGAACTCTTCGGCCCCTCCTCCTCTGGAACCAGTGACAGCCGCAACTTCGTACTCTGCCCTGGGGGCGCCTATGACCGCTCGCCCTGCGGCACCGGCACCAGCGCCAAGCTTGCCTGCCTGGCTGCGGACGGCCTTCTGGGGGAGGGTGAGGTATGGCGGCAGGAGAGCATCGTGGGCAGCGTCTTTGAAGGTTCTTTCCGCTGGGCGGAAGATCAGGTTCTTCCGCGCATCCGCGGCCAGGCTTTCGTAAATGCGGAAGCCATCCTGCACTTTCATCCGCTTGACCCGTTTGCCATGGGCATCCCCTCCGCCACGGGCGATGCAGAAGGCTCCGGAGAGAACTCCCCGTGAAGCAGCCTGACGCCATCGTCATTGGTGCCGGCATTGTGGGTGCAGCCTGCGCGGAGCGCTTGAGCGCTGATGGACTCCGTGTACTGGTGCTGGAAGCAGATGTGGCTGGCAGTGGAGCTACCGCCGCGGGCATGGGCCATGTGGTGGTGATGGACGACAACGAAGCAGAATTCGCCCTCACCCGCTACTCCAGCGATCTCTGGCGTACCCTGGCCATGAGGCTTCCGCAGCGGGCGGAATGGGAACCCGTTGGAACCCTGTGGGTGGCTTCCGACGAAGAGGAGTTGGAGGGCGCGCGGCGCAAGCAATCGTTCTACCAGAAACGTGGCCTGAGGGCGGAATTGCTGGACGCGCAGTCTCTTCGCGACGCGGAACCCCAGTTCCGCCCCGGTCTGGCCGGTGGCCTGCTGATTCCGGATGATGCCGTTACCTACCCGCCCCCGGTCGCTGCGTGGCTGCTGGACCAGGTGAGGGAAAGAGGCGGGGAACTGCGCCAGGGAGTGCGCGTGCAGGCACTGAGCGGCAATACGGTGACACTCGCTAACGGAGACAAGATGCAGGCCCCTCTGCTGGTGCTTGCAGCCGGGGCGGCCTCCGTGCAGCTGATTCCTTCGCTGCCGCTCCAACCTAGAAAGGGACATCTGGCAATCACTGACCGGGTTCCCGGCTTTTTGCGCCACCAGCTTGTGGAACTTGGCTACCTGAAGAGCGCACACGGCTCGTCACCGGAATCCGTAGCGTTCAACGTCCAGCCCCGCGCCACCGGGCAATTGCTGATTGGCTCCTCGCGACAATATGGTCAGACCGGCGCAGAGATCAACCATGGGATTCTCGTGCGGATGCTCCAGCGTTCCATCAGCTACCTGCCCGAGCTGGCGAAGCTTTCCATCCTGCGCACCTGGGCCGGTTTTCGGGCTGCAACTCCAGATAAGCTTCCCCTTATCGGTACGGCACCTGGCTATCCCCGCGTTTGGCTTGCCACGGGTCATGAGGGCTTGGGAATCACCACCTCGCTGGCCACCGGCCAACTGTTGGCAGATCTGGTGGGCGGTCGCAAAACGGCGATTGACCCAACGCCCTACGCACCATCCCGCTTCACGGCATCATCCGGAAAGGACATGGACCATGCGGGAACAGTTTGAG
>CAZUAX010000281.1:0-2777 GCA_964618435.1 uncultured Solibacteraceae bacterium
CGATCCATTCGTACTACTATTGCCTTAGTCCATCAGCTAAGACATTGGCTCTAGTCGCTGGTTTCCAACTGCCTATCGGACTAAGGCAAAGGGTTGGCCTCGCAACCGGTTGGAGTTAGGCGACGACGGCTTGCAAGTGATCAGGCTCCATAAGGGATAACGATGAAAAACAAGATTCTCGGTACGACTTTTGCTGTGGCCCTCGTTTTGGCGCTCAGCAGCACAGCGATGGCCGATACCATTCTCGGTACGCTGCGCGCAAACCACGACGGCCCGGCGTTTGGCAGTATCAACATGAACTACAGCGTGACGTCCGCGCCTACTGCCTCTGGAACTGCTCGTACGGGGGCGTTTGCAATGACGCAACTGCCCGATGCTCCCGGCGATCTCGGTTTTGGGTTTGACCCACTGCCCGGTCCAAACGACCCTGCGTTTGTGGCGTTTTGTATTGAACTCAACGACACCGTAGAAGACGGCGTTCTGTATAACGTAGTTAACCTGGAAGATGGCCGTACTAATCCCAACACCACTCCAGTGTTGGGTCCTATCGGAAGCCAGCGCGCTACGCTGGTGCAGGCTGTCCTGGCAGCAGCGAACTTTACCAATTTCAACGCTGGTCTTACCGCGATGGCCGGGTATTCTCTGTCTGTGACTTCAGCAGCAATTCAGGTGGCGATCTGGGAAGTGGTCTACGAGACGCTGAACCCGGACAACATCTTCAGCGGATTCAACGTGACCACCGGAGTAGCCCAGTTTGGCAACAACCAGAACACTGGCAACCCGGTTCTAGTGAAGACGTTGGCGAATTCGATTCTGGGCAATCTCTCTCCGAATAACCTGGCCCCAAATATCTTTGCCATCAACTCTTTGGGCAATAGCACCAAAGGCAACTCTCAGGATCTGATCATTCAGATTCCGACACCCGACAACGAAGAAGCGGTGCCAGAGCCCGGCACTCTGGGCTTGATGGGTTTGGGGCTGCTTGCGGTGGGCTACTTCCGCAGGCGCGCAACCGCGTAAGGCCGAACGATCACAAATTTGCATCACAGCCTGGCTTCGGCCAGGCTGTTTTTCATTTGCAGGTGCAGGCAGGGACAACGTCTTTCGGACGAAACTAAATGAGAATTGCCTTCGCGATCAGGAAGTAGATGATCAAGCCGGTAACGTCGGATACGGAGGTAATCAAAGGGCTGGAAGCAACAGCGGGGTCCATGCGCAATCTCACCAGAACGAATGGAAGCACGGTTCCCATGAGGTTGGTCCAGACGACGATGCCCGCCATAGACAACGCTACTACCAGGGCCAGATGCCAGTCTCCGCGCCAGAAACCCAGCAGCGACGTGCAGAGGCCCATGGCAATGGCAAGCGCGATGCCTACCATCATTTCCTTGCCGATCCCACGCATCCAGTCTCCTGGCTCGATATCTCCCGTGGAGAGGGCGCGCACAACCAGGGTGGCTGCCTGGCTTCCGGTGTTCCCCCCTGTTCCCAGCAGCAGCGGCATAAAGAAGGTGAGGGCGATGGCTGTTTGCAGCAGATCCTCGTACACCGCGATGACAGTGGAGGAAAGCAAGTTCACCCCAATCAGCGCCAGCAGCCAGGGAAAGCGTTTGCCGAACAGTTCCCACAGCGACGCCTCTCGATAGCTTGCCTTCAATGGATTTACGGCGGCACCCTTCTGGAAGTCCTCGGTTGCCTCTTCTTCGGCCACGTCGAACACGTCATCCGCCGTCACCACGCCAAGCAGCACGTTGCGCGCATCTACCACGGGAATGGAATACACGTCATAACGGGTTATCATGCGCACGGCTTCTTCCCGGTCGGCCAAGGGGGAGAGCGCTACGCCTTCCTGATCGATCAATTCCTCCACGGGCGATTCCAACTGCGAAAGCACCAACGACTCCAGCGAGATTGCCCCCACGAATTGCCAGCGGTTCTCCACCACATAAATGGTGGAAATCGTCTCCGCCTTCTGTCCCTTGGCGCGAATATGCTTCAGCGCATCGCCCACCGTCCAGTGGCGACGAATGGCCACATAGTCCGGGGTCATCAGGCGTCCCACACTCTCTTCGGGGTAGCCAAGTAGCTGTCGCGTCTTCCAAAGGTCTTCCGGGGGCAGCAGGTTCAGTAGTTTCTGTACTACTTCGCCGGGCAACTCTTCCAGCAGGTGGATGCGGTCGTCGGGAGCCAGATTGGTGATCAGGCGTCGCGCCTCTTCTTCCGTGAGGTCAGTAAGCAGATTATTTTGCAGTTCCGGTTCGAGGAAGGCAAACACGTCATTTGCCGTATCGTGAGGCAGGAGACGGAACAGGATCGCACGCTGGGTAGCGGGCAGGTCAAACAGCAGGTCAGCAATCTCAGGCTCTGGCCACTCGCGGATCAGCTGCCGTACTTCGTACCACTTCTCTTCCTGAACGAGGGTTTCCGCATGCTCGATAGCTGCTGTATTCTGCACTGCACACCCTCCTTCCAGATAGATTGTCGATCACGCTCTGTCGGCGTACAGATCAAGAACCCGGTGCCGCGCTGGTGAGGCTCCAGGTCATCACAAAGCGGCAGGCTGTTGGACCCCTCGCTTCGTATCAACTTGCTGCTACTGCCGCTTTCCATTCGGAGAATCCCTGTCAATCCTCGCCTATCTTCGCATATCGTGCTGCATTCCTCGAAACGCTGTCTGCGCCGGGGGCTCTATCGTAATCCTGCGTCCGCAGAACTCTACGGCTATCTATCCATCACGCGGGCGCCCGTTCCCTGGATCTGGTAAACCACACTGCCAG
>CAZUAX010000282.1:0-2754 GCA_964618435.1 uncultured Solibacteraceae bacterium
AGCCGTCCTGGATCTTGAGGTTGGGCCTGGTGCGATCACCGGCTGCATCTTCCACAGGCGCGGAAAGGAACTCGTTCTGGGCGAAGATGTCGCCTACATGGACGTTGCCATGGAACGGTGTGGACGCAACCTCGTCGCCAATGATGTCGGGAATTTGAGTCTTGTGCGAGTTGCCCACAACCCATGCCACACCGGGTAGCTGCGCAATGGTATCCGGGTCCCTCTGGGCATAACATCCGGTTACCAGAATCCGAGCTGCGGCGTTCTCGCGATGAACGCGCCGCGCCGTCTTGCGGACGTCGTCATCGGCGGTTGCGGTGACGGTGCAGGTGTTCAGGACCACCAGGTCAGCATGTTCCCGGACGGGAGACGGGGCCAGCCCGCGAAGCGTGAGCAAGGTTTCCAGTGCCGCACCATCGGCCTGAGTGGCGCGGCACCCAAAGTTCTGGACAAAGAATGACTTCACTCTACTTCTTAGTATAAGTGGGGATGTAGACAGCCTTTTTCTTTTCAGCGCAAATGGCCTGGCTTCCATCACCAGGCGGCGTTGCGATTAATGTACAATCCGCGACTTCCGGTTCATATAGTCCATCAGCAGGTATTCCCCCAGATTGTAGGGGGTTGTGAAGTAGGCCTTGCCGCGACAGATCTCAGTGACCTTCTGCACGAACTGCACCAGCGCGTAGTCCTGGGCCAGCATGAAGGTGTTGATCAGAATTCCCTGCTTACGGCAGCGCCCCACCTCTTCGAGGGTCTTGGAAATCACCAGAGGGTCCAAGCCAAACGGGTTCTTATAAATGCGGCCATCGTCCAGAGTGAGCGCGGACGGTTTTCCGTCGGTGATCATAATGATCTGCTTCATGTCCTTCTTTTCCTGGCGCAGGATTTTCTGGGCCAGAACGAGACCGTCGCGCGTGTTGGTATGAAAGGGACCCACCTGCACCCTTGCCAGTTCCTCCATCCGCAGTTCTTCCGCGCTGTCATGAAACAGGACGCAGCGGATGGAATCGCCCGGATATTGCGTCCGGACGAGATGGCCCAAAGCCATGGCCACCTTCTTGGCGGGCGTGAAGCGGTCTTCCCCATAGAGGATCATGGAGTGGCTGCAATCCAACATAATCACTGTGGCGCAGGAACTCTGATATTCGCTCTGGTGCACATGCAGGTCGCTATATTCCAATGCAAGCGGAACCTTTACCCCTTCCCTTTGCATGGCGGAAAACAGGGTGGCACTGATATCGAGGTTCAGGGTGTCGCCAAATTCGTAGGGTTTTGAAGATCCGCTCGCCTCCACGCCGGTGGCCATCTCGCGGGTGTCGTGGCTGCCAAAGCTCGATTTGCCGATTGCGCCCATCAGGTCCTTCAGCGCCCGGAAGCCCAGGAAATCGAGAGACTTGTCGGTTACTTCGAACTGGACGTCGGGGCCTTGGTTGGCCTCGTCCGTCCTCCCCTTGCCCGCTGTACCGGAGGGGTCCTGGATGTCTCCGTCGAACTGAATGAAGCCCTCCTGCCGGAGCTTATCGGCGAGGGTGCGCAGCAACTGGTTTAGCTCCTCCTGCGACATTCCCATCAGGCGGTCCAGCAGTTCCTGCCGCTGATCGTCGGGAAACAGATCACCGCTTTCGAGGGCCTGCTGGATCTGCCTCAGCAACTCCTCCATGGCGTTTGGGTCAAAGGAATGCCAGTTGGAGTAGGGGTCCTGGTAACCACTTTGCAGGAAGAAGTCTGAAAGCGCCTGCATGAGATCTTCGGCGGAGATCCCCAGGTCTTCGTCAGTGTACTTGCGGTAGGTGATGCGTTTCATGAGCCATCGCACCCCGAAGAGTACGCTCCCTTACCCATTGGACTCACCGAATCCAGCCGCAGATTGCACGGAAGTGGCCCAGGAGGCCGTTTTTTGTCTGGCCGGGGAATTCAGGGTCCTGAAAGGGAGCCGCGCAGCCCTGCTTTGGCCCTGCGGCCTACTCCACCCGGCAGAGCAACGCGCCGGCAGTCACGACATCGCCCTCTTGCGCGGAAAGGCCTCGAATTGCGCCCGCCCGCGGGGCGGCAATTTCGTTTTGCATCTTCATCGCTTCCAGCACCAGCAAACCTTGGCCTTCGGAAACGGTGTCGCCCTCTGCCACCAACAGCTTTACCACTCGTCCCGGCATCTTGCTGAGTACCTTGGCTGGGCCATCTTTACCTCCAACAGCCCCGACTTTGGTACGTTCCACGGCTTCCATGCGCACCCGCCAGGGTCCTACCTGGGCGAAGTCGCCATAGTGGGCGCGCTCCAGGCGCACGTCGTAACTGCGCCCATCCACCAGCACGCTGTAGATGCCCGGCTCCACTTCCAGCACATCGGCTCTCTGCGGAGTTGCTTCGGATGCACTGCCGGAGCGGCTGGCACGAAACTCTACCGCGCCGCCATCCTCCCGCCACTCGATCTCCACAGGTTGGCCGTCAATCTGCCGTTGCACCTTCATCGAAAACTTCTCTCCCGTCCACGTTGCTTCCAGAGTGAGGCAGCCTGTTTGTCGCGGCGATGTCCGCGGCTGTTATCGCGCGCAGTATCCAGGGCGCCTACCAGGGCCACCACCTCTTCCAGGTCCTGGGGCAGCTCCGGTGAAGTGCGGCGAGCAAAGAAATCCGCCAGGAAACCGGTGTGGAGCTTCCCCGCAATAAACTCCTCGTCATTCAAGATCTGATGGAAAAACCCGATGGTGGTTTTCACGCCGTCCACGGAATACTCTTCCAGCGCACTGCGCATGC
>CAZUAX010000283.1:0-2728 GCA_964618435.1 uncultured Solibacteraceae bacterium
AGAAGAACAACTCGTACTCGTTGTTGTTGAAATTGCGCTGCACGGGTTGGCCCACACCTAGCGTGGTGCCATCCACCAGGAAGTTGTATTGCGAGTCCACTTGGGTGACGATACCCATCACCGCCATCGCTGCGTCGCGGAAGGGTACGCGCGAACCGGAAAGCATATCGGTGAAGGGTCCATCCAGGGTATTACCCTGCCCAGCAAGCCAGGATGCGTTGGTGCTTGCCGAAAAATAGGACAATTGGTCGGTTAAACGGTCGTTTCGAATGCCTCGAAGGGTGAAGCCGAACTTCATCGTGTGGGCGCCCTTGTTCCAGGTCATGGTGTCGCCAATCGTCCAGGTAGGGATAATCGCACGGAATGTGCGTGCTGTACCAATTGGATTGTCAAGCCCACGGAACGTCGTGTAGGATTCCTTACCAACGCCACTGTTTTCAAAGCCTTGGCGGGTGTAGCCGAGACGGAAATCGTTCACGATGGTTGGAGTCATGAGTGAGGTCAGGCCCACGGCGAGACCCTTGGAATTGTCCAACTGTACCTGGTTCGCCGGCTGGCCGGGGAATTGTGGCAACGTATTCACATTGTCGTTTTGCAGGTTGGCGCGGACAAAAGCATTATGTTTGCCTTCAGAGTCAAGCTTGTAGTCCATGCGGGCGATGTAGGTGTTCCAGCGTAAGCCAATGGGAGCATTGAACCGGAAACCCACTACGTTCAACCCGTCGCCAACATCCTCATTGTTGGGCATCGGGTAGCCCTGCAGAACCTGAAGCGCCTGCGTACTCACGCCGATTCCTAACGGATCGATCACGCTTGCAATCTGCGCCGGGCTCACCTGCTGGATGCCGCCGCCAACAGTTTCATACTGCAGAATGCCTTGCCGCATGAGTGCGGAAGGAACAAAACGGTTGGTGCTATCCTCGCGCCGATCCTGACGGTGCTCCCAATTGCCGAACAGGAAGAGCCTGTTCTTGACGATGGGGCCTCCCAGCGAAGCTCCACCGATGTTCCGGATGAGCTTGTTCCGCGGTACACCAGATGCATTGTTGAAAAAGCTGTTCGCCGCCGTGAGGGTATTGCGGTGGAACCAATAAGCCGATCCGTGCACTTCGTTGGTGCCGCTCTTGGTGACCATGGATACCTGAGCCCCGGACGAACGACCCTGGTCTGCCGTCGCATTTAGTGTAGTAGTGCGGAATTCCTGGACGGAGTCGAGGGTCACGCGCAGCACGCTCTCAAAGGCGCCACGATCCATCTGGTTATTCACATCCACGCCGTCGAGCGTGATGTTCGACTGATCGTTGCGCGCTCCATTCACGTTTCCGCCACGGGAATCGTTCTGCGGACGAGAGTCGTCGCCGAGTGAAACTACGCCGGGCTGCAGCGAGAGTAAGCCCACCACGTTGCGCGCGTTAAACGGTAACTCGATGATTGGCTTCGACCCCACGGCATTGCCAATGGAGGCATCCGTGGTATTCAACTGCACGGCGTCGGCAGACACCGAGATGGTTTCCGCCACGGTGCCGATCATCTCGAACTGCACATTCTGCGTCGCCGGTACATTCACCAATAGGCGCAGGTCGTTGACGATGACGTCGTTAAAGCCAGCCGCAGTCGCCTTCAACTGGTAAGTGCCGGGGGCGATAGCGGGGAAGACGTAGCTGCCGTCTTCACTCGAATTAGTGGAACGGGTAGCTTGTGTGGCTACATTGGTGATGGTGAGCGTGGCGCCGGGAATCACTGCGCCTGTCAGGTCAGTAATAGTGCCGCGAAGCGACGTGTTGGCCTGTCCAAGCAGGTGAGACGCCGTCAGGAAGAGCATCAGGGAGATTAGCCCGATCGTGCGTTTCATTTACCTCTCCTAAATTGTCAAAAGCTCAAGTGTCTAATTCACTTGTAGCTCGCTAGAAGCTGCCGTGAGTTTCTCCACAACTTCCAGATACGCAAAGAGATCAACCTTGAGTTTAAGACATTTGTAGCTTTTTGTGGCACAAGTTTTTTCAATGAGTCTGATTTGCAACTCTGTCAATCTAAAGGAATTTCCATAATTCGGATTTCACTCAGACCGTCTCCCGTCGGCAACGGATGGGTTGGTTTCGCAGGTCACATGAATGTATACGGTCTTATCTGTTTTGATTCATCCAGTCCATCTGGGCAGACTTCCTGAACACCGTGCGCATTCGCACCTATGGGCACAGCGTAAGGTACAACAAACAAAGAAGAAGTTGACTAGAATGTAACACTTGAAACATCCTGCCAGACGAAGACCTTCAATGAAACGAAGCGTCGTGAGGAGTTACCACGCTTGTTTACCAAATCGATAGGGTTTATGCGCAATCCTGATTGTTTATTCATCACCTAAGTGGAACTTCCAGGATTGGAATCGGCGCTGTGGGAAATAGGAATAGAGTCGGGACAAGATATTTTTGCGATTTCGGATGTCCAGATCGGAATCTGCTGAAAAAATGTTGCTGGTACTGAAATTCAGCGGGATGGCTGAGTTTCCTGCTGGTCCTCAATCGTACTTTTCAGCGATGATTTGTCGACGGTCGAATCCACGGTCCTTCAGCAGGTCTCGCACACTGTTCACCATCTCCTTCAGGCCGCAGACGTAGACGTCCAAATCAGTCCTGCCGGACAGAATCTCGTCGAGGTGCTGCTGCACGTGCCCGGTTCGCCCTGTCCACGAATCGCTGGGGCGGGAGACCGTGGGGACGAACCGGAACTG
>CAZUAX010000284.1:0-1124 GCA_964618435.1 uncultured Solibacteraceae bacterium
CTCAGATTTTTGACCTGAAGCAGCGCCGCTATGTGAAGAGCTATAACTCTTCGTTTCTCGGTTTTGCACCCCTCCAGAACCCTTCGATTGTGGTGGTTGTCACACTGAACGAGTCCAAACTGTACGGTGGCGCAATCGCTGGACCAGTTTTCCAGGAGGTGGCTTCAGAAACACTACGCATCCTTGGGGTTCCCATGGACAGTCCGCAATCCGTGGTGGCCAAGAATGTGGTTCCGGAGGAAGAAGTAGTGAAGGAAGGGGATGCGGGGCTGGACGGTGAAGATCCGTTGCGCCTGGACGGCAGCCTTCCTCCTGATACGCGGAAGGAACTGGCGGCGATGCTTTCCGCCGCGATGAACGAAGACCCGGAGATCGAAGAATGGATGCTGGGCAACCCCCGAGAGCGACAGGTGCCGCCCCTGCTTGAGCCGCCAGCCTCGTTGGCTTCCTCCACCTCCGCGCTTGAGCCGCCGCTGCCTGGAGAAGCTGCCGATGCCTTGCCGGTAGTGGACTTCGATGAGAGCACGGAGGCGGAGAGGGCGCAGCGCGCCTTTGAGAATGCGGGGGACTTTGTACCTGTGTCCACCTCTGGCGGGGGAGCCGGCGACGTGACTGTGGTTCACCTGGAATCGATGGTGGCGCCGGACTTCACCGGAAAGTCGATGCGAGAGGTGATGGCCGAGGCGATGCAAGCGGGTGTGGAATTGCAGGCCTTTGGTCGTGGGGTAGCTCGTAAGCAAATTCCGCCGCCGGGGACGAGGATGCCGCGCGGTGTCGCGGTGAGGGTGATGTTTACTCCTTAGTGAGCGTTGGATGATGACCTTGGAAGACCTTTGTACCCGCCTCTCTCAGCCGCTGGAAGTTCCAGCGGCGGCGGGTGAATTGCGGGTGGAGGGGCTAGCCTGTGACAGCCGGCAAGTGAAGCGCGGCGACGTGTTTTTCGCCTTTGCGGGGCAACATCATCCAGCGAGCCGCTTTGTGGGCGACGCGGTGAAGGCCGGCGCCCTTGCGGTGATCAGCGAGGACGCGGCGCCTTCCGGGTGCGAAATACCTTGGATCCGGGTAACGCATGGCCGCAAGGCGCTGGGTTCCGCGGCGGTGGCCTACTACGAAAGTCTGTTGCA
>CAZUAX010000284.1:1224-2695 GCA_964618435.1 uncultured Solibacteraceae bacterium
CTGCGGGCGGTTCACGTAGAGAGCGGACTGCATGGCTTACGGTTCGATGTGGAGTGGCAAGGCAAGCGCAGGACGCTTCATTCCCCGCTGATTGGCGAGTTCAATGCGTACAACTTGCTCACAGCCTATGGGATTGCACTCGCGTTGGGGGTGTCCCGGGACCAGATTCACGAAGTGCTGGCGGTCACCGGCGAAGTCCCCGGACGTTTCGAGAGGGTGGATTGCGGGCAGCCCTTTGCCTTGGTGGTGGATTACGCCCACACGCCAGACGCGCTGAGGAACGTGCTGCAGACGGCACGGCGCCTGCGTCCGCACCGCCTGATTACGGTGTTTGGTTGCGGAGGAGACCGTGACCGGAGCAAGCGACCCAGGATGGCGGAGGCAGCCGCATCCCTGAGCGATATGGTGATCCTCACCTCGGATAACCCGCGTACGGAAGACCCTCTAAACATCCTGAACGATACTTTGGTGGGGCTGCAGCGTTTTGAGATCCCCTATTCCGTGGAGCCGGATCGCAAGGCTGCTATCCAAAAAGCCGTGAGCATGGCTGAGGCCGGCGATTTCGTGTTGATTGCTGGCAAAGGGCACGAGACCTACCAGATCTTCGCCGATCGCACCATCCACTTTGATGATCGGGAAGAAGCAGCTTCCGCACTGGCGCTGCGTGGATTCCGCAGTCCGGATGGAGGCGCCCGATGAACCTCCGGATTAGCGAGATCAGCGGCGCCCTGCAGGTGCAAGCGATGAGGGATGGCGCGCCCGCGACGGATGCGCTTATCAGCGGCTATCAGACAGACTCTCGCCTGGTGAAGCCCGGCGACTTGTTCTTCGCGATGCGCGGCAGCGAACTGGACGGCCACGCATTTATTCCTCAGGCGATCCGCCAGGGCGCGGTGGCAGTGGTGGTGAGTGAGCCCGGTGCCTATGCGGTGCCGTCGTATCTGGTGGAGGATGTGCTGGACGCGCTCCAGAAGCTGGCGAATTTCGCGAGGCGACGCTGGGGCAAACGAGTGCTGGGCATTACCGGCAGCGCGGGCAAGACTACCAGTAAGGAGATTTGCGCCGCCCTTTTGAGTGCCTGCCTGCGTACCGCCAAGAGTACGGGAAATCTGAACAACCATGTAGGGCTTCCCCTGTCGTTGTTGCGAGTGGATCCCGATGCGGAAGCAGCCGTCGTGGAGATGGGCATGAACCATGCGGGTGAGATTGCCGCGCTCGCCAAGATTGCCGAGCCAGACCATGGGCTGGTAACCAATGTGGGGTACGCCCACATCGAGAACTTTGATTCCGTACAGGGAATTGCCATGGCAAAGCGGGAACTGGTGGAGGCGCTGCCTGCTGCCGGTACGGCGATTTTGAACGCGGACGACCCCAGAGTGCGCGCCTTCGGCGAAATTCACGATGGGCCTGTGATCCGCTATGGCCTCTCGGAAGACGCGGATATTCGTGCGGAAGCGGTATCGTCCTCAGA
>CAZUAX010000285.1:0-2665 GCA_964618435.1 uncultured Solibacteraceae bacterium
AATTGCTGAATCGCTTCGGGCAATCGCAAGAGGCGGAGATGATTGGTGATGGTGGAGCGTTCCTTACCGGTTCGTTCAGCAATCTGCTCGTGCGTCAAACCCAAGTCGACTGTCAACCGCTGGTACGCCTCGGCAACCTCTAATGGATTGAGATCTTCCCGCTGAATATTCTCAATGAGGGTGACCTCAAGAAGGCGGTTATCGTCGATCTCTGTGTAGACAACCGGAACTTCGGTGAGGCCAGCAAGTTTGGAGGCGCGTAGGCGTCGCTCGCCAGCTACCAATTGTGTGCGGCCGTTTACGGAGCGGACGACGAGAGGTTGAATGACGCCATTGGCACGAATCGACTGAGCTAGTTCGTCGAGGGCGGCCTGTTGGAAGATCGTTCGGGGTTGAAGCGGGTTTGGTTCAATTTGGGACAGAGGTAGCAGGTGCGGCGTGGGGGCACCGGCGGATGGGGTGGCGCCGAAAGTTGATGGCCTTGTTGTGAGAAGGGCGCTTAACCCTTTTCCAAGGGCTCGTTTCTTAGGCTGCTGATCGGTCATCGGTAAGTATCTCTCGGGCTAGTTGGATGTAGCACTCCGCCCCTTTGGATCGTACATCGTACGCAATGATGGGCTTTCCGAAACTGGGAGCTTCGGCCAGTTTGATGTTACGAGGAATCACCGTCTCGAAGATGTCAGCTGCGAAGAATTCGCGCAAATCAGCAGCGATCTGTTTCGTGAGGTTTGTTCGGTCGTCGTACATCGTTAGCAGCACTCCCTCTATGCGCAAAGGGTGCTGATAATTCTCCCGAATGCGTGCCACGGTATCAATGAGTTCTGATATGCCCTCAAGTGCGAAGAATTCGCATTGGATGGGGATAAGAACGGTGTCGGCTGCCAAGAGCGCGTTCAAAGTGAGTAAATCGAGCGCTGGTGGGCAATCCAGGATGATGAAGTCAAAGCTTTCGCGCAGTGGGTGGAGGCGACGTGATAGCTGGCGCTCCCTTGCGTCGGTTTCTACTAGTTCGATGTTTGCACCCACGAGAGCTTTCTCGGATGGAATTAGGGAGAGGCCTTCAAATTGGGTCTGGATGAGTACTTCATTGATGTCCGCGTCACCTACCAGCAGGTGATAGAGAGACGGCCGGCCGAGGCGCCGTGGAATGCCAAGCCCTGATGTTGAGTTTGCTTGCGGGTCGCAGTCGACCAAAAGTACGCGAAGATCTGATGCCGCTAGGGCTGCAGCTAGATTGATTGCGGTAGTTGTCTTGCCAACTCCGCCTTTCTGGTTCGCTACTGCAATAATTCGGCCCATGGGTGTAGTGGTGGTTGCCTCCGCCATCCTAGCATATCTGCGGTGAATCGACCGAAGAGGGTTCCACGTGGAACTTGCAGTGGTGGAAATGTTTTAAACGGATCCACCCGGCTGAGGCGTCATCACCAGTGCGGACGCCGATGTCCGCCACGGTATCTCCCGCACGAAGCCACTAAATCCCTTCCCGGCCAAATCCGCGAATACAGACAAAGCATCCTCCCTTGAGAGCAACAACCCCAATCCAGCACCCCAGCGCAATGCGACCTCGATAACCTGCGAAATATCCACTCCACGCGAACATACCAATTCGCGAGAGTCTGCCAAATCACGCCCAAGCCCGGCGAAAACGGAACAATTTCCCCAACCGCGGGTAGATTCACTAAGAAACGCCGCCTTCTTTTGTCTGGATTCCACCAGACACACGCTACAACCGAGGCGGGAGGCCGCCACCCCCACACCAGGAAAACCTGCGCCCGAACCAATATCGGCAATTGAAACAATTCCCTCGGGGACTAACGACGAGAGAAACAGACTCTCACCGTAATGCCGCCGCACGGCAGACTCCAAGGATAGATCTCCCACGAGATTCATCGCACGATTCCACTTCACCAACACCGACAGATGCGCCTGGCAACGATCCAAGGTCTGCTCGCTGGCGGGAATATCGTAGCGAACTAGCCAATTCGCCAACTCCAGTCGGAACTCAGCAGGATTCAAATCCAATGGACTCTTCAATCAGCAGCCACCTCTCCGGCTAAGGATAACCGAATATCCAGCAGTGCTAATGCTGCTGGCGTCACCCCAGGAACCCGGGCGGCGTGCCCAAGCGAAATTGGCCTCACACGATGAAGCTTCTCCTGCATTTCCAGGGACAAGCCCGGAATACCCCGAAAGTCGAAATTCCCCGGAATTCTCCGCGATTCCATCTCGGACAGTCTTTCCACTTGACGCTTCTGTTGTTCCAGATAACCGACGTACTTCAACTCCGTCTCAACCGTGCGCAGCACAGCCTCTGCCACCGCTTCGCCGATCAGGGATTCAAGACCCGGCGTAAGTGCAGCAAGCGACGACTCTGGCCTTCGCAGCCAATCGGAAACCAACGGATTCTCGTCACGACCAGATCCAAGCACGTTAGCCCCACATACTTCCCGCCAACGCAATCCCTGCAGGCGCTTTCGGAGCACTTCGCGCTGATGCTGGTAACGTGCAAACACCTGCTCCCGCAATGCTGTAGCCAACCCAAGTTGGATCGCGTATCCGGTCAATCGTTCGTCGGCATTATCTATGCGCAAGTGCAAACGGTGCTCGGCGCGCGACGTGAACATCCGATAGGGTTCATCGGTTCCCTTGGTAACCAAGTCGTCGA
>CAZUAX010000286.1:0-2660 GCA_964618435.1 uncultured Solibacteraceae bacterium
TGGTTGTTGTTGGCCCTGAGGCTCCGCTGGTCGCCGGTCTTGCCGACCACATCCGCGCTAAGGGCATTCCAGTGGTAGGGCCTTCCGCAGCTGCCGCGGAACTGGAGGGCAGTAAGGTGTTCGCCAAGCAGCTCTTTGCCCGACACCATATTCCGACAGCCGCTTTCCACGTTGCAAATTCGGTCCAGGAAGCTCTTGCTGTTCTCAATCGGTTTCCGCTCCCCGTCGTTGTGAAAGCGGACGGCCTCGCAGCCGGTAAGGGCGTCATTATTGCACAATCGCGCGAAGAGGCGATCACGGCAATTCACGACCTGATGGAAAAGCAGACATTAGGGAACGCTGGTTTACGTATCGTCCTGGAAGAGTTCCTTGTTGGAGAGGAAGTAAGCTTCATTGTGCTCACGGATGGAGAGCGAGTTCTGGCGTTCCCGCCCTGCCAGGATCACAAAGCAATTTTCGACGGTGACCGCGGTCCAAATACTGGTGGCATGGGTGCCTACTGTGATGGTCGGATCCTCAGTGGAGACCAGCATGAGCTTATCCTTCGCGACATCATCCACCCCACCCTCAGCGGTCTCCGCGAAGAAGGCCGGCCCTTTCAAGGATTTCTCTTCGCGGGTTTGATGATCACCGAATCTGGTCCGAAAGCGTTGGAGTTCAACGTCCGCTTGGGGGATCCGGAGGCACAGGTTTTGCTTCATTCCATGAAGGGCGATTTCCTGGCTTTGCTGCAATCGTGCGCTGCGGGCCAGCTGGATCCACAGGTGGTTCATTGGGAGGCAGAACCTTCGGTTTGCGTAGTCTTGGCCGCCGCCAATTATCCGGGCACTCCACGTACAGGCGACAGGATCGAGGGTCTGGCCGAAGTGGAAAAGTCTGGCGCCGTTGTATTCCACGCGGGAACAAAAGCGCAGGATGGCCAGGTCGTCACCGCAGGTGGTCGGGTTCTTGCCGTCACAGCCAGCGCGCCAAACTTGCCGGGCGCGATCGCTACGGCATACGAAGCAGCAGGTCATGTTCATTTCGCGGGCATGCAGCGCAGAAATGATATTGGAGCAAAAGGCCTTAAACGCTGGCAATAGCAGCGGAATCGCGCATTTTTGTTCGTGTTCGGCTGACGGTTGTCTCAGGCTACACTGAAGGAAAGCGCTTTGGGCACGTAGCTCAGCAGGATAGAGCGTCCGCCTCCTAAGCGGAAGGTCGCTGGTTCGAATCCAGCCGTGCCTACCATAGCCCACAAAGCTGCTCAGGAAACCTGCATCGCAATCGGGCGCCACACCATCTCGCGCAGCACCGCTTTCTTACCGCTTCCTTCTACACGCACCCGCAGGCTCTCCCGTAAAGTGGGGTATACCCGAGTGGTCAGGCAGCAGTTTCCGTTAGCATAAACCTCTACTAAAGAACGGTCGAAATAGAGCGTAAGCTGCAGCATCTCGCCTTTTGCCAGCTTCAGTGGAGCCCGGAACTCCTGGGAATCCTGGCTCGCATGCAAGGACGACTTGCTGCGGTCGATCACCAGCTCGCCGGGTTCTCGATTCCACACAAGGCGCGTCTCCTCTCTGCCATCAGGGCTTGCATAGAACACCAAACTTAGTTCACGTGCATCACCCGGTACAATACTCACATCCAGGCGGCCTGCATTTCCGACAATGCCAGCCTCTTCAATTTCTTTATCCGTCGCTGGCCCAATCGCAGCACTTCTAACGGCCTTCTGAAACCGCTGTAATCGAGCACAGAGAGGATGGGGTTCCATTCGTAATTTCCGATCCGCATCCAGCGTCAACACGCGTGGTAGCGAGAAAGCTCCTGCCCAGCCAGCCTTTACCTGCTCTTCCCTGCTGCGCCCCTCCCAAATCCAGCCAAACATTACCCGGCGGTTTGCCCCATCCAGAAATGCTTGCGGCGCGTAAAAATGTCCACCATCATCCAAGCTTCCGACGGACTCAATGGCAAACCGGCGGTTCTCATAGGTGCCCACCGCATACAACGCCTTTCGCAGTGGAATCGGTGAAAACAGCAGCACGTGCTTGTTGCCAAGTGGGAAGAAGTTTGGACACTCCCACATGGTTCCTAACGCAGGGTCGTCGCTCTCCACCAGAGGGTGAAGGTAGTCCCACTTCCGCAGGTCGTCACTGCGGTAAAGCAGGATAGTTCCACCTTTTCCCTTCTGTCCACTTCCCAGGGCCATCAACCAGTCTGTTCCCTCCTGCCAAACGAAAGGATCGCGGAATCCAGTTACATCCAGACCCGGAGGAGGGCCTGAGATTATGGGATTCCCCTCCCATTTGGTCCAGGTTTCCAGCCGTGGGTGCGTGCTCGTGGCAATCGCCTGCACCTCCGGCTTTGTGCCAGTGTAGAGAATCGTTGGTGTTCCTCCGTTCACTACCATGCACCCGGAAAACACACCATCTTTGTCGTAGCCGCCGGGAGTGGGCGCCAGAGCCATTGGCAGATGTTGCCAACGCAAAAGGTCCCGACTAACTGCATGTCCCCAATGCATGTTGCCCCATACGGCTGCCCCGGGATTGTGCTGGTAGAAGACGTGATACTCGCCCTTGTAATAGATCAGTCCATTTGGGTCGTTCATCCAGTTGCGCGGCGGGAGAAAGTGGAAACGTGGACGATGGAGGTCAGTGGGAAACGGAAGAGACCCGGACTCC
>CAZUAX010000287.1:0-2641 GCA_964618435.1 uncultured Solibacteraceae bacterium
CCCAAGGAAATGCAGGGACGAGACTTCTCGCGGCGCATTCTGGGGCAACAGCAGGATCTGCCAGATTCGGCCTTCTTTCAAATTTTCGGCCCGTATCTGGCCGGGCGGGTTTCCGAAGGGTGGCGCGGGGTGCGGACGGATAGGTACATGTACGCCCGCTATGAATCCAAGCCCTGGGTGCTTTACGATTTGCAGGATGATCCCTACCAGATGAACAATCTGGCGGAGGACCAGGCGGCGTCGGGAATCCGCGAAGACATGGAGAGAAGGCTACAGGCATGGATGGAACAGACCGGTGATTCCTGGAGCTTTAATTGGACGGTGCCGGTGGAGGATGCAGGGCGGCTCTACAAGGAGCGAATGTACCGTACGGTGCAGGAATATCTGCTTGAACACCCGCAGGGATAGCAGTCTTCGTAAAGTGAAGCAGGGTCCGCGGTGGAACCGCTGTGGGCAGAGGTAGTACGATATGGGTTTGCCTGCATGAAAGCGCTGTTGCAGATCCTCGAGCCCGGAACACCCGAATGGTCGCTCGCCTCGGCGGTGGATCCCCAGCGGATGCCGCGTCATATCGCTGTGATCATGGACGGCAATGGACGCTGGGCCAACCAGCGTAACCTGCCACGTGTGGCGGGACACAAGGCGGGCATGAGCGCCGTTCGCGAGGTGATTGAACAGTGCGCCCGCATGGGCATTGGCGCGGTTACCCTCTATGCGTTCTCTGTGGAGAATTGGAAGCGGCCCCGCACGGAGGTGGAGACGCTCTGGCGCCTACTGCGCTTCTATGTGGATCACGAACTACCGAAGCTGGCCGAAAACGGGATCCAGATCCGCACCATGGGGCGCACGCAGGCCCTGCCCCGCGATGTAGCGCGGGACCTTCAGCGATGTGTGGATGCCACCCGCGAGAATAAGGGCCTTATCGTGAATATCGCCATCAACTATGGTGGCCGCACTGAGATTGTGGACGCGGTCAACCAGGCTCTGGCGCGGGCGAGAGCGGCGGGAACGTTGGATTCCCTGGAGTTCAGCGAGAATCTGATTGAGCAGAACCTTTACTGCATCGGCCTGCCGGATCCCGACCTGTTGATTCGTACCTCCGGGGAGATGCGCATCAGTAACTTTTTGCTTTGGCAATTGGCCTACACCGAGATCTACGTGACGTCCACCTACTGGCCGGACTTCGGTCTCCGGGATTTACTGGAAGCCATCCTCGATTTCCAGAAGCGCGACCGGCGCTTCGGCGGTGTGCATCGCGATCCGGTGGACGCCCCCGCCGAGGTGCTGGACGAACTGTTAAGCGTACCCACCCCATGAAGCGTGTCGTTACCGCGCTGGTGCTTGCTCCCCTTGCCGTCTTTGTGATTTTTGGCGGCCAGTTGCTGCTTGTGCAACTTGTCGTGGCCGTCATTGCCACGTTGTGCGCCATCGAGTTCCGTAACCTGATCGGGCACTTCCAGTTCGAGAAACCCCTGTTTGCAGCGTTTGGGATAGGGCTGTGCCTGCTGCTGCTGCCTCTGCCATACGCCTTTCCTGTGCTGATGGTGGGTACGCTGCTGATGCTGTCCTTGATGCTGCGGAGCCGGGAGATGCGCCTGACGCTTCCGTCGGCAGGAGCGGCAATGCTGGGCATCATCTATGTGTTCGGCAGTTGGAAGTCTGCAATCCTGCTGTGGCGCATTGACCCGCACTGGCTACTGCTGGCACTGGCAATCAACTGGGTGGGCGACTCGGCGGCGTTGGCTGTAGGCCGATTGATTGGCCGCCACAAGATGGCCCCGGTGATCAGCCCGGCCAAGAGCTGGGAGGGCGCGATTGGTTCCCTGGTGGTGAGTTCCGCACTGGCAGTGTTTTACATCCAGTGGTTCTCGCCGGAAACACCCGTGTGGCTGGCGTTGCTGCTGGCCGCGTTCGCCAATGTGGCTGGCCAGACAGGCGACCTCGCGGAGAGCGCCCTGAAGCGCGGAGCCGGCATCAAGGATAGCGGCAGTATGTTGCCGGGACACGGAGGGTGGCTGGACCGTCTGGACAGCTCACTGTTCTCTATGCCCGTGGTCTACACCGTTCTCTTGACGGCGAGGCTGTTTACCGAAGGCTTCTAGCCCCTGGATTTCACAGCCTTATAGGTGTTGCGCAGGGTGGCCTCCAGCGATTCGCGGGGCAGGCTGCGGATGATGGGTGCCACCATCCATCCGAGCCCGCTGGGCACGTCGCGCGACAGCGAAATGGCGCGGCATTCCGCCCAAACCCCTCCCTTCGCCTCTTGCCAGAGCCAGTAGGCGTGCAGTTTCCACAGAAAGCCATGACCCTCGCCGTCTGGCAGCACGCGTTCGCTCGCCTCCCCAGGATTTTCTACTTCGCGAATGCTGGTGGAATGGGAGATACTGTAGCCCGAGCCGGGATTTGCTTCGAAGAACTGGCTGCGATACTCACTATCAAGAATGACGGTGAGCACCTTCTTCTTTCGCAGGCGGAGGAAGCTTCGTAATTCATCAGGGCTCTGCGAGACAAGTCGCGAATCCACCACTTCGGGAGCGTAGTATTCCTTGTGGCGGTCATAGTCCTTCAGAACGAGCATCAGCTTGTTTGCGGAAGCGCCGGGCAGAAAGATCTGGCCCGACCAATCGTGGATGTAAGCGGA
>CAZUAX010000288.1:0-1301 GCA_964618435.1 uncultured Solibacteraceae bacterium
CCGATGGTGGTTTTCACGCCGTCCACGGAATACTCTTCCAGCGCACTGCGCATGCGGGCGATGGCTAGTTCGCGCGTGGGAGCATGGACGCTGAGCTTGGCGATCAGCGGGTCGTACTCCATGGGAATGCTCCAACCAAGATAGACACCGGAATCGACGCGGACACCGGGGCCCGCGGGACGTTCCAGCCGGGTGATCCGGCCCGGGGAAGGGAAGAACTGGTTTTCCGGATCCTCGGCGTAGATGCGGCATTCCAGGGCATTTCCGTGCCAGCGCACGTCTTGCTGGCGCAGCGTGAGCGGTTCCCCCGCGGCGATGCGCAACTGTTCATGCACCAGGTCGAGGCCGGTTACCCATTCGGTGACCGGGTGCTCTACCTGGAGTCGCGTGTTCATTTCCAGGAAGTAGAAATTCCGATGCTCATCCACCAGGAACTCGACGGTACCTGCGTTGTAGTAGCCGGCCGCCGCAGCCGCCTTTAGTGCGGCCTGTCCCATCTGCTCCCTTAGTTCGGGATACTCGCGCATGAGCGGGGAAGGGCTCTCCTCAATCACCTTTTGGTGCCGACGTTGCAAGGAACACTCGCGTTCGCCGAGGTGAATGAGGTTGCCGTGCTGGTCACCCAGCACCTGAATCTCAATATGGCGCGGCCGCACCACAGCTTTCTCAATGTAAACACGGGCGTCGTGAAATGCCCGCTCTGCCTCGCCTGCGGCATCGCGCAGGGCAGACTCCATTTCCGAGGCGTTTTCCACCAGGCGCATTCCCTTGCCGCCCCCGCCAGCCGCGGCCTTCAGCAGAACCGGGTAACCCACCTGGTGAGCAACTGTGAGGGCTTCCTCCAGGGAGGTTACCGCTCCGGCCGCACCCGGCACGGTGGGCACTCCTGCTTCGCGGGCCAGCGTTCGCGCGGCGGTTTTGGAACCCATCCCGCGAATCGACTCCGGGGACGGGCCAATGAACACGATCCCGGCATCCACACATGCCTGGGCGAAGTTAGCGTTCTCGCTGAGGAATCCGTATCCTGGGTGCACCGCTTCCGCGCCAGTTCGGCGGGCGGCTTCCACAATCCGTGGGATGTTGAGGTAAGACGCACGAGAATCCGCGGGCCCGATGGCTACCGCTTCGTCGGCCATGCGCACGTGTAGCGAAGCCCGGTCGACGTCGGAGTAAACGGCCACGGATGCGATTCCAAGTTCCTTCAGGGCGCGGATTACCCGCACGGCAATTTCACCCCGGTTGGCCACCAGTACCTTCGCAAACATCGCCTAGGATTGTAGCAGTACCCATCCGCACGATGG
>CAZUAX010000288.1:1401-2598 GCA_964618435.1 uncultured Solibacteraceae bacterium
CTCGCCCACCCAGTGGTAGCTGGCGCTATTTACCTGGAAGTAGTGCGTGCCGTCGTAAGTGGAATGGTCGTCCACATGGTCGTGCCCGCAAAAGGAGGCAATCACCTTCGGTATGGGACCGACCACATTTGCCTGCGCGATGGCCTGCCGCACGGAAAGACGCGGCAACATGTCGCCGCCCCAATAGGGGCCGATGCCCTGGTGAGAGAACACCACCACGGGTTGCGCGGCCCGGGCGAGCTCACCGCGGAACCATTCCAGTTGCTGGTGGTCCACCCAGTCCCGGCGGCCGCCATGTGCGAAGTAGTTGCCGTTGGCGAAGTGCTCAAAACGATCGCCGAAGTTGAGGTGATTGCAGTCCAGGACAATGAAGCGGAAAGTGCCGTGGGTGAAGGCATAATAGTTGCTCTCCATGCCGTAGAACTCGCGGAATTCGTCCTTGGTGTTGTGGTCCATGTCGTGGTTGCCCAGCACCGAGTATTTCGTGCCGGGATGGTTCAGCCAAAGGCTGGCGAAATCTCGTGCGTCTTCGCGGGCAAAGCCGAAGTCCCCCAGTTGGATGAGGAAGTCGAGTTCCCGGCGGGAAGACTCCCGCAGAAAGGTTTCCAGGCGCTCTTCCGCCTTGGGCATCAGGCCGTGGTGGATATCACTGATCACGCCGAAGCGCACCGTAGGGGCAGTCTCGGGCATCGAGCAGCCCGAAAGAATCGCCGCGCTTCCCGCTATCCATTCGCGCCTGGATGGGTATTCATGCATGCCGGGTCGTCTCCCTGTATCCGACGGCAATCTGGCCTGTATCCGACGGCAATCTGGGTCACTGGCAGTTTGGCCAGAACCAGCAATCGCTGGCCACCACCAGTAATGAGGCCACTTGCAATTGGTGCGTAATGGTTATTGTGCCCGATTGCGAGGAAGTTGCGCGGGTAAGGTGAATGAACGGCTGCGCTGGCGGACCGGGTGAGCCTTATCTCAGTATGCGCTGGCGCTCAAGGAACTCGAAGATTTGGGGGTAGAGTTCTTCATTCCAGGTCTTGTCATCGAAGCCGTGCTTTCCGCCCGGAATGCTGATCAATTCGGCAGTAACGCCTTTTTCGCGAAGCAGGCGTGTCAGCCTGACGCTTTGTTCATAAGGCACCAACGGATCCTCGGTTCCATGGATGGACTTCACCGGCGGAAGTCCTTTGCGCACATAGATGA
>CAZUAX010000289.1:0-2558 GCA_964618435.1 uncultured Solibacteraceae bacterium
CGGACAAACGCTTCAACGGCATCCGCGGCACCCTTTCGCACTTGCCGGCCATCGAGATCGACTCCGCTCATGCGGGTGCGGGCCGAGAACGGAATAAAGTGCGCGCCCACCCTGTGCAAGTCTCGTTCTCGGATCTGAAACTGCTCCTTCGCCAGAACCACGATACTCCGGCCTTCGGGAGTCTCGTCCGGTAAGGACGACAGTTGGGCCGCATCCGCTAGTTGCCTTGGTGTGACTCCCGGTGCGGGAAGAAAAGCTGTGGCCTGCCGATTGCCCAGAGTGATGGTGCCTGTTTTGTCGAGCAGCAAAACATCCACATCGCCCGCTGCCTCAATCGCACGGCCAGACATGGCCAGCACGTTGGCCTGCAGCATGCGACTCATGCCCGCAATCCCGATCGCGGAGAGCAATGCGCCAATGGTTGTAGGTATCAGGCAAACCAGAAGTGCCACCAGCACCGTTACGGTTACCGGTGCCCCCTTTCCGGTTGCATCCACCGCGTAGATGGAGAACGGCAGAAGGGTTACGGTAGCAAGCAGGAATACGATCGTCAACGCTGCGAGCAGGATGTTCAGTGCGATCTCGTTCGGCGTCTTCTGGCGTTTGGCTCCTTCCACCATCGCGATCATCCGCTCCAGAAAGCCCTCACCCGCTTCGGCGGTTACCCGCACCACCAGCCAATCGGACAATACACGTGTGCCACCGGTCACGCTGGATCGGTCGCCGCCGCTTTCGCGGATAACGGGTGCGCTTTCCCCGGTAATGGCGCTTTCATCCACGGAAGCCGCACCGTCTACCACCTCTCCATCCAGGGGAATGGTATCGCCGGCCTCCACAAGCACCATGTCTCCCTTCCGAAGCGAGGTGCTGCCGACCTTCTCCGTCTCGCCGCCGTAGCGGGGCTCCGACAACCTCCTTGCCACGATGGACCTGCGACCCTTACGCAGTGTTTCTGCTTGCGCCTTGCCTCGCCCCTCTGCGATGGCTTCGGCAAAGTTTGCGAAGAGAACGGTAAACCAAAGCCAAATGCTGATGGAAAAAATAAAGGAGGCGGGTGCTTCGCCTTCTCCTCCCAAAGCTTTCACTCCCAGGGCTGTGGTGAAGATGCTTCCCACCCACACCACAAACATCACAGGATTGCGGAATTGATGGAGCGGGTTTAGCTTGCGAATCGCATCCACCGACGCAACCTGTGCGGATCGCATGTCAAGCATCGGGCGTGTTGCACTCATTGCATCGCCTCCACAATTGGACCAAGGGCGAGGGAAGGGATGTATGCCAAAGCGCCCACAATCAGAACCGTGCCCGCCAGCAGAAGAACGAAAAGTGCCGTGTGTGTGGGCAGTGTTCCCGTGCTCACAGGAACTGATTTCTTGGCGGCAAACGAACCGGCAATGGCCAGAACGGGAATTGCCACCCAATAGCGCGCCAGCAGCATGGCTAACCCGCCGCTGAAGTTTACCAGCGGGGTGTCTGAACCATATCCGGCAAAGGCGCTTCCGTTATTGTTGCCCATGGACGTAAACGCGTAGAGGATTTCACTGAAGCCGTGCGGTCCGGGGTTAGCCACACCTTCCACTCCCATTGGCGAAACCACTGCAATCGCTGTTCCGGCGAGCACGCACAGCAGGGGCACGAGTATGGCAATCGATGCCATCTTCATCTCAAAGGCTTCAATTTTCTTTCCAAGGTATTCCGGCGTCCGGCCAACCATGAGCCCAGCGACGAAAACCGCTATGATTGCGAACACGACCATTCCGTAAAGCCCTGACCCAACACCCCCGAATACTACTTCTCCCAGCTGCATTAGAAACAGGGGCACCAGTCCTCCCACCGGAGTGTAGGAATCATGCATCGAGTTCACAGATCCGTTCGACGCGGCCGTAGTGGCTGCAGCCCAAAGTGCCGAATTTGCGGTGCCAAATCGGAGCTCTTTGCCTTCGAGGTTTCCCTGTTCCGCCTGGATGGCAACCAGGGCGAGCGGGACAAATAGCAGGAGCATGGCGGCGAAGAGCGCCCACCCCTGCCGCCGGTCGTTTACGAGGAATCCAAATGTGTAGCAGAGGGCCGCGGGGATAAGCAAAATGGCAAGACACTCAAGAAGGTTCGAAAACGGTGTCGGGTTTTCAAACGGATGTGCTGAATTGACATTGAAGAACCCGCCGCCATTGGTCCCTAGTTGTTTAATGGCAATCTGTGAAGCTGCCGGACCCATCGCAATTGTCGTTTCCGAATCCGCTATCGGCACATACGGGCTCAAGTTCTGGATCACCCCCTGCGAGACAAGCAGCAGTGCGAGCACGACGGATAGGGGCAACAGAATGTAAAGGATGCTCCGCGTGAAGTCCACCCAGTAGTTCCCCGGTTCTTTCCTGTTTTGTGTTGCCAACCCGCGCGCCAGCGCCACAAGCACAGCCATGCCCGAAGCCGCCGAGAGGAAGTTCTGGACGGTTAGCCCGATCATCTGCGTGAAGTAACTTAGCGAGATTTCGCCTCCGTAGTTCTGCCAGTTCGTATTGGTTGCGAAACTTACCGCAATGTTAAATGCCGTGAAGGGT
>CAZUAX010000290.1:0-2540 GCA_964618435.1 uncultured Solibacteraceae bacterium
GCGGCCTGCCATGCCGACGTGTGCGACGTGCCTGTGGCCAACAACGCGACGACCAGGGTGAAGGCGAGTGTTCTGACGATTCTCATGGGGCGGCTCCTCTGCAGGGTTTCGGCGGCCACCATTCTACTCGTGCTTTCCTTCCTGCGGAGGAGGGCACATGTCACGTGCTGTTCTGCATGGAACAGACGCATTCCGCGGCGAGGCCCCACAGTGGGAGATCGGACGCGATAACCGATCGCAACATCACCGGCCATTCACACGCAACGAAGGTGCCCATGAACAACGACGAACGAGAAGATCTGAACGACAACGGCATCGCCGACGAGATCGAGCCGCCAATTCCTGACATCGCGGCCGGCCAACATCAGCTCGCCGATCGCCTCAAGAACAACCAGGGCACCGATCCGACGCTTTCTGGCGGCGATGTCGATGCCCGCTGGGAGGACGCTGAGTCAGGGGGAGATGAGACGGTCGGCGGCAGCACAGCCACTCCAGGACGCAATGACCTTGATGCGATCGGCGAGGCGATGGGCGTAGCCTATGCGGACGGCGAGGTGTTGCAGGTTGGTGAAAAAGAAGCCGGCCGCGACACGCACCGATGGGAGCTCGATCCGGCCTCGTCTGAAGACTACGCTGACCGCACGAAGGGCCGGAAATAACCCATCCGACCTTCAACGTCATGAAACAGCGCGTCTGACAGTCGTGGATGTTCCCAAACGCACAGCCATCGGCTGAGTGTTCCACCTACGCTCGACGCCACCACTACCTCGACACGTGTGGCCGTTGTCACACCGCAGAGATTTTGGAGGGTTCGATGTCCGACAGTGCCGCGAGCACGACGCGTATCGTCGGCCGCACACCCCGCCGATGGCGTCGACCAGAGCGACGTGCGCGCGGGGTTGGCTTGATAAGTGTCAGGAAAAGAGGGTAGTCACATGAGTAAAACCACGACCAATAACAACACAGTGCTGATCATCATCGGGACGGTCATCGTCGTCTTGTTGCTCGTGCTGGTCTTCGGCGGCGGAATGATGACAGGCGGGATGATGGATTGGTGGAGATAGCGGCCCCTCACCACGATGCGCCGCTCCGCCACGCCAACTGGCAGCCGGTGACAGGAGACGCGCGATGAAAGCACACGAGCACGAGGTCGGCAAGAAGGCCCGCGTGGGACCCACCCACCATGCGCACATGGCGGCGGATTTCCGGAAGCGGTTCTGGATCTCGCTGGCCTTGACCGTGCCGATTCTCGTCCTGTCGCCGATGCTCCAATCGTTGGTGGGGCTCGACGACGCGATCAGTTTTCCAGGCGACCTGTATGTACTGTTTGGCCTGTCATCTGCGGTCTTCTGGTATGGCGGGTGGCCGTTTCTCAAGGGGTTTGTCGGGGAACTGACATCCCGGCGGCCCGGGATGATGACACTCATCTCGGTCGCCATTGCCACGGCGTATATCTACAGCAGCGCCGTCGTCTTCGGCCTGGCCGGAAAGATGTTCTTCTGGGAGCTGGCCTCCCTCATCGACATCATGCTGCTCGGGCATTGGATCGAGATGAAGTCGGTGATGGGCGCATCGCGGGCGTTGGAGGAGCTGGCCAAACTCATGCCCTCCGATGCCCACAAGCTCATGCCTGATGGCAGCGTCACGGACGTGGCGCTCAGCGAACTGGCAGTGGATGACAGGGTTCTGATCAAGCCCGGTGAGAAGATTCCCGCAGACGGTCTGATTGTGTCCGGCGAGAGTTCGGTCGATGAGGCGATGCTCACCGGTGAATCGACCCCCGTGGCCAAGGCGACCGGCGGCACGGTCATTGGCGGATCCATCAACGGCGAAGGGTCGCTGACCGTCGAGGTCAAAGGCACTGGCAAGGATTCGTTTCTGTCGCAGGTCATCGATCTCGTCAAACAGGCTCAGGACAGCAAATCAAAGACCCAGGACCTCGCCAACACCGCAGCGATGTGGCTCACCATCGTTGCGCTGGGCGGCGGCGTGATCACCTTCTTCATCTGGCAGGTGATCGTGGGTCGGGACTTCGCGTTCGCGATCGAACGCACCGTCACCGTCATGGTCATCGCCTGCCCGCATGCCCTGGGCCTGGCCGTGCCGCTGGTCGTCGCTGTCTCCACCGCGCTGGCCGCGAGCAACGGCCTGCTCATTCGCAATCGCGTGGCTTTCGAGGGTGCCCGAAAACTGCAGGCCGTCATTTTTGACAAGACCGGCACGCTCACCGAGGGCCGGTTTGGCGTGTCCGACACCTTGGTTCTTGGTGAGGACATCACCGAAGAGTTGCTCCGCACCTACGCCGCCTCCGTGGATGCACATTCCGAGCATCCAATCGCCAAGGCCATCGCCGCCGCGACAGAACACAAGCTGCCCGTGGACAATTTCAAGAGCATCACCGGCAAAGGTGCCGAGGGCCGGGTCGAGGGCAAAGACATCAAGGTGGTCAGTCCCGGCTATCTGCGAGAGCAGAACATCGCGCTCACCGATCCGCGCGTAGAGCCGCTGCAGGCCCAGGGCAAGACCGTCGTGTTCATTCT
>CAZUAX010000291.1:0-2503 GCA_964618435.1 uncultured Solibacteraceae bacterium
CGTCAGGCTCAATCGTCAGGCGGGGGACTTCATCATTTCATCCCAAGTGACCTCGCGTTTTGCATCCATCGCCATGCGGCCCAGAATGGCGGTGAGCGTGCTCTCGGCACCTTCGATTCCGTTGTTTTGTGGACGCTTTTCCACGATGCGTTTCACGAAGTCCTCCACCGCTTCCTCGCTCATGTTGCGCACCGGCTTTTCCATGGTCTGGTTGGTGCGGGAATAGAAGACGCGCAGGTGGCTTTCCGATGTCTCCAGCATGGCCTTGGACCCGAAGAACTGCTCAAGCACCTCCCGATATCCAGGTGTCGCGAGCGTCGTTCCCGTGAGATGGGCATGGGTACCATCCGGGTAGCTGTAGGCGACGAAGTTGTGGTCGCGGGTGTCCCCACCTTGCGGCAGCCGCTTTCCCCCGGAGCCGATGGCGCTGACGGGATGCCCACCCAGGAACCAGTTAAGGACGTCAATGGAATGCACGTTATTCTCAACGATCAGGTCGCCGGAAAGATCCTGCCACGCGTGCCACTTGTCATGGCGCTCCCGTTGGTTGGCGGGCGGCCGGGTTTGCGTCACCTGGGCTGCGGCGCCTTCGCTCTTGATGAAGCGCGCGGTTGCCAGGCGAATGTCACCCACACCGCCTTCCTCCACCAGTTTCCTCGCTTTCTTGTACAGATGCGCATGCCGACGCTGGAAGCCAAAGGTGATATGAAAGCGCCGGTCAGCGGAATCCGCCGCGCGCATGATGCGCTTGCAGCCCTCGACACTGACATCCGCGGGCTTCTCGATGTAGATGTGTTTGCCCGCACGCACTGCCGCTTCAAAGTGTTCCGCATGCAGATGCACCGGGGTGGCGATGATCACCGCGTCCACATTCGATTCCAGCAGGCGGCGGTAGTCCCGGTGGAAGCCGCTGGCATCCACCCCCAGTCTGGCGCCCGTGTTCGCCAGGCGTTCCTCCACGATGTCGCAGAGCGCCACCACGCGTGCTGAGGTTACTTTGGCCATCGCTTCCGCAACGTAGCTTCCCCGGTTGCCCGTGCCAATCAGCCCCACCGTAACCGCGTCGTTGGCGGCAGTGCCACGGATGGCGGCAAATGGAAGAATCGCTGCCGCGCTGAGTGCCGCACGGCGAGTGGTGAGGGTGTGGTGGCTCATCATGAAATCTCCCCGGAGGCGCGCAACAGCGTCTCGTGCAGCACCAGTTCATGATCATAGGAAAGCCGCAGAGGCTGCCCGGATTTGAGCGCCCGCGCGAGTTCCTGGAAGTCCCCCACGAAGCGCGGCTGAGGTGATAGCGTGATGTCCTGCCAGCCTGCCCGGTAGCTTCCCTGTGGACGCCGCATGTAGACCCGCATCCGCGGCGGGTTCGCCTCAGGATTCACCATGAATGTGCCGTCCGAGCCGATAATTTCAAACGAACGATGATCGCCTGATCCCGCCTGGTTGGTTGTTTGCGAAATAACAGCAAGGGTACGATCGAACTCGAAGACCGCCACGCTGTTGTCGTTGAGGTTGTCGTTCACACTCGAATGATGCCGCAGCCAGCTGCGCACTTCCTTGGGGCGCCCCAGCAGATCCACCATTCTGTCGACAACATGGCCGGCCAGCTCAAAGAAACCGCCCCCCTTGTAACGGGCCTCCACGGCGCGCTGCGGAGCATCACGGTCGGCGTTCATCGTGCCGCGCACCAGCATGATGTCGCCCAGCCATCCGTTCTTCGCAGCCTGCAACGCCGCCAGAACTCCTTCATGATGCCGCCAGACGTAGCCCGTCTGCACCAGCAATTTCTTGCTGCGCGCCTTGGCGATGAGGTCCTGAAAACTCTTCCAGTCGTTGCCAGGCGGCTTCTCCAAGTGCAGATGCTTGCCCGCGTCGATCACCGCGTGGCCCATGCGCAAGGCATCCCACACACTGCATTGGGCGACTATCAGCGAGATGCTTGCATCGCCCAGCATTTCCTTTTCGCTCATCCAGCGAAGGCCACTGAAGGCGGGGTTCTGATTCGCTCGGGCGCGCTGTGCGGCGTCGCTTTCCGCCACCCCCACTACCGTGTAATCCGGCGAGGACTGCATGGCCTTTAGCTTCCCCGTGGTGTGGCTATGTTCCGTACCCCAGAGCCCCGTGCGAATGGGAGCTGCCACCTGCGCGAACGCCTGTGCGGACGCCGGCGCGGGCACCTGCGCAGCCAAAGCGGGCAAGGCCAGGGAGGTGGTTAGAAAGTGTCTGCGAATCATTGGTTCATCCTCATCCCGTTGTTGTTGCTTCTGTGACCTGTCCGACGACGCCATGGAACAGGCAAAACCAGCATTGCAGGCGTTACTAGCCATGTGCGGAACATTATGAGCCGTGTGCCGAACATGCAGCCACGATGCCGCCCACTATATCGTTAATCTCTGCCTCACTCACCGCGAGGCGCTCTGTGGCAAACCCGGTGTGCCGCCGAATCGCAGAGCCTACGGATCCGCGTGCGGCCTCCGAAATGGAAAAACCTCCCTGGCTTCCT